>JAZRPC010000133.1:0-6887 GCA_045649005.1 Acutalibacteraceae bacterium
CCCCATAGCTTACAAAACAAAAAGGTGCCCTTTCGGACACCTTGAGTCTTAATATTTTTTTGAAGTGTGCGGTGATTTTTTGTTTTACGAACCCCGTAGCGTACAAAAGTACGCAAGTTTGGGTATAAAAACAAGACACCCTACCGGATGTCTTGTTTTCATAAATTTGATTTTTGTGCAGAGTGCGTCAGATTTGTGATTTAGACACCCCATAGCTTACAAAACAAAAAGGTGCCCTTTCGGACACCTTGAGTCTTAATATTTTTTTGAAGTGTGCGGTGATTTTTTGTTTTACGAACCCCGTAGCGTACAAAAGTACGCAAGTTAGGGTGAGTAAAACGGAAAAGCACCCACAATTCGAAAAAAGATTAGTCTGCTGTGTAGGGAAGAAGGGCAATACTTCTTGCTCTCTTAATAGCAGTTGTAAGCTCTCTCTGATGGTAAGCACAAGTACCTGTTACACGGCGAGGAAGAATCTTCGCTCTGTCAGATGTGTAACGTCTGAGCTTTTCAGTATCTTTATAGTCGATTTTTTCAACCTTCTCAACGCAGAAAGCGCAAACTTTTTTGCGGCCTCTTCTGTTGGGACGGCGATCATTTTTCTCGTATGCCATAATACAAATTACCTCCTGTTAGAATCAGAACGGCAAGTCGTCATCGTCAGCCATTGCTGCGAAATCATCTGCGCTGCCGTTAGCGAAAGACGGTGCAGCAGCGGTCGCAACATTTGCGCCACCGTTTGAGGATTCGTTTTTAGAACCGCAGAAGCTTACATTGTCAGCGCTGACTTCAAATGTATAACGTTTAACGCCGTCTTTTTCATAGGAGCCTGTCTGGATTGAGCCCTGAACGGCAATCATTGAGCCCTTTGAAAAATATTTTGAAACAAACTCAGCGGTCTGTCTCCAAGCGATAACATTGATAAAGTCTGCCTTTCTCTCTTCGCCAGCTTTAACATAGCCACGGTCAACCGCAACAGTGAATCTTGTAACTGAAATTCCGTTAGGAGTCTGGCGAAGCTCGGGATCTGCTGTAAGTCTGCCCATTATAACTGCACAGTTAAGCATCTTTCACACCTCTTATTTTTTAATAATACTCTTTGCAAGAACGCCTTCAGTGATGTTGAGAACACGCATAAGCTCTGCGGGATATGCTGCATCACAAGAATGGTTGTAAAGCACGTAGTAGCCGTATTCTTCATCGTTGATAAGGTATGCAAGCTTACGCTTACCCCATTCATCAACGCTGTCAACTGCACCGTGCTCAGCCATCATCGCCTGAAATTTTGCTGCAAGCTCTTTTGCTGCCTCTTCGCCGTTTGCGAGAGAATAGACGATAATTGTTTCGTAGTTTGACATCGTTTGCACCTCCTTATGGACTCCGGCTCCCATTAACCTATTTGAGAGCAAGGAAATTTTATGCGGCTAAATCTCAACGGACATACCGCAACAGTTACGGATTATAGCACCTTTTACACAATAAGTCAAGAGGGATTTTTCTAATACTGTATTCGGAATTCTTCAACCTTTATCCCGCAACAATAGTTTTTTGTTCGAGCCGGTGCTGACGGTGTTGGAGGAATATGACCTAACACAAAAATAATATTCCTTCTCTTTTTCTAACCCTTCAGCCATATAAGATATGGTTTTGCCGGATTCAATATTTGCAATACGAGTCCAGGTGCCCGCACAGCCTGTTTCGGAACGATATACATAGTAGCCCTTTGCACCTTCCACCTCACTCCATTCAAGTGAAGCCTTTTTTGAATCTGAATAAACAGCACTTTTTAAAACAGGGCTCGCCAGAGCCAATATGCTATCACTCTCAACACAGTAATCATCAGCTACTATCCTATATTTATACACCACACCGCTTTTCACCGTGGTGTCTGTAAATTCACCTTTTCGACTTGAAGCGATGGGCACATAAACAAGTCCGCTTACAGCACGGTATATATTGTATGTAACACCCGGCTTTACACAATCCCAAGAAAGCTGAACATCTGCATCGCTATTGCTTATTCTCATTTCACCCGGTACGTTTTCCAAATAAACAACATTAGGTCCGCCGTTTTTTGAAAGCCACCCCAACGGATTATCATAACCGCCACTATAAGATTTTTCATCTTCAGGTGTGAAAAGGTCCAGTTTTTGTTTTCTCGTGTAAATGGTCACATCTTCAGCACAATTTACAAAGCTTGGCAAGTACCCTTTGTCACCCTGCACCCTCACACCTCGACAATAAGGATCTTCATAATAGATATTGTATAATGCGGCACAATCAGAAAATGCTCCGTTTACACCCGCATATTGGGGAATATATAACGTTTCAAGTGAATCAAGGCTATTGAAGCTTATTGCTTCTGCATTCTCGTAATTAATTTCTTCCAAATCATCGTTAAAATGCAAGTCACTTATTCCGTCGCAATCATTAAAGCAAGCCGAACCAATAACCTTTAATGATTTTGGAAAATCAACGCTTTTTACCTTATCACAATCATTGAAGGAAGAATATATTCTCTCTAAGGTTGCAGGAAATGAAACATCCTGCAAATTATGCATATCGTTAAATGAATTTGATATTGAGGTTATACCATCATCAATAACAAGATGTTTGATTTTTATATCATTTTCTGTAACAGTATCACACAATGCATTTTTCGTTGCACGGGGATATAAATCTTTAATTTCTCCCTCGCCGGAAACTATCAGCGTCCCACTTTCTTCATGGAAAAAGGTAGTTATAACACCTTCGTTTTTATCCGTATGAATAGCATTTACCGAAAAAACCGATGTGAAGAGAATTGAAGTAACTACTAAAGCCACTGATATTTTTCTTTTTAATCTTTTCATACTCACCCTCCTGCTTACTTTATAACACAAACCGATACAACCTTCAATCTTATTTTATACTCATTTTTAAACTACAATTATTCAATGTGCTAATCTGTTTTCTTTTCTCTTTATCTCCCCTTTCAACGCTTTTTTGCTATGCAAATTTTTCTTCCTACTGATATATGTCATTTTTTCACGAAATACTACAAAAAAATAAAAAATTTATAAATTTTTTTGAAATGCCGTAACACATCGCCGCATTTAGCGAGCATTCATCAAATCAAAATTGAAAGCGAAGCTTACCATTACGCAGACAACTCCACACTTCTGACATTATTTTCTACTTGACAATTCACTCAAATTCACTATAATATCTATTGTATAAAAACTATAAATCAATTCGACTGTGATGCAAGATGGTTTACTGATACGGCATTCAGAGAGGAAACGGTTGCTGAAAGTTTCTTGTCGCCTTTAAGCCTGCTGCTTGCGGAGTCTTACTGAAAACAGTACGTTGGTGGGCGTTAACCACCAAAAATGAGTGGTGCGTTTTGCACAATTCGGGTGGTACCGCGGTTTTTCCGTCCCGTGTTGGTGTGAACGTGCTTTTTTATTTTTAAAAAGGAGACAATAAATTATGCAATGGACAGGACTTAACGAATTAAGAGAAAAATATCTTAAATTCTTCGAATCAAAAGACCATCTGAGGCTTCCCAGCTTCCCCCTCGTGCCTCAGGGCGATAAGAGCATTCTTCTTATCAATGCAGGTATGACACCTATGAAAAAATACTTCACAGGCGAAGAAACTCCCCCCAGAAAGAGGGTTACAACCTGTCAGAAATGTATCCGCACACCCGATATTGAAAGAGTTGGTATCACAGCCCGCCACGGAACATATTTCGAAATGCTCGGCAACTTCTCTTTCGGTGATTATTTCAAAAAAGAGGTTATTCCGTGGGCTTGGGAATTCTGCACCAAGGTTATGGAAATGGACCCCGAAAAAATCTATTGCAGCGTTTACCTTGAAGATGACGAGGCTTATGATATCTGGACAAAGGAGGTTGGCGTAAAGCCCGACCACATGGTTCGCTTCGGCAAAGAGGACAACTTCTGGGAGCACGGCCAGGGTCCCTGCGGCCCCTGCTCGGAGCTTTACTATGACCGTGGCGAAAAATACGGCTGCGGTAGCCCCGATTGCAAGGTCGGTTGCGAATGTGACCGCTACGTTGAATTTTGGAACCTTGTTTTCACACAGTTTGAAAACGACGGCAAAAACAACTATACCCCCCTTGCAAACCCCAACATCGACACAGGTATGGGTCTTGAAAGACTTGCCTGCATCGCTCAGGACGTTAACAACATCTTCGAGGTTGACACGGTTCAGAACATTATGAAGCACATAATGGAAGTTGCAGGTGTCAAATACCACGAAAATGAAAAAAGCGACATTTCTCTTCGTGTTATCACAGACCACATCCGTTCAACAACCTTTATGATTGGCGATGGTGTTATCCCCTCAAACGTTGGCAGAGGCTATGTTCTTCGCCGCCTTCTCAGAAGGGCCGCACGTCACGGCAGACTTCTCCGCATTGACAGACCCTTCCTTGCTGAGGTTTGCGAAACAGTAATCAAAGAAAACGAAAATGCATACCCCGGTCTTCGTGAAAAGCAGGATTACATCATCAAGGTTATTTCAATGGAGGAAAACAGCTTCTATAAAACCATTGACAGCGGTCTTGAGCTTCTTAACGATATGATGAAAAAGACTGAGGGCAACGTTCTCTCAGGTGCAGATGCCTTCAAGCTTCAGGATACCTACGGCTTCCCCATTGACCTTACACGTGAAATTGCAGAAGAAAACGGTATGACCGTTAATAACGAGGAATTTGAAAAACATCTCGCAGATGCAAAGGCACTTGCAAAATCCTCACGCAAGGTTGCAGGCACAGAGGGCTGGAAATCCTCCGACATTTCATTCAAGGAATGTGACGCAACTCAGTTTACAGGCTACTGTGTAACAGAGCAAGAGGGCAAGGTTCTTGCAATCGCCGCAAACGGCGAAAAGGTTGACTTCATCGGCATTGACACCGATGCTGTTATAGTACTCGACAAATCCGCATTCTATGCTGAAAGCGGCGGTCAGGTGGGCGACACAGGCACACTCACCTTTAACGGCTCTGTTTTCACAGTTACAAACACAACAAAAACAGCTGAGGGTGTAATTCTTCACCACGGTACGCTTACTGAGGGTGACGCAATTAACCTTG
Source organism: Acutalibacteraceae bacterium (assembly GCA_045649005.1). Classification (GTDB taxonomy): domain Bacteria; phylum Bacillota; class Clostridia; order Oscillospirales; family Acutalibacteraceae; genus DTU089. The sequence continues at coordinate 5,102 of JAZRPC010000133.1, forward strand.
GCGACACAGTAAACGGTGAGGTTGACAAAAATCGCCGTAAGGCTATTATGAGAAACCACACCGCCGCTCACCTTCTTCAGCCGGCACTTCGTGAAGCTCTCGGCACACACGTTGAGCAGGCAGGTCAGCTTGTTAACGACAATGCCGTTCGTTTCGACTTTTCACACTTTTCTGCACTCACAGCGGAAGAAATCGTTAAAATTGAAGACAGAGTAAACGAAATTATCCTTTCTGCTCTCCCCGTTGTTACCGAGGAAATGAGTATTGACGACGCAAAGAAAAAAGGCGCAATGGCTCTCTTCGGTGAAAAATACGGCGACACGGTTCGTGTTGTTTCCGCAGGCGACTTTTCAACAGAGCTTTGCGGCGGTACTCACGTTAAAAACACAGGCAACATCGGTCTTTTCAGAATTGTTTCAGAATCCTCTGTTGCCGCAGGTGTCAGAAGAATCGAAGGCGTAACAGGCCTTGGCGTTCTTAAACATCTTGATAAGCAAGAAAAGCTCATTCACAACACAGCAAACGCTCTCAAGCTTGCAAACGTCAACGACCTTTGCAGCAAGGCTGCCGCTGTTGCCGCTGAGCTCAAAGAAAAAGAAAAAGAGCTTGCAGACCTCAAGGCAGAAATTGCAAAAGCAAAAGCCGGCGAGCTTTTCGACAACTTCGTTGAAATCAACGGCGTTAAACTCATTACCGCACCTTTAGGTGAAGCAGATGCCAAAGAGCTCCGCTCAATGCTTGACTCTTCAAAGGACAAGGGCGACGATATTATTGTTATCCTCGCCGCTGAACAGAATGAAAAAGGCACCTGCTCCTTTGGTTGCTTCTGTGGAAAAGACGCAATCGCAAAGGGTGCACATGCAGGCAACATTGTAAGAGAGGTTGCAAAGGTTGCAGGTGGTGCAGGCGGCGGCAAGCCCGACTCCGCTATGGCAGGCGGTAAGGAAATCGCAAAAATCCCCGATGCACTCAAAGCCGCAGAAGAGATTGTAAAAACGTTTATAAAATAAATTCAAGAAAAAATTAGACCGATTGATGTACAAATCAGTACACCAATCGGTTTTTTATTCATCAAACTATAAATAACTATTCATTATATGCTAACTTACTCATTTCACAAGCGCACTATTATAACCAAATGATTATATTTATCAAGACAACCCCCATAATAATGTTACGATACAGATAACCATTTAGTTATAGAGGTGGCGTTATGGCACATTATCGTAGAATACGGGATTTAAGAGAAGACAACGACAAAACACAATCAGAAGTAGCAGAATATCTCGGTATGAAGCAACCCCAATACCACAGATACGAAACAGGCACACGTGATATCCCTACCGATATTTTAATCGCTTTAGCCAAATACTATAACACAACAACCGATTATATTCTGGGTCTTACAGATATTATTGAAAAAAACTGAAAACAGATATATTATATTTATACCAAATTTTTTTAAGGAAGTGTTTCTATGGATTGCATTTTTTGTAAAATCGCTAACGGCGAAATCCCCGCAACAAAGGTTTATGAGGATGATACAGTTGTTGCTTTCAACGACCTTGAGCCCCAAGCTCCCACACACATCCTTGTTATCCCCAAAAGCCACATTTCCTCTGCCGCAGAGGTTAATGAAGAAAACAGCGCTGTAATCGCCCACATTTTCGAGGTTATTGCAAAGCTTTCAAAGGACCTTGGCATGGCAGACGGTTTCCGTGTTGTTAACAACTGCGGTGACTGCGCAGGTCAGACCGTTAAGCACATCCATTTCCACCTTATGGCA
>JAZRPC010000134.1:0-20587 GCA_045649005.1 Acutalibacteraceae bacterium
AAGAAGAATGGATGGATCTTTAGAACAAGAGAATAATGACAAGAAGCCTTGGACACAGTTGGAAGAGCAAGCAATTGAGGAAGAGCAATGGGATGAGAACTCACGCTTCCAGTTTATTCCCGAAAACGCTCCCGAAAATGCGGGTACACGTTGTCTTGTGGATTGTCCCCACGTTGACACCTGCAGATACAGTGCCAAAAAGATTTATCTTGACCACCCCAACAGGTGGGAGGTTTACGTGTGGCGTGACCTTGAAAGCATTGAAAACCCCACGGATGAAGACCGTCGCCGTGTTCTTGTTGAAAGTGATTACGGCAGGTGCATCTACAAATGCGACAACGACGTTGTTGACCACCAGAGCGTTCTTGTGAATTTTGAGGGTGGTGCAACAGGTACCCACAATATGACAGGCGGCTCTGCAGAATCACTCAGAACAATCCGTGTTATCGGTACAAAGGGTGAGATATATGGCGAGTTTGAAAATAAATTTATTAACCTTAAAAAAATCAACTCCGACCCCGGCAAGGATTTTGACGAAGAGGTAATAGACCTCAGCCACATTTCCGGCGAGGGTCATAGCGGCGGCGATGAGCGCCTGACTACAGATTTCATAAAGTTCGTAAGGGGCGAGGAGCATTCTGTTTCCTGCACGTCGATTTTTGATTCTGTTGCAGGTCACAAAATCATTTTCCTTGCTGACGAATCCCGTGAAAACGACGGTAAACTTATCATAGTAGGTAATTTAGACTGATGAATCAGAAAACAAAAAGAATCATCGGCATTGCTTTGAGAGCTATGCTGGTGGCGGCAATTTTGCTGACAATTATTTTTAAATATAATGAGCTTGTCAATATAGATGTGAGAGCTATTGTAGAGAAAACAAATTCTCTCTGGCAGGCGGGCGGAGCGGTTGTTGGTGTTTATTCTCTCAAGGCGATTGTTTTCGTTATCCCGGCATCTGTGCTTTATATGGCAGTTGGTATGGCTTTCGATTTTGTACCGGGGCTTGCAGTCAACGCTCTTGGGCTTTTTGCCGAGCTTAATCTGACGTATTTTATCGGCAAATTTCTTGGCGGCGAAAGAGTTGAAAAAAAGCTGAAATCGTCAAAAAAAGGCGAAAAAATAATAATGCTCAGAGATAAAAAAACGCCTTATCTATATGTTGCAAGGCTTTTGCCAATTTTCCCCATTGACTTTGTCAGCCTGTTTTTCGGCGCATCAAATATGGGCTATGTTCGATATATTTTAATATCGTTTTTCGGTGTTATGCCGAGAATTATTCTTATAACTCTTTTAGGCGACAAAATATACGATATTATACCTGTTAAGTTTATGATGACGGTTGTTGTATTCGCTCTTCTGGGAGCATCCGTTTTTATTCTTATAAAATATATAAAGAAAAAAGAAAAGAACTGACATTCGGTGAAAGAATGTCAGTTCTTTTGCTTCAATTAATATCCCTTGCAGTCAAAAGTTGATTCATAGGTTCCGCTTTCAAATTCATATACCTCGCCATCCTGGTAGAGTGTAGCGGTAGAACCATTGGGTATTGTGAATCGGAATTTGCATTCGTCGCCATTGCCGGTGTATTCCCACGAAGAAAGAATGTCGCCGTTATCTGTAAGAATACGAGCCTTTGCATAGCCCAGAGCCTTGCAAGGAAGTGGTCTGAAAACAATGTGCTTGTATCCCGGGGCTGAAAAATCGCTGTCGATACCCGCAACTGTGGTATAAAGCCAGTCGCCCACGGAGCCGTATGCATAGTGGTTAAAGGAGTTCATATCGGGTGTGGCAAAGGAGCCATCCTCCTTCATACCGTCCCAACGCTCCCACATTGTTGTGGCGCCCTTTGTTACAGGGAAAAGCCATGATGGGAAGCTCTCTTTAAGAAGAAGCTTGTATGCAAGGTCTGCTCTGCCGATTTTTGTGAGTGTGTGAAGAAGGTATGGGGTACCAACGAAGCCCGTTTTAAGGTGACCGCATTCTTCAATGTCACGAACAAGCTTTTCTGCTTCACGCTCAACGTTATCGGTTATGTCGAAATATATTGCAAGCACATTTGCTGTTTGTGTTTCGTGCTCTTTTTTACCTGTGTTGAGATATTTTTTTCTGTATGCTTTAATGCTCAAATCGTAAAGCTCTTCAAAATAGCTCATATCCTCGCCGATAACCTTACCCATTTCGATAAAGAGTCTGTTTGAATAGATAAGGTATGCCGAGCCGATAAGATTTTTGTCGGTAAAGCCACCTGTTGCTTCGTTGCCTGCATCAAGTGAGAGCCAGTCACCAAAGTGGTGATCGTGGTTGTCAAAAAGACCTCTCTCTGTGCCGTTTGCTTCCATAAAAAGAATCCACTTTTTCATAGATTCAAATTGGTCTCTGATAATTTCGGTGTCGCCGTAGCAGCGGTAAACCCAATAGGGCACAATAACTGCAACGTCAGCCCAGGCAGAGGAGCCGTAGGATTCCCAACCCTTCAGTTCGGGAACAACGTCTGTAACTGCACCGTTTGCACGCTGGTCAGCGGCAACGTCGTGCATCCATTTTTTAAAGAACTTCTTTGTTCTGTAGGTTGTTGAGGCTGTTCGTGCAAAAACCTGAGCGTCACCTGTCCAGCCAAGGCGTTCGTCACGCTGGTTGCAGTCTGTTGGTATATCGAGGAAGTTGCCCCTCTGCCCCCAGACGATGTTTTCATAAAGCTGCTGCACAAGGTCGTGACCGCAGGCAAAATAACCGATACGCTTCATATTGGAGAAAACAACAACTGCCGAGAAATTGTCGGGGTTTACATCTTCCTCGTCAAAGCCCACAAGCTTAACATAGCGGAAGCCCTGATATGTGAAATGGGGCTTGTAAAATCTTTCGTTGCCGTCTGAAATTACCTTTATTTCAACCTTTGCGCCACGCATATTGTCTATGTAGAAGTTGCCTTCCTTGTCAAGCACCTCTGCGTGATAAAGCTTGAACTCTCTGCCTTTTTTAGCAGGCACCTTCCACTCAACGTAGCCTGTAAGATTCTGACCGAAGTCGAGAACGGTTTCACCCTTTGGAGTTTTTATAATATCAACAACGCCAAGGCGAGCCATCTCTCTGACCTCTTCACCCTCGGTGGGGATAAGAATATTTTTGTTTATATCGTCGAGCACCTTTACGGAAAATTCTTCGTCGGTGTTTGCGTTGAAATCAACGGTTTCGCCGTTGTAAACGTGTGAATAAAGAATGTTGCTTTTTGAGCATTTCCAGCTGCTGTCTGTGGGTATAAAATCATTGGTGCCGTCTTCATATTCAATAAAGAGTGCGGCTATGAGAGCATCCTCTTTGTCGGTGATGCTTTCATAGTGCTCGTGGGGGTTACCGTGGTAACGTCTGCCGTTGCCGAGAGCAATATCAAGGGTGTTAACCTCCTCAAGAAGATCGGTTACGTTGTATTCCTGGTATTGAATACGCACACCGTAGCTTGTCCAGCCGGGGGCAAAAATGAAGTTACCAACTCTTGTGCAGTTGAGATATGCCTCATAGTAGCCAAGAGCCGAGCAACAAAGAGTTGCTTTGCGAACAGGCTTGTCGAGCCATATAACTTTTTTGAAAACGGGGCGGATATCGCCGAAATGAGCACCCTGCCTTATAAAAGAAGCGTCTTTGATTGTTTTCATATTAAAACTCCTTTTGCGTTGCAAATTCGCAAATGTATGATATAATCATATTAACTTATTCAATTTTCTTTTTCAATACAAAAGGAGATAAAAATGAAAAATCTTTCCGATATAAACGTGATACGCTCAGTAATGGCAAAGCACGGCGTAACATTCAACAAGGGCTTGGGGCAGAATTTTCTTATTGACCCCGACGTGTGCCCCGCTATGGCGGAGGCGGCGGGCCTTGATGAAAACACCTGTGCTGTTGAAATCGGCCCCGGTGTCGGCGTTCTGACTGCGGAGCTTGCCAAAAGGGCGGGTAAGGTACTCAGCTTTGAGGTTGATGAAAGGCTGCTCCCTGTTCTTGACGAAACACTCAGTGAGTTTTCAAACGTCGAGATTATTAATCAGGATATTTTAAAGGCAGACCTTGAAGCAATTTTTGAGGAAAAATGTAACGGTATGGATATTGCTGTGTGTGCGAATCTCCCCTATTACATAACCTCACCCATAATAATGCTGTTTCTTGAGAATAAGCTCCCCGTGAAATCAATCACCGTTATGGTTCAAAAGGAAGCGGCAGACAGACTTTGTGCAGAGGTTGGCAGCCGTGATGCAGGTGCAGTTACCGTTGCGGTTAATTATTTTGCCAACAGTGAAGAGCTGTTTTTTGTGCCCAAAGAATCATTTTTGCCGCCACCAAAGGTTAACAGTGAGGTTATTCGCCTGACGGTGAGAAAGGAGCCACCCGTTAAGGTGGCAGACGAAAAATTCTTCTTTAAGGTGGTTAAAGCCGCATTCTCACAAAGAAGAAAAACGGCAGAAAACTCTATAAGCTCCGGTCTTTCGGTTAACAAAGCTGTTGTTGCCGACGCTTTAGAAAAAGCCGGGCTTGAAAAAACAGTCAGAGCAGAAAAGCTGACTATGGAAGACTTCGCAACCCTTGCGGAAATATTGAATAAATGAAAAAATCCACTTGATTCATTCATCATTGAATCAGGTGGATTAATTTTTAAATGTATAAAAATATTCCGAAGGTGTGAAAAAATGGCTAGAAATAAAAAGAACTCCCCGGAATGAAACCAGGGAGTTTTCGTTCTGCGCTAAATATAACGCAACCGAAACAATTAACGTTAGATTTAGATGCAGAAGACATTTTTCACACCGAAGGTGTATAAAAATACTCCGATGGTGTGAAAAAATGGCTAGAAATAAAAAGAACTCCCCGGAATGAAACCAGGGAGTTTTCGTTCTGCGCTAAATATAACGTTAATTAGCTGAAAAGACCGCCGAAAAAGCTGATAGCTGTGTCAATGCCGGAGCTTACGTCGTATTCTACGAGAAAGCCAACCATTGAACCGAGAACACCTTCAAGCTCAATGCCTGAAAAAAGATTCATAACGATATCTAAAATTGCGTCCATAATTTCGCCTCCTTTTCTGTAAATACAAGTTACCATATTTTGAAGTTAAAGTCAATAGTTTTTTGTTTTGGTTGTTATTGTATAAACCTTTGAATTTTGTCAATAAATATTAAAAAAGATAATCGGAGGTTTATAATGGAAAACAATAAAGATTTTAAATCTGATAACGAGAAAAAAGAAAAGACACCTCTCGAGGTGCCCGAAAATTCACCGTCATCACAGCCAAAGCCCATAAAAAACACAAAGGCGGCAAGAAAAATGAAGGCGGCGTATGCTTTTGCTTTGCTCATAGCCCTCGGTGCGGCATTCACGGCAAAAATCGCTTCTGAAAAAGCCCTGGGTCAGCTTCAGGTGCCCATTGAAAGCGACTACGTTACCACCACAAAAGAAAATCCCGTTTCGTCGCCCTTTTTTGCAACCACCGAGCCAGATTACGAGGTAAGGCAGAATCTTACAGACGTGCCCGACACAAGGGAGGAAACTGAAGAGCAAACCTCTACAACCGAAAAAAGTCCTTACGCCACGCCGTATAAGGACTACTACGTTTTGCCTATGGGCACAAAAATCCATAAAGAGTATTCACCACAGAATCCCGTTTACAACCCCACCCTCGGGGATTGGCGCACACATAACGGCATAGACTTCAAGGGTGTTGAGGGTGACCAGGTGAAATCCATCGCCTACGGTGAGGTTCTGAGCGTTTATGACGACGTTGTTTGGGGCACGGTTGTCGAAATTAACCACGGCAACGGTGTTGTTGCAAAATATTGCGGTCTTAATAAAGATACCATAGATTTAAAAGCAGGTGCAACGGTAAATGGCGGCGACCTTGTGGGCTACCTTGGTGTTGTGCCCGGTGAAAAAACAGATGTCAGCCACCTGCACTTTGAAGTTTTTTATAACGGTAAAAACGTTGATCCCCTTGAACTTATGGGAAAATAAAGAAAAAACTCCGTTAGGAGTTTTTTCTTTATTTTCCGGTATCAACCATTTTCATTTTTGTTGCTTTCTGCCCCCAGCGGTTTGCCCAGGCTTCGCAATAGAGCTTGTAGTATGAAACATTGTTTTTCTTTCTGTAGGAGTTAAAGAAATTGCACCAAATAACAGAGGGGAGTGCAATTACAATATAGTAAAGCGGGCCTAAAAGCAAGCATTGCCAGGTGTGACCGTATTCGTGGATTCTTGTGTTATAGGTCCAGGGGTTTACCTCTTGCCTATCTTTAATGAAAATGAAAAGTCCCAAAGAAAGACCGCCCGCATTCCATGGCAGGTAAACAATGTTTGCATAGCCGAATTTCTGGTGGCGTCTTTTCAGAATTTTTGTACATATAAGGTAGGCTGCACCGCCCACAAGGTTAACGGGTAAGCCCCAGGTCCATTGAACAAGATAAAAGAGAAAATCCTTTAAAGGTGTTTTTTTATCCTTTGGCGGGTTAGCCACGCTGATGTCAATGTCGTTTTTGTTCATTATTATTCAGCCTCCGATAAAAGTTTATTAAGTTCTGCTTCTTTTTCAACAAGAATTTCGTATTTACCGTCTTCATTCTTGTGGAGTACGTGTGTCTCGTCATTTTCGTTTTTGCCCAGCCACGTGTTTTCAAGCTTGTAGCCCGAAAGAAGCTCGCAACGTGCTTTTTCTTCTTCTGAAAGGGTCACGCTGCCGTATTTATGCTTGGTGGCAATAGCGGCACGTATCATTTGTGTGGTCGTCCTTTGTCATTTTAAAGCGTCTGAGAAGAAGCCATGCAATAAGAGCACTTATCATCGGAAGAATTGAAACGCAAAGGCGTATACCCCACAGAGCAGTGTCTGTCTGGGCAATATAAACACCCTTGTTACCCGTAACAAGACCGAATGAGTCAAGAACAATGCCAACGGAGAAGGTCATTATACCGCCGGTTACCTGCTTTACCATTGTGTTAAATGTGCCGATAACACCTTCACGGCGCCTGCCTGTGATTAGCTCGTCAACGTCTGTGATATCGGGCAGAACGTTGTTGCCCACAAAGCCGAGGCCACTCATACCAAAGGGGTAAAGCACGGCACCGCCGAGAATCATAATTACAAGAGAAATTATTGAAACCGAGCCTGGCTGTGAGGGCTTAACAAATAAAGCAAGGGCAAGGCCGATTATCATAAACGGTGTTACAATGGCACCGCATTTGCTTTTGCCCTTTTTCATTGTCAGAGCGTAGTTCAGCGGGAAGGCAAGGGATTCGAACACACCTGCAAAGGTGTTGAAAATGGGGTAATATTTGTAAAGGTTTGCAAGGTATGTTATGTAGTAAACCGTGGTGGTTGAAAAGAAGCTTCTTGCCATCTGCCAGAAAAATGACATAGCAAAATAATCACGGAACGATTTGTTTCTGAACACCTGAACGTATTCGTTTATTGCAGATTTAATATCAAGCGGAGGAAGCTTTTCGTTTAATGAGCTTGGCTCCTTGCAGGTTTTAAAGGTTGCAAAAACCGAGCAGGCGTAAACTATTGAAAGAACAATACCCGTCAGCAGGAAAGGAGTCTTTGAATTTTCCGAAAGTGCGTTTGAAGAGCCGAAGGCACCAAGGAAAATAAGAAGAATTATGTATGAGGGAATCATTCCCACGGAGTTGAAAATGTAGCTGACTGATGTGTATTGAGTTCTTTTGTTGTATTCCGGTGCAAGGGTGGGGAGCATTGCCGTGTGGGGAACGTCAACCATGGTGTAGGCTGTTTTGTAGAGAATATATGCAAAGGAATAATAAATAACGCACATTGTGGGGTGAAGAGCACCGTCAAGACCAAAGGAGTTCCACAGCATTATGTATGAAATAACAAGGGGCGGAATACTCAGAAGAAGATATCTTCTGTGTCTGCCGTATTTTGAACGGGTGCGGTCGGTTACTATTCCCATCAGCGGGTCGTTGACACCGTCCCAGATAATGGCAATCATCGAAATGAAGGTTGCTTTTTTAATATCAAGCCCAACAACGTTTGTGAGGAATGCGGTAAAATACATACTGATTATGTAGCCGCCGCCACCCATAAAAATATTGGCAAAGCAATATTGAATCATGGGCCACACGGTTTCGGAGAATTTCCCCTCAACGCCGATTGCTTTTTTTATTCTTTCACTCAAAATAATCACTCTTTTACTTATAATTTTTTACGTAATGCTTGTAAAACACAACGGAATCCGCAATGCTTCGGATGTTGATATTTTCATTTTTTGCGTGAACGCTTGCAAATTGGCTGTTGTCCATTTCAATGGGCGCAAAGCGTATAACACAGGGTGAGATTTCACAAAGGTGGCGGGCATCTGTTCCCGCAGGCAGAATATACGGCGCCGCCACAACGTCGGGAAAAACAGCTTCAATACACTTTTTGGTGTGAAGAAAAGAAGTGTGAGTTAAATCGGCGGGGTTAAAGTATTCATCCGCACCCGGTATAAGCTCCACATTGTATTTTTCGGCAATTTTTTTGATTTTTTCCATATCCTTAACCATATCGTCGTGGTCAACGCAACGGATAAAGGCTTTTGCCGAGCAGGATTTTTCTTCTTTATTGGTGTTTATTTCATTAAAGGTACAGGTCGTGCCGACCATTGAGCCCGCCTGTGGGTTAATTTTCGGCATAAGAGCTTTCAAAAGTGAGCCGAAAAACCAAAGGTTTGAAAAGATAACTGTCATAAAAAACGGTGTGTATGGGCTCAGGTGGGAAAACATTGCTTTAACCTGAGGGTAAAGCTTTTTTCTGAAAACGTTTTTAGTGTTAACCTCGGTTATAAATGCGCTGAGCCTTGCAACGGGAGTGTCCGCTCTTGCCGCAAGACCCGTATGACCGTTAATTTCTTTCGTTTTGCAAACAAGAGTGTATCTGCCCTTTTCGTGAACAGCCATCATAGCGCAGTTGCTTTTGATTCCTGGCAGAGGGGGTGAAATTATTGCACCGCCCTCGTCAAGAACAACCTCAAAGGTTATGTTTTTTTCTTTAAAATATTGGAGTGCAAGGGGGATACCGTCGCCGCTGATTTCTTCGTTGTGAGAAGAGCTGATGTAAATATTGCAGGGTGGCTCAAAGCCTTCTTTCAGAAGCTCTTCAAGCGCCATAAATTCTGCGAAAAGAGAGGTTTTTGTGTCAATAGTCCCCCTGCCCCACAGCTTGTTTTCAAAAATTTCACCGCAAAAGCCGGGGTGAAGCCAGTCATCGGTTACGTCAACAACGTCGTGGTGACTCATAAGCATAACATTGCGGCTTTCGTCCTTGCCTTTTATTTTATAAACCCAACAATCATCGCCGAAAATAAGCCTTTCGGCTGTTTTGTGAAAGGTGGGGAATAAATCCTCCATAACCTTGCGGAGCTTTAAAAATTCACCGTCGTCAAATTTGTCGGGCACAGAAACGGTTTTGCAACGAATCATTTCGCCCAGCTTTTTGGCATATTTTACCTGTTCTTCAACAGGAATGCGGTCGGGTCTCTTTGAGAGCTTTCGTGAAGAAAGCTTAGCCCTGAAAGCGTTAAGCAGTAATATTAAAATAAAAATTGCAATAGCAGCGAAAAGAAAAATAAAAAACAGCTTCATTTCATCACCGGAATCTGTAAAGTTATGATACTAATATAACACCAATTATTTTAATATACAAGCAATGTATTATATAAAAACAACTCACCACGCCTGTGATGAGTTGCATTTTGTGTTTATCAGTCGCCGAGAAGGCCGTGGTATCTGCCCATCCAATAGGGTAAAAGGAAAATAGAGGGCATAACTGCACGCATACCGTTTGCACCGTCTGTGCCAGGGAGGGCGGCAGCACGGTTGGCGGTTTTTTTGTTGATTGCAACAAATTCTTCAACACCGGAATCGCAAACGAATTGGTTACCGTCGTAGTTCACAAGAAGTCTTGAAGAATATTCAACAGGATATTTGAGCTGGGGAGCACAACCGTAATCCTCAGGGGAATTGTCAATGACAATATCCTTTCTGTAGCTGTTGAAGGTGGGCCATACGATAGTGTCCATATTCATTTCTGCAAGAGATTTTGCGGCATTTTCAATGTCACAGGGGTTGTTTGTCAATGCGCCGTAAACAATGTTGAAATAGGGTGAACGCTCAACCTTTTCATAATCAAAGTGGTGTGTAAGACCCATTTTGAAAATCTCTTTCTGAGAGGCGCTTTCTGTGTATGTAATAAGGGGATAGATGTTTGTAAAATCAAGCTGGTCATCAATGTGGGCGATGTGAGCATCCTCGCATTTATACTGCATACAGTTCATTGCATAATGATGCTTCTGAACAAGCATATCGAAAACCTTGTTGTATTTTTCGTCGCCCGTTACGTGGTATGTGGTTTTAAGGAAAGAAAGAATTTCAAGGGAGTTTGTTCCTCTTTCAAAATACCAGCGATCATCGTTGTTGAGAAGCTCGGGCTCCCAGTTTGCCCATGTGGTGGGTATGCCGTCAACGTCGCAAAGGTGGAAGTTGTTTTCGATTATGTGGTCGGTGATTTTCTTGACAACCTCGGCGATTTTCTTCTTTTCTTTTTTGTCTGCCACAAGGTCATAATAAATACCGTATGCAAAATAGTGCCCTGTCATTTCATCGCTGGAGGTTTCGCCAAGCCATTCACATTCGGGGTTATCCTCGCAAACGTGCCATTCTTCACGGTTGCCCTGGCCGAAATATTCGTCGTCTGTGTAGCGAGTTGCTCTTGCGGTGAAGCCGGGTTTACCTGTAACCTCGGTGAGCTTTATCATGGCTTCAACAGCTCTTTTTGCAGTTGCCTTTGCTGCTTCGTCGCCCGTTACGGCATAGCGGAAGCATTGGCTTGCACAATAAAGACCGGTAAAAAGACCGTCGTTATCGGAGTTGGGTAGCCAGCCCGAATCAAGGTCGCCGTATTTTCTGAGGATTCTGTCAACCTGATAGCCCTCGTTTCTTGTGAAGTATTTTACAGCCAATTCGTCATAGTGTGCGGCTTTTTCTTCAAGGGTCATATATCTGTGGGTGATTATGCTGATTCCACGTGGTGTAAGAGCCGCAATAGTTCCGTTTTCGGAAACGGCAATTTTTGTAACTGTGGGGTGCATAAGCCATGCGCCGTATGAGAAATATGAAATTTTACCCTCAATAAGAGTGATTATGCCTGTGTTTGTGGCAAAATATTTCTTGCCGTCCTCGGCAAAGAACATATCGTTGAATGCCCCGTCGGGAACAGAATAAAAATCGTTGCCGTTGAACCAGTAGTTTTTGCCGTCGTAGATGTTAAGACCTTCGTCGGAGCCAACCCACAAATGACCGAGAGCATCAATCTGCATACAGTTAATTTTTTTGCTGAGAACGGCGGTTGTTTCGGGGAGAAGCTCTGCCCAATGGCGGCGCTTACCCTTCATTGACAAAAGACCCTCAACCGTGGAGCCAACGTAAACTGTTTCTGCATATTTTGCCTTGTTGTCAAGTGCAGCAACACAGATTGTTTCGGAGGGGAGGTCAACAACCTCCTGAAAATCACCATTATCGTAAAGATAAAGGTTGCTTTCGGTTATGAGCCAGAGTGAGCCGTCAAGACCCTGTGAAATGTCAACAACGGGGCTGTCAAACTCGGCGATTTTTTTGAGTTTGCCTTTTTTTACCTCTGCAAGGGCATTTTTAGTTGAAGCAAAAAGCTTGCCGCCCTTTGAGAAAAGCTTTGAAACCTTTGCGGAGTGTTTTTTAAGATTGCCGTCGGTGTATTCAAACAAAGAATCTGCCGTAGCGATATAAAGAGCTTCGCCATCAAAAGCGATGCTGTTGACGGTGGTGGCATCTATGCCGTTGTCTGCGGTGAGAAAAACCTTTTCATATTGTTTAAATTCACCGAAATTAAGTGTGTATTTTTTCATAGTATCTCTCCCGAAATATAATATGCTCATAGTTTAACACAGATTTATTCTTTTGTCGATAGTGCTTGAAAGGAAAAAAATAACGTGATATAATGATTTTACTAAAATTTTCAAGAGGTGGTAACAATGTTAGCAGCTTTGGCTTCAATGTGGGTTAAACTTACTTCAGCCCTTTTGAGTCTTATCCTTTCATTCGGTACAATGTTCGGGGCATTTGTTCCCGCAACCACAACCGAGCCTTCAAACTATTTCGATTCAAACATTAAAAACGTAATCTACCTTATCGGCGACGGTATGGGCTTCAATCACCTTGAAAAAACAAAGCAGGAGAGAGGAATTTCTCTTGTTATGGATACCTTTGATTATCAAGGTAGTTCAATGACACGTTCTATAACAGATGCCGTGACAGATAGCGCCGCAGGCGGAACAGCTCTCGCAACAGGGGTGAGAACCTTTAACGGTGGCATCGGTGTTTATTTCACCGATTCAACAGGCACACTTTCACACCCCAAAAACCTTACAGAGCTTTGCTTGGAGGCAGGTAAAATGACGGGTGTCATCACTACCGATGAAACCTCCGGTGCAACTCCCGCCAGCTTCTCTGCTCATTCATCTGACAGAGGCAACACAGAGGACATCACCAACGACCAGCTCACCTCGGGCTTTGACCTTATCTGGGGAACAGAAAACGGCGTTGCAACAAAGAGTGCAGCTGAAGAAAACGGCTTCACATACATTACAACCTATGACGAAATGATGGCGCTTGAAGAAGGTAGCCGCAGCTTCGCACAGTTCACAAATACACTCTGGAACCTTGAACAGTCCGATGAAAACACACCCAACCTTGAACAGATGACAGAAAAGGCAATTGACTTGCTTGACGACAGCGACGAGGGCTTCTTCATTATGATTGAGGGTGCACACATCGACAAGCACTCCCACAGCAACGAGGATGAAAATATGACCGAGTCTGTTGCAGAGTTTGATAAAGCAGTTGAATATGCTCTCGAATATGCAAAGAAGGATGGCGAAACGCTTGTTATCGTCACAGCCGACCACGAAACAGGTGCAATAACTCTGAATGAAGACGGGTCATATTCATTTACATCAGGCTCGCATTCAGCGGCAAACGTTCCTGTTCTCGTTTACGGAACAGATAAGCTTATTGCCAACGACGAAACACTCAACAACTACGAAATCCCTATCAGAATCGCTTATATCTTAGGCTTCACAGAGGAAGAATTTCCATTTGAAACAAAAGTGGCATAAGTAAAGAAACCCCCGCAAATCTTAAAGGATTTGCGGGGATGTTGTTTTATAGTACGCCGAAAGGATATTTACATTCATACAAAAAATGATAATATATAAGTAGTCGGAAAGGGGTGGCGGAATGAAAAATAAAATAATAATATCCGTAATTACCGTGGTTGTGATAGTGGGCTTAATTTTGGGCGGATACCACCTGAGAAGTTATTATTTTGCGGGTGAATACGATATGCCGCCTTATGAAGAGGCACCGGTTAATAACACCATACAGATTTTTGATGGTGAATATAGCGATTTTTTATACACGCAGGCAAAGAAACAGTTTGATAAAGGCGATCATACGCCGTTGAAAGAGCCTGTAGAATACAATATTTTATGGTTAGGTTATCGGACAGTAGTTTATGAAAAGCTGAAATTTACAATGAATGATACCGATGAAGAATACCTGAAAAACGTTGTTAAAAATTTTGAAAAAACAGTTGAAAAAATGTCTAACTATAACGTGGATATAAATATAGATTTACACTTTTTAAATGATAAACGAATACTTACTTATGATGATTATGAGCATTATCTTTATCTTGACCAACCAACAGTAAAGCAAGACATTGACAAATTCAATAAAGGTGAAATATATGACTCTGTTATCACAACCGTGCAAGGAGAAGGTGATGATAATTACCAACGTCGAGAGAGGTATCCTCAATATAGTGAGGAAGAATATTACATAATTCTTGGCTTGTGCACACTTGGCGTTGATACAAGCTTGGGGTATTCAACCTTTAATTTAAGTATGCCCCTTGACGATGAAATCGAAGCTCCGGACCCCGAGGTTCCGTCGCTTTATGCAACGGCCGTAGCCGTTCATGAATGGTTACACCAGTTTGAGTCAATAACGTCATTGATTGATATTGAGTTTCCGCCTGTTCATTTATATATGGGCGGCGAGGAGTTTGCCGGTTACGGAGAATATATAGAAAATGAAAATAACTATGATTTCTTTGAGCTTTATGAAGAAATAATGCTAGGAGAAGTTCCGTATACTTCACCCGAAGGTGAGAAGATGCTTCTCGGAATGTATCCGAAATTCTGGCAGATTGTAAAAAAGACCGACGTTTTTTTAGGTCAGTTCACAATATCAGACGTATCGGGTGAAAAGTTTCTTGGGGCTGACGACAGCTGTTCGAAGTTGATTCTGAGTGAAGAAGAGTTCCTTTGGGATATCGTTTACAGACAGGATGGAACTTATACCTTAACACCCTCAACGAACAACGAATATTTTTTAGACGTTTCTGATGCCACCGCCACAAACGGAAATCCTGTGAAGCTTTGCGGGTGGACGGGCTACGAAAGTGCACAAACGTGGAATATTCTTATTAATGAGGATGGATACAGTATAATCGAAACCGCAATAGAGGGTGATTATGCATTAAGCTACAACGATTCTCAAAAAGGTGCAGTTCTGACCGATGACGTTTCATCGGGAGAGGTATACTGGGTAATAACAGAAGTTGAATAGAAAACATCCCCCGCAATTCCATTGGGAGTTGCGGGAGTTATTTTCTTTAGCGGATATTCAGAAACACTTGAATATCTTTTTTGAAAATGATAAAATACAGCAAAAAGGAGTGTGTATTATGAAAACTGCGAAAAAATTTTTATCAGTAGTGCTTTCTGCTATTTTAATTTTTACGGCGGCACCGTTGCTTTCTCCTGAATCCTTTGCTGTCAGCGACGTGACCTACTATATTGATGCAGTGGGCGGCGACAACTCAAATTCCGGCACAAGTGAAGACCAGGCGTGGAGAGATTTGGGCGGCTTCACGGGCGAACAGGAGTTGACGGCAGGCGTCAGCGTGCTTTTCAAATGCGGCGGTACCTATGATTTCAACGTGGAGCTACGAGATATCACCGGCACAAAAGAAAGACCTTTTGTTATTTCCTCATACGGCGAGGGTAGCAGACCCGTGCTCACAACACAGGCAAACGATGAAATACTCACTCTTATAGATTGCTCTTATATCACAATATCAAACCTTGAAATGATAGCACCCAACGGCGGCGGTATCTGGATTGATACTCTCGAAAAAACATCGGTGGGAATTACCATTGATAACGTGTATTTTCACGGTATGCCAAACGGCAAGGTGAATACCAGAGACGATTTATCAAGGGGTGCGGCACCTGCAAGGGCGGCTGTTATGGTAAAGGGCTTGCCTGCACGCTCACGTTATGCGGTAAACGACCTTACTATTACAAATTGCGAGGTTTTTGATTGTGCAAACGGCTTTTTGATCTGGGGCTCATGGAACGATGAACAAAATCCCTGGTGCGAGGAAGAGGATGCAGACCCCATTTATAACACAGGTCTTCTTATTGAGGGCTGTTATTTCCACGAAATGGATGCCGAAGCAATTATTATCGGTATCTGTGACGGCGCTCTTGTAACAAATTGCCGTGCAATCAACACCTGCCTTGGCGAGGGTGTTGATGAAAACGGCGAAATTCTCTATTTCACCGCCGCTATGTGGTTCTGGGGCAGTGAAAACAGCACAATTCAATATTGTGAAATTGCGGGTCAGAAGAATTTCGGTGATGGTATGACCGTTGACTTTGACTCCATGACAAACAACTGCACCTATCAATACATCTATTCTCACGATAATATGAGGTTTATGTGCAACAACGCTAAGGATAGCCCCCAAAGGAACAATACCGTCAGATATTGTCTTTCTGTTAACGACAACGGCGGCAGAAGTGCAATAGCCTCGGGCAACGGTGAGGATGGCTTTAATTTCTACAATAATACCATAATAAACTGTGGGGATTTTCACGTTCGTTATCTCACAAACAGCTTTGTTGCAAACAACATAATCATCCCCGAAGAGGGTTGCATTATCCTGTGGAATCTTTCCGAGGAGCTTTCGGCAAACAACACGTATCAAAATAACTGCTATGCTCAGACAATCAATCCCCTTGTGGATATCAATTCAATGAACGTTATCCCCAATTTTGTGGGCGGAAAAGATGCTCGTACAGCATATCAGCTTGCAGAGAACTCAGCTCTTATCGGTGCAGGTGTTGCCGTTGACGACGGCATCACAGAAGACTTTTTCGGCAACGAAATTACAAGCAACAACATCGGCTGCTATGGTGGCTCAGGTGAGGAAGCAACCGACAATACCGCAGACACCGAAAACGAAGACCCGCTGGAAAAGCTCATAAGATTTATAAAAACTGCGTTCAAAATCCTTATACAGGAAATACGCAAATTGATGGAAGAATAAAAAATACGCAAGTCCTTTTGGGCTTGCGTATTTTTTATGAAATTTCAACCATCTGGTGAATATCTACTTCGGGCACGGTGAATTCTGCCCTACCGTTTTTGTATTCAAAACT
Organism: Acutalibacteraceae bacterium; assembly: GCA_045649005.1. Taxonomy (GTDB): domain Bacteria; phylum Bacillota; class Clostridia; order Oscillospirales; family Acutalibacteraceae; genus DTU089. Next base: position 16,583 of record JAZRPC010000134.1, read on the forward strand.
TAGCTCTTCTCCCGATGGAACAAGGGCGATTTTTGACGGCTTTTTGTCGCATTTTACACTACAATGAACGTCACAAAGGGGAACGGTGTCTTCTATAACCTCAGTGCTTCTGCCACGCACGGTTGTGTGTGCAAAAAGAAGGTGAAGAATGTTGCGGTTTTCTTTTTCCTGTTTTGTGTAGGTAACAACAGCCCTGTCGGGAACATCTGCAAAAACCGTTGCTTCGTCACCCAGCATCTTTCTGATAATGTGGGTGAAAATTTCTTTAAAGCAAAGGTGACCGTGGTTACCATAGCCTGTGAAAATATCCCAACCAATATATGCAACGTTGCCGTTTATCACAGCACCGGGGAATGCATTTTCGGGGTTATTGGGTGCGTGCATATGTGAGCAGAAATGCTCGAGCGTGCGGTTGAAATAGGGATTTTGCATATATGCAACAACCTGGCCCTCAGATACGTCGAATCTGTTGAAATCACAGCGCATAATATACTCTGTGTTGCCGTTCACCGTTTCAAATTCGGGTATAAAATAGGTGGGGTTGAATTCGTTTTTTCCCTTGTATTCTGCACCAAAATCAAGAAGGAATTTCCCGTCTTTTACTATGGATTCACCGGATGCAATGATTTTACCGCCGTTTTCAGAAAAGGCTTTGATCTTTTCTTCCATTTTATCGGAATAACCTGAAACGTCAGGCAAAATCAGAAGCTTGTAATCTGATAGATCTGCATTCTCATCAATGAAATTATAAAGGAAATGGTTTTCAAGAAGCATTCTGTTTGCGCCGATATCTGCTTTTGTTTCTCTGCTTCCCATGGTGGCTTCTGCGCTTAAAACTGCAACGTCCGCAACGTTAACGGCGCCATTGAGCCACGGTTCTCTTTCTTCAATGCGTGAATATGCCTTGCCTATAAGATTGTAGGTTGCCTCGTTCAATTCTGAAAGGGGGTGCATCTGGTCGCCGATTGAACAGCCTGCACCATTTGCTACGCTCAGCGCTGTTTCATAAATCAGCGCATTGGGGTGCTTGTAGCCGCCAAACTCACCCCAGCTATGGTGGAATTTTCCTGTCATACCAAGAAATTCAATATCCTTTAGAGTGCGCACGTAAGCAGCCGACAGGGGGAAATGGTCGTAGCCCCAACCGCCTGTGGGCAGGCTTTCAAGCTCGAGGTGGGTATTGGAGTCAATATATCTGTAATCACCTTTTGGAATATGACCGCTGTTATGGAAAATAGTTGTGGTATCGCTATATTTTCTTACAGCTTCGTTGGTTTTTTCAAGATATTTATTGAAGACCGCTTGTGAAAAGTTTTCTCTGTCTTCAGCGTTTTCAATATCAAGACCAAGAGCTTTCATATCACCGACGCATTTGTCACAATAGCAAATTCTCGGAGCAATAATGTCAAGGAAAATGCCACAAGGGTTATATTTCACCATAACCTCTTCGATCTGCGCACAAAGAAAATCAAGGTAGCCCGTGTTGAAGCAAAGGGTGTGGAAATGAACCTCTTTTTCATATTCGCTCTGTTCTTCTTTATTGGGGGAATGACGCCAGCGCCATTCGGGACGCTTGAGATATTCTTTTTCATCATACCCCGCAGAAATATAAACAGGGGCTTTAACGTCGATTTCCTTGCAGGCTTCAAGCTGGGCGCCCAACAAATCGAAATCAAGCTCAGGATGTATTTCGTTCACCTCTGTGGGGTGATATGACCACCCGTGGTGGCATTTTGAAAACACGGTTATAGAATCAACGTGCCCCGCCTTTAATGCGGCTTGAAACTGTTTTTTGTTAAAGCTTTTACCAACGGGCAAAAGCTCGTTTGTATGAAAATCAAGGTGAACCTGTCGTTTTCTGAGCATAATAGCCTCCAAAGATTAATTGAAACGGATTTTTACTGTTTTGATTTCCCAAGGGCGGAAAGCAAGAGTATTGTCTTTAATATCCCCGATATCATTAGCCAATAAATCTGTTTCGGCCACAATTTCGCTATAGGGTGATGTGAATTTTGCCACAGAAGAATTGTCGGAATAATTGCAGAAGCGTGCTAAAAGATAATCCTTTTCGGGATAAAGTGTAGTGAGAACGATTTCTTCGTTATCTGTCTCCAGCTTAAAGGGCTTGAACTCGGTAAGGGCACCATCGCCTTGGGGAATAAATTCAGCCACAGGCGGCAGAGCGTAGGAGAGAGCGTTTTTGTGGACAAGCACATTACTCATTTCTTCGTCGAATGGGAAAACAGCAAACTCATTTTCAAAAGTGCCGTCTAAAATACGGGTACCGCACATATATTCGTTGGAATATATAAGGGGAATCCGCAGGTTATTACCGCTGAGCGCACATCCCATACAGCCCTTGTTGAAAATTGCAAGACCCTGTTCGTCGTCTTTTATGCTGAGCCAGTAAATACCGTGATAGTACGTTGTGGAGTTGAAGGATTCCTCGGGCGATACTTCGGTATCAATAAGAATATCGTCATCGGGATACCAATATTTCTCAGTTTTCCGGAGAGCTCCGTTCCATTCGGAAATTGCATACGGTAAATCACGGAACATTCTGCGGTCTTTTTTAAGATTCACGTTAAGGTTAAGGCAAAGCTTATCCTCGTGGTGGTGACCGTTAAGTGTGAGTGGAACGGGTCTGCCCTGTGTAACGTCTGTTCTGCCGATAAGGTCATTTTTAACCGTGAATTTTGTTTTGCAATCAATTCTTTTTGATTTACCCGCAAAATTCATTGAGAGCTCAAATTCAACTCCACCGATATCGCCTTTGTAAATTGCCTCTGCCCCGAAAGTAGAAACGGTAACTGACCATTTTCCGTCAGAAATAGCATCTTTGCCATTTACGTTGCCGGTGAAAAGACCGTCACAACCGTTTTCTACAATAAATTTGTCGGTAGCGGTATCTTTAATAAATTCGATTCCGTTGGGAGCGAATTTTATTTTGTAGCAAGGGGTGATCAGCTCGTTTGCATTCTCATTGAAGCTGTAAAGAGCAGCCTTTTGGATTTCTGCTTTTTTAAGCTTGAGCTGTTTAAAGCCGAATGCGGGAATCCGAACGTGAACAGAAAGCAGTTTTTTGCCGTCCTTTTCGGTGGTTTCACATTCTGCGGGAGCGTCACCGTCAAAAGCCGTGAAGTTTTCTTCAACGGGAATTGTGAGCCATTGGTCAACGTCAAATGAATGGTGGTTTATGACAAGCACCGTGGGTGCATCTTCTTTTGCGAATTTCTTTGCAATAAAGCCCAAAGAGTTTCTTCTGACTTCTGCAGAGTTTTTCAATGATTCGGGAATAAATCTGCGTGAAAGATCAAGAAGCCCGCAAATTGTAACGTCGTGGTGCTCTGCAGCAAGAATATATTTCCAGGCTTCAATGCTTTTTTCTTCGTAAGAGCCATCACCCAAAAGTCGTGAAAATGCGTTGAGCCTTTCTGAAATAACGGCATTTACCTCGCCCTCACGGCAACCGTTGAAAATTTCGTTACCGCAATAGCCCCACGGCATCTGTACGGCAAAATCGTTGTCGCAGGTTTTGTATTCGTCAACGGGCTCGCCGTAAATTTTCGGAATATCCTCAAGAAGCACGTATTCATAATTGTCCTTCTTTTGGGTGTAGGCGATTACCTCCTCAATAGGCTGTGTAAGGTCATCGTACCGTGAAGCCAATAATGGGGAGTATTTCTCATACATTTTTTCAAAATCCTCGAGCGAATACAGCTCAGAATCAACCGGCCAGCGTGAAAGAATCCAGTTATCAACCGTGGTGCAGTTGTAGCCTCTGCCCTGAGTATCGTAAGTGGGTACTGAGGGTATTTCGGTGCCGTCCTTACCAATCCATTTACCCCATGCACTGTCATAGGTCTTGGGGTAGCCGTAGCCCATAACGTGTGAACGGAGAATGGCGGCTTTGTAACCGGACTGAGAAATAAGCTGGGGTGTCTGGTTGTGAAGAGCAAACTCTGAAATAGCGTAAACGGCGGGTGTAATGTTAAAATAATCAAG
>JAZRPC010000135.1:0-9253 GCA_045649005.1 Acutalibacteraceae bacterium
AAGCACACCAAATCAGCGTTGAGCCAAAGTCTCACACAGATTAAAGGCATCGGCGAAAAGAAAGCCAAAAACCTTATTATAAAATTTAAAACACTTGAGGCTATCGGCAAGGCGGATAAAGAAGCTCTGATGAGCGTACCCGGCATTACCGAGGCTAATGCTGTTGAAATTATAAAGACCTTTAAGGGTGAATAAAAATACCGGACAGACGAATTTCGTCTGTCCGGTGTTTTTATCTGTATTCAAAATTCCATTTCGGCTCGCCGTTGCAGTTTTCTTTCATTTTTTCGTTCCAGTTGCAGAATATTTCAAAATGCTCGTCGCCGAGAAATAAGGAAAGATATTTGTCGAAATTCGGTGAAAGCTTCATATTCTTCAAGCTTTCAAGGTCTGTGAAAAAGACCTCCCCCTCCTCGGTGGCATCTAAAAGCTCGCCGCTGTATTCATCGGTTTTGTAAAAGAACACAATGTATTTATCGTTGTTTTCGGTGTTGTGCCAATGAACACAACCGCAGAATTTCAGGTTTTTAACGGACAGCCCCGTTTCTTCCTTAACCTCTCGTGCGGCGCTGTCATAAAAGCTTTCGCCGTTATCCACATGACCGCCGGGGAAGGATATTCCGCACCAGTACTGGATTCTTCTTTGTACTAAAACCTCTTTTGTTTCAGGGTTTTGTACCATAACCATATTTGTCAGTTCAATTTTCGCCATTGCTTTTCTCCAAAGTAAATTTTTTGATATTTTATCATAATTATTATTTCACTTCAATAGCCATATTTTCAATAAAAACTTGACAAATACCCCCAATAAATGCAATAATATAATGATTTTATATGTTTAAAAAGGAGGAGTTTGATGCGAGTTATAACAGGCTCGGCAAGGGGCAGACGTCTCAGAACTCTTGAGGGCGAAAGCGTCAGACCCACAACCGATAAAGTCAAAGAATCAATTTTCAACATTATTCAGTTTGACGTTGAGGGTAGCCGTGTGCTCGACATGTTTGCGGGTTGCGGTCAGCTTGGCATTGAGGCACTCAGCCGTGGGGCAAAGAGCGCTGTTTTTGTTGATAGTGCCAGGGCGTCAATGGCGGTTGTTGAAGAAAACCTTGAAGCAACAGGCTTCAGAAGCGTTTCAAAAACAGTTCTGGGGGATTCACTTTCATATCTTGACAGAACATCTGAAATGTTTGATATAGCTTTTCTTGACCCGCCCTATAAAGCAGGTCTTATGGAGGATGCCTTGGAGCGTGTTCGCCTTCATATGGCAGATGGCGGAATAATAGTCTGTGAAACAGCGGCGGAGGAGGTTTTGCCCGAAGCTATTGAGGGCTTCACTTCCAAACGCTATAAATACGGCAAAATCGCTCTTACGGTTTACAGAAAGGGTGTTTGATTTGGGTAAAAAAGTAGTGTGTCCGGGTAGCTTTGACCCGTTGACAATCGGTCACCTGGATATTATAAAGCGTTCATCAAAGCTTTTTGATGAGGTTATTGTTGTTGTAATGCGTAATCCCAACAAGGATATCGGCAGCTTCACCACAGAGGAGCGTGTTGAACTTATCAAACGTTGCACAAAGGATTTACCGAACGTTTCCGTTGATACGTACGCAGGCTTGCTTGCGGATTATGTTCGTGAAAAGGGTGCATCGGCAGTTGTAAAGGGTCTGCGTGCTATTTCTGACTACGATGATGAATTTCGTCAGGCGCTTACCAATCAACAACTTAATCCCGAAATGGAAACTATTTTCATGGTTGCAAACGCAGGGCATATGTTCCTGAGCTCAAGCGTTGTTAAACAAGTCTGCAGATTAGGCGGCGATATTACTAATTTCGTGCCCGCCGAAATTTGCGACGATATAATTAAAAGGTTATCACATAATTAATTGAGATAGGAAGGAAATTACCATGGCTAACGAAAAAATTGAAAATTATCTTGCTGAAATTGACAGACTCATTGAAGAAGCGAAAAATATTCCTTTTTCAAACAAAATCGGTATCGATCAGGATGAACTCGTGGAGATAATTCAGTCTATCCGAGAGAATATGCCCACAGAAATCATCCAGGCAAAGCGTGTTGCACAGAACAGCACCGACATTATCAGAAAAGCTGAAAGAAATGCTGAAGAAATCATTGAAAAAGCTCGTCAGAGAGCAGACGTTATGGTTGAAGAGCATCAGATTACAAAAGAAGCAAAGGAAGCTTCTGCGGGTATTGTGCAGGCTGCAAGAAAAGAGGCAGACGAGCTTCTTGCGGCAGCTAAAAACGAAGCTCAGATGATTCGCCAGAAGGCAGATAAATACGAGTCTGAGGTTAAGGGCTCCGCTCTTGAATATATTGAAAATGCATTGAAGAATTCTGAAAATACACTTTCAGAAAGCTGCCGCCAGATTGAAAAGCTTCGTCGCAGCTTTGAAACCTTCGTGCACGACAAAAAAACATCAGTTTATGATGCAATTGATTAAGGATAATCACTAATGGAAAAAGAGAAATTGTGTTTACGCTGTATGCGTAGAATCGGGGACAGTAACTATTGCCCCCATTGTCGCAATGAAAACAGCCAGCCACAGAAAGCACCTTATCTGCCATTGAAAACAATCATTGGCGAACGCTATCTTGTTGGTAAGCTCGTTGAAACAAACAGCGAGGGTTCAACATATTACGCATTTGACTACAAGCGCAAAACTCCCGTAACCTTGAGAGAGCTTTACCCCGCAGGTATGCTCTCACGAGGGGAGGATAATTATTGCCTCGTAAACGTGGGCAAGGTTTCTGAGTTTGTCGATATTAAGGATTCATTCAAAAAGCTCTGGCAGAGCATTGCCGGTATTCAGGGCTATAACGCTCTTGTTCCCGTTTATGACGTTATCGAAGATTTGGGGACTGTTTACGTTATTTATGAATATCTTGGTGAGGGCAAAACTCTCAGAGAATATCTTCTCGAAAATGAACAGGGATATATCTCCTGGGATGAGGCACGAGTTCTTATGATGCCCGTGCTTTCAGCACTGAGTGAGCTTCACGCAAACGGTATCATTCACGGCGGAATTTCGCCCAACACCCTTATTGTTGATAAAAACGGCAAGGTGCGCATATCGGGCTATGCCGTTCAGCCTCTGCGCCGCCAGAAAACAGGTATGATGCCTGAGATTTTTGACGGTTATGCGGCTGTGGAGCAATACGGATTAAACGGCGATTTAACACCCGCAACCGATATTTACGCCTTTGCGGCGGTGCTTTACCGTGCCCTTATCGGCAGTGTGCCAATGAGTGCGGCATCACGTCTTACGAATGATAAGCTGATGATTCCCGGAAAGTTTGCAGAGCAGCTTCCGGCATACGTAATAAATGCCCTTGTTAACGCCTTACAGATTCTTCCCGAAGACAGAACGGGTAACGCCGAGCTTTTCAGAGATGAGCTTTCTGCTTCACCCACAGCGGCGGTTAATGCAGCAGAAGCATATTCATCTATGTATGCTCAGCCTGAACCTGCGGAGATTCCGCCTGTTCAGGAACCGGTCGTTTATGAGAATGTGTCTTCAACCGTTCAACCGCAGGATAGTAACAAACTCAAGAAAAGCACTATTGCGGCGTTTGTTATAAGCGTTATTCTTTGTTTGGCTATTCTTGTTACCGTGTTTTTCGGTATGGGTGTTTTCTCCAAGGATGAAGAGCCCGGCTCTGAACCCACAACAGAAGACACAACCGAAAAAATAGAGGAAACCGAAGAGATCATCAATATGGCTACGCCCGATTTCAAAGGCAAAAAGATTGATGAAATCCAGGCGGATGAAGCTTATAACAAGGTTTTCAAAATATTCACAAAATACGTGGATGACGACAAAGCCGATATCGGTGTTGTAGTCGGTCAGGATATTACCCCGGGCACACAGGTGTCCTCTATCAACAGGCGTGAAATTGTTCTCAAGGTCAGCTCAGGTATCTCCGTGCCGGAGCTTGAGGGCGAAAATATGAAGGATGCGGTCGATCATCTGAAGCATCTTGGCTTTAAAACCGTTGAGGCAGTTATGGGCGACGTGGCTAAAGATGCCGACTCATCGTTGAAGGTTTACAGCGTTGTTTACGAAACAGAAGATAAGGATTGGGCGGCTATCCCCGGCGACAGACATCTTTCTGCAAGCGATAAATTAATTGTGTATTATTACGGTGAATTTGTCGAGGAAACTGAGCCTCAGAGTGAGCAGACAGGTGACGAGAGCATCGGTGAAGAGAACGAAAATCCCGATGCGAACAACGGCGAGGAAGCACCTCAGCAATAAAATTCAAAAAACACTTGACAAACAAAGACAAAGTTGTTATTATATTCAAGCAATAAAGCAGAACTGTTCCGTTCTCACCAAACGAGAGGTATTGTTTGGTTAATAGTTTCAAGGTGTTTACGCAATATTTTTGCGTGCAGAAGCTCGAACGGAACTTTTCGTTCGAGCTTTTATATTTTTCAGGAGGTGCTTAGGTATCAGCAAGGAGAATCAAATCAACGAAGAAATCAGAGATAAAGAAGTCAGAGTTATTTCTGCAACAGGCGAGCAGTTGGGTGTTATGTCACCTAAGGATGCAATCGCTCTCGCAGAAAAAAGCAATCTCGACCTTGTTAAGGTTTCCCCAAATGCGGTTCCGCCCGTTTGCAAAATTATGGACTACGGCAAGTTCAAATTTGATCAGGCAAAGCGTGCTAAGGAAGCCAAGAAAAAACAAAAGGTTATGGACATTAAAGAAGTCCGCTTATCTTTGAATATCGACACAGGTGATTTTAACACAAAGGTTAACCATGCGTTGCGCTTCTTAAAAGACGGCGACAAGGTTAAGGTGTCCATCCGCTTCAGAGGAAGAGAAATGGCGCATACCGAAAACGGTACTGTTATTATGCAGCGTTTTGCAGATGCTTGTGCTGAGCTCGGCTCAGTTGAAAAAGCCGCAAAGCTTGAGGGTCGCCAAATGCTTATGTTCCTTGTTCCTAAAACATCCAAGTAATTGCAATATTAAGGAGGATTTATCATGCCTAAAATCAAAACACACTCAGGTGCAAAAAAACGTTTCAAAATGTCTAAAAACGGTAAACCTATCCGTGGCCACGCTAATAAGTCACACATCCTTACCAAAAAGACCACAAAACGTAAAAGAGGTCTTCGTAAGACTAACGTTGCAGACGTTACAAATCAGAAGCAGATCAAACGTCTCATTCCTTACAAATAATTAATTACGGTAAACGGAGGTAGCTTAAAATGGCACGTATAAAAGGTGCGACAATGACTCGCAAAAGAAGAAATAAAGTTCTTAGACTCGCTAAGGGTTATTATGGCTCAAAGAGCAAGCTCTTCAAAACAGCTAAACAGGCTGTTATGAAAAGCGGCAACTATGCTTATGTCGGCAGAAAGCAGAAAAAGAGAGATTTCCGTCGTCTTTGGATCACAAGAATCTCTGCTGCTTGCAAAATGAATGGTATCAACTACTCAACATTCATCAACGGCCTTAAAAAAGCAGGTATCGAGCTCAACAGAAAAATGCTCTCTGAGATTGCTATCGCAGACCCCGAAGGTTTTGCAGCTCTTGTAGAGAAAGCAAAAGCAGCTCTTTAATCGAAATTTACGCCCGACCAAGTAAGTTGGTCGGGCGTAAGATGTTTATTGACGCTTAAATTTTAGTGTGAAAAAAGCAGGTTTTTATGGAAAAAATCACAAGCAAAACAAACGATCGTGTGAAGTACGCTGTGAAAATACGTGACAGCGCAACATTCAGAAAAAATGAGGAGTTATTTTTTTTGGAGGGTGCAAGGCTGTGTGCGGATGCGGCTCTGAGCAAGGTTGAAATCAAGCAGCTTTTTGTTACTGAGGCTGCTTTGAATAAATACGGTGAATATGTGCGTTTGGCAGAGGAATGTGCCGAGCGTTGCTTTGTTGTGTCGGGGGAGGTTGCCCAAAAGCTCTCAGATACAAGCAATTCACAGGGGGTATTTTGCCTGTGCAAAATGCTTGACAAAAATGCAAATATAGGTAAAATAAAATACAATGGGAAATATATTGCCTTGGAAGGTGTTTCAAATCCGTCAAACTTCGGTGCAGTTGTGAGAACAGCCGAAGCTGTCGGACTTGACGGCGTTATTGTCAGCGGTGGCTGTGACATTTACAATCCCAAGTCACAAAGAGCGGCGATGGGCTCACTTTTCAGGCTCAACGTTATTGAGGCGGAATGTCTGCCAGAGTTCATAACAGAGGTCAGAGCTTCCGGTATGAAGGTGTATGCAGGTGTGCCCGCCGAAAATGCAAAAAAAATAACCGAGGTTGATATGTCGGGCGGCATTGTGTTTATTGTGGGTAATGAGGGTAACGGAATTACCGACGAAACCTGCAAAGCCTCAACAGACCTTGTAACAATTCCCATGAAGGGGAGGGCAGAGTCCCTTAATGCGGCATCAGCGGCGGCAATTATTATTTGGGAAATGATGAGATGAGTAACACTCCGGAATATTGGATATGGTTGCAAACTGCTTTGGGTGCAGGCGCAAGGACTGACGAAATTCTTGCATATTTCGAGAGTCCTGAGGAGCTTTATAAAGCAGGCTTCAACGAATGGCGGCTTTCGGGTCTTTTTACAGAAAAACGACTTGCAGCTTTGCAAAAAACGTCATTGAACAGCGCAATCGGTGTTATTGATGAATGCTGTAAAAAAGGCTATGGAATTGTAACACCAGATGATGCGGGTTATCCGTCGAACCTTAAAAATCTCATAGATATGCCCTTGGCACTTTACGTCAGCGGTGACGCTTCCGTGCTTCAGAAAAGGGTGTGTATCGGTATTGTCGGCACAAGAAACGCCAGTAGCTATGGCGAGCAGACTGCACAGAAGCTTTCATATCAGTTGGCTTCAAGCGGTGCAGTAATTGTCAGCGGCGGTGCTTTGGGTGTTGACAGTGAAGCCCATGCGGGTGCAATGCTTGCCGACGGCAAAACCATTGCCTTTCTCGGTTGTGGTTTGTCCGTTGATTATCTTAAAGAAAACAGCGGTCTTCGCCGTGCAATAGCAAGACACGGTGCGGTGGTTTCAGAGTTCCAGCCAAACGCCCCTGCAAGCAGAACAACCTTCCCCATAAGAAACCGCCTTATTTCAGGTGTTTCATTGGGTGTTGTTGTTATTGAAGCCGGCGTTAAAAGCGGTTCACTTGTTACTGCAAAAAAAGCCTATGAACAGGGCAGAGACGTTTTTGCAGTTCCCGGTAACGTTACCTTAACATCATTCGACGGTACAAATCACCTTATCAGAAACGGCGCAAAGCCTGTTTTTTCTGCAATGGACATTCTTTGTGAATACGAGAATGAATATGCCGAGGATATTTGCTTTGATAAAGCAGAAAGCAGTCTTTCCGGTATAAAATACGTGGATTTCAGAAATTATAAAAAACAGAAATCCCTGCAGAAAACAGAAGAAAAAACGAACACAATATCAGAAAAATCACAGTCTGTTGAAAAATCGGTGTGCATAGACGACGTTGCGGCAGATTTGAGCGATAACGCAAAAACCGTTTATGGGGCGTTGGAGACTGAGCCCGTTCATTTTGACGATATTGTAAGAAAAACAAAATTGGATATGAATATTGTGCTCTCATCTTTGTCGGAGCTTGAAATTTTCGGTCTGGCAGAATCGGTGAGCGGCAAGAGATATAAAAAAATATAAAACATATAAATCCATATTGAAAGGATGAAATCAATGTCAAAACTTGTTATTGTTGAGTCGCCTGCCAAGGCAAAAACCATAAAAAAATATCTTGGTAATGATTTCGATGTTGTGGCTTCAATGGGTCACATCAGAGACTTGCCTGCGGCAAAGCTCAGCGTTGATGTAAAAAATGATTTTTCACCTAAATATGCAATAATAAAAGGCAAAGAAAAATTAGTAAAGGATCTCAAGGAACGTGTCAGCAAAAGCGAACAGGTTTTTCTCGCAACTGACCCGGACCGTGAGGGAGAAGCAATTTCGTGGCATCTTGCAACTGTTCTTGACCTTGACCTTAACAGCAAAAACAGAGTTAAGTTCAACGAAATTAACGAAACAAGCGTTAAAAGGGGAATAAATAACCCTGAGGTTGTTGATATGGGGCTTGTTGATGCTCAGCAGGCTCGCCGTATTCTTGACAGACTCGTTGGTTACAGAATCAGCCCGTTTATTTCACAGAAAATAAGACGAGGACTTTCTGCCGGCAGAGTGCAGAGCGTTGCCGTTCGCCTTATTGTTGACCGTGAAGAAGAAATTGCAAAGTTTATTCCCGAGGAGTATTGGTCAATTGACGCTAAATTCCTCACCAACAGAAAAACCTTCAATGCATCTTTGACTGCCGATGAAAACGGCAAAGTCAAAATTGAAAACAAAGAGCAGGCTGATATGTATCTTGCAAGAGTTGAGGATGCAGATTTTATTGTGGATACAGTTAAAAAAGGCACAAGAAAGAAACAGCCTATGCCACCGTTTATTACCTCATCAATGCAACAGGAGGCGTCAAGAAAGCTTAATTTCCAGGCTCAGAAGACAATGAAAATTGCGCAGGAACTTTATGAAGGTATTGAACTTGCAGGAAGCGGTATGACAGGTCTTATCACCTATATGAGAACTGACTCTCTTCGTATTTCCGAAGAAGCAAGAGCCGCAGCAAATTCTTTTATCACTAAAGAATACGGTGAAAAATATCTTCCTGAAAAGCCTCGTTACTTTAAAACAAGAGCAGGTGCTCAGGATGGTCACGAAGCAATCAGACCCGCTAATGTAGCAATTACACCTGCTATAGCAAAGGGAAGCCTTTCAAACGACCAGTATAAACTCTATAACCTTATCTGGTGCAGATATGTTGCAAGCCTTATGGCTGCCTGCGTTCAGGATACGGTTAAGGTAGAGATTAAGTCAGAAAAGAGCGGTGTTGACGGCTTCTGCATTTTCTCTGCAAGCGGTTATTCGGTTAAATTCGACGGCTTTACCGCTCTTTATGAGGACGTTCAGGAGGACGAGGAAAGCGAAAGCACCATTCCCGAAATCAAGAAGGACGATGTTCTCAAGGTCAAGGAGCTTAAGGGCAATCAGCATTTCACTCAGCCCCCCGCTCATTTTACCGAGGCTTCTCTTATCAAGACTCTTGAGGAAACGGGTGTGGGCCGTCCCAGCACATACGCATCTATTGTAAGCACTATTATCAAGAGAGAATACGTTAAACGCGAAAGCAAGCTTCTTAAGGCAACGGAGCTTGGCATTGCA
>JAZRPC010000136.1:0-1869 GCA_045649005.1 Acutalibacteraceae bacterium
GTACAACGGCGAGCTTGTAGCAGTTACAGATAACCTTTCATTTGAACTGGAGCTTTACAGCATGGTGCTTATCAAAGAAAAATAAAGCTTTTCTTATATTTTGGTATGAGCAGTATAATCAAATCAATTGATTTCGAACTAAGGTGAAAAATATGGTTAAAGAAGTAATACACGACCCGATTTTGTTGGCAATGAAATCGGAGAAGGCTACAATTGAAGATTTGCGGGTGGCTGAGGATTTGTTGGACACGCTTGTTGCCAACAAGGATGGTTGTGTTGGTATGGCTGCCAATATGATTGGTGTGCACAAGCGCATAATCTGTTTTGATAATGAGGGTACATATATGGCAATGTTTAACCCTGAAATCATTAAGAAATCAGACCCGTACCAGACGGAAGAGGGATGCCTTTCTTTGCTCGGTGGTCCTCGCAAATGTAAGCGCTTTAAGAGTATAAAGGTGCAGTGGCAAACAGCTGAATTCAAAACCCGAATCAAAACATTTACCGGTTGGACAGCCCAAATAATCCAACACGAAATCGACCATTGCGATGGGGTGTTGATTTAATGAAAATAATAATTGATGCCGACGCATGTCCTGTTGTGGATATTGCCGTCAATGTGGCTAAAGAGCGTGGGCTCCGGAGTATCATTGTCTGCGACAATACCCACACCATTGAAAAAGAGGGAGCAAAAACTATCGTTGTTGATAAGGGTGCAGATTCTGCCGATTGCTGTATTGCTAATCTTACCCAAGCCTGTGACGTAATTATCACACAGGACTACGGTCTTGCGGCACTTGTGCTTGGTAAGGGCGGTAAGGCACTTAATCAGAACGGACTTATTTACACCGACAGCAATATAGAAAATCTCCTTTTCACCCGTTTTATAGGCAAAAAGGAGCGTATGGCAGGCAACAGAACAAAAGGCCCGAAAAAGCGCACCGACCAAAATGATACAGACTTTTTGAAGGCTTTGCTTTTGTGCCTTGAATAGTGTGTTTAAGATATAAAATTGTAAAAAACAGACCCAAGAAGCTTTTAAACTTCTTGGGTCTGTTCCTATCCTCTTTGTTAAATATACATTACATAATCTTTATCGTGGATGCTTATTTCTTTTAAATTTGCTCATTTACCATCATAGTAATATTTAAAGTTTATCAAAAGTTCTATAATGAGTTCACGTATCGAACGCAGTGCACATTGTTGAATAGAAGCTATCAGATTGCAAGGGTACAAGTGTCAGGTGTGCGGCTTTACTAAGGCCAGCATAATGCATCAATAGTGTTTCATTGTTTTGCTTTCTTTCTTTTAACGACAATTCCAACAATAACAACTGCACCGAGTAAAACCACAATTGAGATTATCAAAATAACAATGGTGGTGTCGGGTTGAGTATAGGTTGTTTCCTGAAGCTCTGCAACAGCAACAACCATTTTTGATTTTTCGGGGTTATCATTATTTTGTGGATTGTTGATGGCGTACATTGTTTTGTCGTCTTTTGAAAATGCGAAAGAGTTACTGTAACCAACATGGTCATCGGAAGTGTAGGGGATTATGTGGGGAACAGTTTCCCAGGTTTTTCCGTTGTCATAGCTTATAAAATAATCGGAACCTGTTTTGCTTTTGCCTTTTCTCATATGAGTTCCGCTTACAATCAATGTTCCGTATTCACCACCAACAGGTGTCCATGCGCAGTAGGGGGCAGCACCCAAGGCTTTCTTACCATTTGCAGTTGCAACCTCTTCACCGAGATATGATGGCTCACCCCAGTCAAGACCATCTTTTGAAAAACGGCAAAAAATAGGTTCACCTTCAATATCGGCTTTATTAAATATCTCATAAACCATAAAATATGAGCCGTCAGAGAGC
>JAZRPC010000137.1:0-21294 GCA_045649005.1 Acutalibacteraceae bacterium
CTTGCAAAAGCCGACCACGAGGAATACAAGAACAGCGTTGACACCGCTTTGAGCCAGACTGCTGACAGGATTGAGGCAACTGCCTCGGCAACGGAGAGCGTCACAACGGATTTTGAGGATTTCAAAAAGCACACCAATGCAGAAATAAAGCTTCAGGCGGATTCAATCCTTTCACAGGTGGAGAAAAACTTCACCACAAGAAGCGATGCGGAAAAGCTGGAGGAGCGTGTGGTTTCACGCATAGTTCAGGATGAAGAGAACATCACCGAAAGCTTTTCGCAATCTCTGAAAGCTCTACAGGATGATATTTCATCCGTGGGCGGTGAGGTCAGCACCTTTGTCAGCGAGCTCGACGTTTACATAAGGCGGGGAAAGCTGTCGGAGGATGTTTACGGCATTGAAATCGGCAGAAGTGATTCCAATATAAAAGCACGCTTCACAAACGACAGACTCTCGTTTTACCAGGGGGCGGCGGAGGTTGCGTATGTTTCGGGAAGTAACCTTTATATCACACGTGCACAGGTGCTTGATTACCTTAAAATCGGCAACAGTGCAGACGGTTATTTTACATTTGATATCACCGCAAACGGTCTGGAGGTGAGGTGGTCGGATGGCGGTTAAATTCTATGGTGAATGCTCGGGCGGCTCCGGCGGTAAGTATGATATATGGCTATCGGTTGCACAGAACTCGCAGAGTATAACCGACAACACAAGTAACGTCACGGTCAATCTCTTTCTCAGACGAAATGACGGCTATAAGGATTCGGCATATAACCTGACGGCCTTAGAGAACAGCGTCAGGTTAAAGGTGGGTGGCTCCACAAAGGTCAGCAAGGCTCTTGCCATTGACACCCGTGGTTGCGTTACTCTTACACTTGCAACGTGGACAGGTGACGTCAATCACAAGGATGACGGTTCACTTGACCTTAGCATCAGCGGCAGCTTTTCTATGAACGGCACCAGTCTTTCGGGCGGTAGCGTCAGCGGCACGTTTGCCTGCAGCGATATACCCCGGGCATCGGAGCTGACCTTTGACACCGTGACGGTTCAGCCGGGCGGGAACTACGAGGGTAGAATAACCTCGGCTTCGGATGATTTTACCCACAGACTGTATCTTACACTTGGTGACAAGAAAATATCATCATCTATTTCTGCGGGTAAAAAGAGTGTTGTGGGGCATATTCCCATTGAGTGGGCACAGCTTTGTGCAAACAGCAAATATACATATATAAACGTTGAGCTGAGGACCTACCGTGGAGAGGTTAAGACCGGTGCGAGAACCTATAAATTGAAAATGGTCATACCCGAGGAGGAGGCTTTTTTACCTGATTTCACCCTTTCGCTTTCGAAGGTGTTTAAGGGTGCGCCCTCTGAGTGGGATGAGTATGTTAAGGGTAAAACTGATCTGAAGGTTCAGGCAGAGAATATTTCTTTGAAATACGGTGCAACTGTTTCTGCTGTAAGTGTCAAGGTGGGCTCATATTCAAAAAGCGTTAACCCTGCTGTGTTTGAGCTGACTACCGAGGGGGAGATAACCGTCAGCCTTACTCTCAAGGATTCAAGGGGCTTTAAGGTGAAAAAATCGCAGAAGATAAACGTGCGTGATTATTTTGAGCCCGGTATTGACATAACTGCCTTTTACAGGTGTGACGAAAACGGCAACCCCTCAAACAATGGCACGAGCCTTTATCTTGGGTATAAATGCTCGTTTGCATCGGTCAATTCTAAAAATGTTTCCGAGGTTTTTGCTCAGTACAGAAAAAACGGTGACACCGCCTGGTCAGGAAGGGTGAAGCTTGAGCAAAGCCCCGCCACATTATTTAAGGGTCTTCTCGGGTTTGAAAGCACCTATGAAATTGCTTTCACGGTTACAGACGGTATATGTACCGACGGAACACAGGCTGTGAGGGTGCTCCCCGTGGGGGTTGTGCCGTTCAATATAAGAAAAGGCGGCAAGGGAGCGTCCTTTGGCGGATATTCGGAAAAGGATAATGAGCTGACGGTGAACTGGAATCTTAACGTCAAGGGTGATTTAGTCAGCGAAAAGCCTGTGTTTTCACTTAATGAAGAAAATGCGGAGCTTTTGTATTCAAATATAAAATATTACCCTTGTCTTGGGTTGTGTGTTCTGCGAATAAGGGTTGATGCGGCAAGAAATCTTGAGCCGGGTACGAACCACATTATCGGCACCGCTTCGGTTTCGCCGTCTATGTTTACGCCGTTGAGCTTTTACGTCGCAAATGACGTTCAGAGCTCCCTCAAGGGTGGCGTGAAATCTGCCACGGGTGAAATATTCATAAGAAACTCTCACACCATTGAAAAGGGTGAAAGAATTTATGTGGGTGGAGTTTTCTTTTGCGATTAAATAAAGCCTATTGATTTAGACACAGAGAAAGGATGATGAAATATCAGCTATACCACTTTGCAATACGGCTCACAGGGTGAGCAGGTAAAAAAGCTTCAGCAGGAGTTAAATAAATACGGCTACAAGCTTGATGTTGACGGTCAGTTTGGCACGAAAACACAAGCCGCCGTAAGAGATTATCAGAAAAACAACGGTCTTTCGGTTGACGGCATCGTCGGTAAAAATACTTGGGGAAAGCTCAACAGCGCCCCGGAGATAAAAAAAGAAAAAGCCACCACATCAACCGGTGTTAAGAAAACAAGCAAACCAACACAAGAAAAAAGACCCGAATATAAAAAAAGCTCGGCTGTGAAAAATGCCGAGAAAAAGCTTGAGAAGTGGGAGAAGGGCTCCCCCGAAAAATACAGCAGCGCCTATGCAGAGGAAATCGATGCAATCCTTGGCGAAATTCTCGGCAGAGAGGATTTTAAATACAGCCTCAATGCTGACCCCCTTTATGAACAGTATCGTGAGCTTTACGTTGAAAACGGTAAAAAGGCTATGGAAGACACCGTTGGCAAGGCGGCTGCTCTCACGGGTGGCTATGGCAGCTCTTATGCCGTTACTGCCGGTGAGCAGGCTTATGACGAATATCTCAGAAATCTTAACGACGTTGGACTGAAGCTTCGTGACAGAGCCTATGAGCAATACGAGGACGAGGGCGACAAGCTTTTTCGTGACGTTTCGCTCCTTCGCTCCCTTGACGGCGATGACTACAACAAATATCTTGACGAGCTTAGCCGTTATTATAAAGACGGTGAGTATCTTCTCGAAAGACTTGGGTCTATGAGTGATGCGGAATATGAACAGTTTCTTCAGAGTGTTGACGCTTGGGAAAGCGACCGTGATTATGAGTTTGAGCTTTACCGTGACCGACTTGACAGAGAAGAGTTTGAAAAGGAGATGGCGTTTAAGGAAAAGGAGGCACAGCGTGACCAGCAGAATGCCGACAGAAGCTATAACCTCGCTCTTCAGAAAGCCTCCTCGTCTTCTTCGGGCTCGGACACTAAAAAGAAATCCGACAAGGATGACGAGCCAATTACTTACCCCATGTCATATAAGGAGTTCTATGCAAGAACGGGCTACAGCGGTATTCTTACCGAAACAGAGTACGAGAGAAGCACTCCCACACAGAAAAAATATTCCACATATAAAAAATATCTTCAGGCGATGTATAAAAAATACAAGGATTACAGAAAGGGTGATAAGTAATGAGGGTGAGCGTCAGCGAAAAAACGGTTACGATAACCGAAAATTCACAGGTGAATTACGGCGAGCACGGTGTGAACGTGTGCTTTTTCACCTTGCCCGAATGCTTCAACGACCTTTGCGTGACGGCAGTTTTTGACGGCATTCCCGTGCCCGTTTCGGGCGGGGAATGTGTGATTCCGTCCCTTAAAAAGGGTAACGTGACCCTCGGTGTTTACGCTTATAAAAGGGTGGGTGAGCAGGTGGAAGTGATGTATTCCCCCAAGCCAACTGTTTTTTACGTTGGTGAAGGGTCATTCTGTGAGGATGAGATGGCAGAAGAGGTGCCCGCAGTTGGCAGATTCGAGGAATACTGCAACGCTGTTATAATGCGCCTTTCACAGTTTCTTGAAAATTCGAAAGGTGTTTTTCTCAGCGAAGCTTCACCTGCCCTAAAAGGGTATTCTGCGGGATATGCGGTGAGACTTGACGACGTTTCACCCTTTCCCCACAAGGTGAAAGTAGATTTTGCTAATGAAAGCGGCGAGGCTGTTTCGGGGATTACGGCGAAAATCTGCGGCAAAAATCTTTTTGACGGTGCCACAACCGACGGCAACTCAAGTCCGCAGATTTACAGAAGAGTTGAGATGTTTTTGCCTGTGGGTAAATATACGTTGAGCTTTTCGAAGGACGTTTATTTTCAAGCAAAGAGCAATAATATGACATATACAAGAACCGGCAACAGAATATTTTATCTCACCGTTATCGAGGCGGGGGAATCCTTTGTGCAGTTCAGGCTTAACGAAAGCTCCACAACACCTTGGGATTCTTCGGTGAAAATCCAACTTGAAATAGGGAATGTTGCCACACAGTTTCAAGAGTACGTTGGGCAGATACGAGTGCTTGCAAGTGGCGAAAACGGCTTTGAAGCAGATGCGTTACACCCTTGCATAAGCGTTTTACCACTGGCTACGGGCATTGTGGCACAGGTCAGCTATAACCGTGATATCAACAAGGTTATTCCGCTCCTTGAAGCATCGGCTGTCAAGGGAGGGGAAGTATGACTGATACTGTGATTTCGGCGGTTGTAACAGGCTTGCTTGCTCTTGTTGGAGTAATAGTCACCAATATCTCATCCGGCAGAAAAATGCGCTTTCAGATTGAAAAATCACAGGCGATAACTGACGTGAAGGTAGAGGAGCTGACCCGTGAGGTGAGACAGCATAATAATTTTGCTGCACGTATGCCTGTTGTTGAGGAACAAATAAAGGTAATCAATCATAGACTTAGTGATATTGAGAGGGGAAACAATTTTGAAAATTAACCTTAAAGCGAGATTAAAAAACAAAACCTTTGTTATAAGTGCCGTTACGTTGTGCGTCAGCTTTTTTTACAGGCTTCTGGCGTTGGCTGGTGTTGTGCCTGCTTTTTCGGAATATGAGGTTATGAGCCTTTTTGATATGCTCATAAACACCCTTGCTCTTGCAGGTGTACTCATTGACCCCACAACCGATGGCTTTTCCGACAGCGACAGAGCGATGACTTATTATACTGACGGCGATTTGAGGCAAGAGGGGGTGGAAAAGTGAGTAAGAAAATTTATATTTCACCAAGTAACCAGAGCGGGAACGTTTATGCAACAGGCAAAACGAATGAAAAGGTACAATGCCATAAAATTGCTAAGCATTGTGTTGATTTTCTGGGGAAAAACGGCTTCGATGTTAAATGCACCTACAACGACGATATGTATGAAAGGGTGAGGGAAAGCAACGCCTTCGGTGCGGATTTGCATGTTGCAATACACACCAACGCCACCGCAAAGCACAACGTAACAGGCGGCAGCCAGGTTCTTCTTTATTCTCTCACAGGGGAGCGTAAAAAGGCGGGGCAGGCGGTTCTTAAAAGACTTGCCCCCATAACACCCGGCAAAAGTGCAGAAAGGCTTGTTGAAAAGCCTGATTTTTATGAAATAAGAGCTGCAAAAGGTATAACGCTTTATTGTGAATGCGAATTTCACGACACAACAGAGGGCTCAGATTTCATAATTAAAAACGTCAAGAAAATCGGCGAGGCAATCGCTATGGGGATATGCGATTATTACGGCATCGACTTTTCTGAAAAAGAAAACAACGCTCCGTCGGGTGACGGAACGCTGTATAGTGTACAGGTTGGTGCATTCTCTTCAGAAAAGAGTGCAAAGAATTATGTTGAAAAGCTGAAAAAGGCAGGCTTCAACGGATATATTGTGAAAAAGAATTAAGCGATTTTGGCGGCTCTTCTGAGGATGACCACGGCGTCCATTGTGTCAATAATGCCGTTGCCGTTAAGGTCGCCCATAAGAAGCAGCTCGGAGTCCGTTGAGGTTTCAATGCCCGAGGCGATTCTGAGTAGCTTGCGGGCATCATTAGTGTCGGTTACACCGTCGCCGGTAACATCGCCGAAGGAGGTTATTTCACGGCCAAGCTCAATGATATAAACAGGTGCACCGTTTGCCATGCTGTAATCAACACCGGCACTGCCGAGGTTACAGGTTATTTTAATTAAATGTGTGAACTTTGTTGACTGAGCATCTCTGCAGGCGAAGGCATATCTGCCGATTGAGGTGATATTCTGCGGAATTGTCACCTCAAGAAGCGCCGTGCAATTCTCAAATGCATACATACCGATAGCAAGCTCGCCCGTGCCAAAGGTGAGAGCTTCAAGACCCGTGCAACCGCTGAATGCGCTTGTGCCGATTTGCTTTAGTGAGTCGGGGAGCTTTAAAGAGGTCAATGCCTTGCATCCTGAAAAAGCATATTCGCCGATTGTTTCAAGCGTGGTTGAAAATTTTATGAAATTAAGGGCTTCGCATTTCCAGAATGCTCGCTTGCCGATGGATTTTAATGCGGTGCCACAGTTGAGCTCGGTCATTTTGTTGCAGTTGTAAAATGCAAAATCGCCGATTGATTCAACGTTTCTTACGTTAATACCGCTGAGGGCTACGCAACCGTTAAAGGCGTGGTCGCCGATTGTTTTGACACCTGTGCCCATAACCACAGAGAAAAGCTTTGTGCAGCCATAGAACGAATATGAACCGATCGAGGTGACCGTTTCGGGAATGTTGACCGTTCTTATTGAGGTTTTCTGCTTGAATGCCTGGCCTGTAATTGCAACAACAGGCTTGTTGTTGATTGTTTTGGGGATGTAAACCTCTTCAGAATAAAAATCGGTGTAGCCGTTAATTGTGACGGTGTCGTCATCATTTTCAACGTAGACAAAGCCGTTGTAGTTGAGTGCACTAGCAACGGGTACCGTTGCCGCTATTAAAGCTATTGCAAAAATGAATGATAAAAGCTTTTTCATAATTTTCTCCTGTGTTCAGATGCCGGATGCCGATGATAGGCTGTTGCATCAAGAAACTTCTCCTGCAATTATACCCCAAAAATCCGATTTTGTATATACCTAAAATGTATATTTTTTGTTAAATGAACGTATAATCGCAATAATATACACAAAAAACCGTATAATGTGAATTATTTTTCAAAAACAGTTGCAATTTTTAAATAATAGTTGTATAATCCACTCACACAGAGAGGCGGGCTTTCGCTCGCTTTCTCAAAAATATATTGTGAGGTTTTTAAAATGAAAAAGTTTTTAAAAGTTGCTTCCATAGTTCTTGTTATCGCTATGATTGCTTGCTTCGCTTCTTGCGGCGGCAATGGTGATGAAAAACCCAATGACGATGCAGCAGCTACTCAGGCAGTTAAGGTTATTGACATCAACCTTACAGAGGAAGAATATGCATTTGGTGTTGACAAGGCTCAGCCTGAGCTTTTGAAGCAGGTTAACGCTTTTATCGAAAAAATCATGAAAGACGGCACCTTCGACGACATTTGCAACAACTATTTCGGTGATGGCGAGCCCGTTGCAGTTACATCAGCAGAGTTTGACGAAACAAAAGACCAGCTTGTTGTTGCAACAAACGCTGCTTTCGAGCCCTTCGAATACACAGTCGGCGACAAATACTACGGTATCGATATGGAAATCGCAGCCCTTCTTGCCAATGAGCTTGGTCAAGAGCTTGTTATTAAGAATATGGATTTTGACGCTGTATGTCTTTCTGTTGGTCAGCACAAATGCGATATCGCAATGGCAGGTCTTACAGTTAAGGAAGACAGAAAAGAGCACGTTGATTTCTCAACCACATACTACGAAGCATCACAGAAAATTATCGTCAAAGGCGATGACACAACATTTGATGCTTGCAAGGATGCAGCAGCAGTTGAGGCTCTTCTTAACGATATGGACAAAACAACAAAAATCGGTGTTCAGAACGGCACAACAGGTAACTTCTATGTTAAGGGCGACGCAGAGTGGGAGTTTGACGGCTTTGCAGTTGAATGCGTACCCTACAAAAACGGCGCTCTTGCTGTTCAGGATCTCGTTAACGGAAACATCGATTACGTAGTTATAGATGCTGCTCCCGCTGAGTGCATTACAAGTGCAATTAACGAAGTTGCTTAATTATTTATTGCGAATAAATTGCGACAGTACCTCACTTAACGGTGAGGCATTGTTATTTATGTAGAGGATTTTATTATGAATTATACGTTGTGCGGAGTTACATTATCTTTCGATTCGCTTATAGAGTTTATAGAGAAGTTTCCCGTGAAAACCCAACGCTTTGTTGAAGTGTTCATTGAGCAGGGTGGTTATAACGAGGTAATAACCGGTTTAAAAAACACTTTGCTGATTGCGGTAACCGGTCTTTTAATCGGTGTTGTTATCGGCACACTTATTGCAACAGTGCGTGTTCTCCCGAAATACAGTAAAACAGCAAAAATACTTAACGGTTTTTGTAGCTTTTACGTGGGCCTTTTCAGAGGCACACCAATGGTAGCACAGCTTCTTGTTTTCTATTATGTTATGCTACCGCTTCTGGGCGTGAAAATGACCTCTGTTAACGTTGCAATCTGGGTTTTCGGTCTTAATAGCGGCGCATACATTTCCGAAATGATGCGAGGGGGCATTCTCTCTGTTGACCCCGGTCAGATGGAAGGCGGCAGAAGTGTAGGTATGAGCTACGGGGCAACAATGATGAAAATTGTTATTCCCCAGGCGGTGAAAAATATTCTTCCCACGCTGGGTAACGAATTTATTGCCCTTGTTAAGGAAACATCCGTTGTATCGTTTGTAGGTGTAACAGACCTGTATGTTGCGTTTAACTATATCGGTTCAAACAGTTATGAGTTTATGGTGCCTTACCTTGTTATGGCAATGGTTTACATCGTGATTGTGTGCATTATATCCTTGGGTATAAAGCTTATGGAAAGGAGACTGAGGAAAAGTGACAGATAAAAACGAAAATCTCATTGTAGTCACTGACCTTTGCAAATCCTTCGGTGACAACAAGGTGCTTAAAAATATAACTACCACAATCAAAAAAGGCGAGAAGGTAGTTGTTATAGGCCCTTCCGGCTCGGGTAAAAGCACTTTTCTAAGATGCCTTAACTGCATGGAAGACCCAACAAGCGGCTCGATTATTTTCGGCGGCGAAAATATTGCAGATATGAAGGTTGATATCAACGTCCATCGCCAGAAGATGGGTATGGTTTTTCAGCATTTTAACCTTTTTGCCAACAAAACAGTTATTGAAAATATTATGATGGCTCCCATTTATGTTGGTAAAAAGAGGCTCAGAAAACAGAGAAGAGAGAATTTACTCAAGAAAATTCATCTCAAAAAAGGTGATGTTGTTCCTGTTGTCGGCCTTGCAGAAATCAAAAAACAGGCGAGAGAAAAAGCAGAGGAGCTTCTCAAAAGAATCGGTCTTGAAGAAAAGGCGGACTCATACCCCTCATCTCTTTCGGGCGGTCAGAAGCAGCGAGTTGCAATTGTGCGCTCCTTGGCTATGGATCCTGACGTTATTTTGTTCGACGAGCCCACGTCAGCCCTTGACCCCGAAATGGTGGGCGAGGTGCTTGAGCTTATAAAAGAGCTTGCAAATCAGGGTATGACAATGGTTGTTGTTACCCACGAAATGGGCTTTGCCAAAGAGGTTGCTTCACGTGTTATTTTTATGGATGAGGGTATCATTCAGGAGGATGGCACACCCGAAGAAATCTTCGGCAACCCCAAATGCGAAAGATTGAAATCATTCCTCAGTAAAATACTTTGATAAAAAAGCCACCGTACGCTGTATGGTGGCTTTTTATGTAAGTGGCAAGTGGCAAGTTGAAAGTTGCAAGTTTCGGGACCTGCGGTCGGCATTTTAATGATAAGTTGCAAGTTGGAAGTTGCAGGTGGCAAGTTTCGGGGCGCAAGCGCCGATTTTATTTGATAAGCCTCGCAACACTTTTACACACCAATACAATCGGTACGAAGTGCCCCGACAATTACGCATTACGAGTTACGAATTAAACATTGGCTTTGGCAACTTGCACAACAAAAGGGGAGTTATTTTGATATTTATTACAACTGTTAAAATTGGATTATCGGTTGAAAAAAGAATTAAGTTGTGATATACTTTCTCTATTAGTAGTGTGTTGAAGTGTGTCATTGTGCTTTAACGCAAATTCTACGGAGGTGTATCTTTTGGCAGACGAAAAAACCACTGTTGTCGAAACGCCGGAAATAGACGCTGCTTCCCGTGAGTACGTCTATGAAAACAGAAGATATGTCGGTATGAAAGAAACAATCTGGTACGTTGTTTACGATATGTGTCAGAGCTTCAATATCGACTCCTTCAACGACCGTTTCGTCACAAGTATTCTTCAGATTGACCTTGACTACCAGACATTCGTTAGTGTTTTCAACGGCTTCTGGGATGTTATTAACGATATTTTTACAGCGGCGATTGTTGAAAAGACCCGTACACGTTGGGGTAAATTCAAGCCCTACCTTGTTGGTCTCGGTATCCCCGGAACTTTGGGTACCTGCTTCTATTGGCTGATGCCAATGCTCTTCAAGGGCAAAGGCGCCAGAGATATGGGCAAGTTCCTTACATATTTCTTGTTGGCAATTGTCCGTGAAGGTGCGGGAACGTTCCGTGCAATTTCAAAAACAGGTATGCTGGCAACCATAACGCCGCACCCTGTTGACCGAACCCGACTAATCACGATGGCTGAATTCTTCTCGGGTCTGCTCGGCGAAAAACTGCCGCAACAGATTCTGACAGTTATCATCGACCTTATCGGTAACAAGGTTATTAACCTTTCATATACGTCAACCTTTATGTTTATGGGTAACTTTACAGCAATTGTCAGCGGTGTTGCATCGCTCATCTTCTGTGTAATGACCCGTGAACGTGTTCTTCAGTCGGTTGAGACCCCCAGCGTTATGCAGAGCTTGAAATCTGTTGTTAACAACAAGCCTATTTTGTTGCTTACTCTTTCAGAAACTCTTTCAAACTTCAGCGTCGGCGGCAGCATCAACGACTACTACATCGACGTTCTTAATTTCGCATCAATGACAATGGTTGCCGGTATCCCCGGTGCTATCATCAACCCCTTCTCGTTCTCACTTGTTCCGTGGTTCAGAAGAAAATTCTCAACAAAAACACTCTACCTTCTTGGTACAAAGAGCCAGCCGCTCCTTGATATCCCCGTATTCCTTGTTGGTATGATAGGCGGCAAGCACAACGGTGTTTATAAAAAAGTCTTGCCAATGTTCTTCGTTATGGCGATTAAAGAGGCAATATATATGGTATTCTGGGGCGTTCGCCGAGTTATTCCCAGCGAAATGTACAACGAATCTATGGACTATTGCGAATGGAAGAACGGCTACCGTACAGAGGCTATGACCTCTGTTGCACGAGACCTTACAAAGAAGCTTGCAAGTATTGCAAACTCTGCACTTTCCCTCCAGCTCAAGAAGCTTATCGGTTACGATATTTCTTCATACACAAGAGGCGAAGCTCAGACAGACAACACCAAGTTTGGTCTTTTTGCAATGGCAACAATCATTCCCACTGTTACCGGTCTTCTCGGTATTATTCCAATTCTCTTCTACGACCTTAGCGGTGAAAAGAGAGAGCGTATGTACGCTGAACTTCTTGCCCGTCGTGAGGAAGATGCAAAGATTGCAATGTCCGGCGACAAGGACGCAATCGAAAGACTTGCTAAAGAGCAGTTGGCAGTTGCTGAACAGAACAAAGGTAAATAAAATTTATTCGGCGGCACAATGTGTCGCCGATTTTTATCAGGTGAAAAAATGACTAAAACAGGCTATATTTCAAATGCGGCAAAGATGCTGGCGGTTGCTGCTTCTTTGTTGCTTATTGCAAATATAATAGTTTTTATCGGTGATTTGGGCATTCCTTTTGCTACAGATATAGGTGAGAAAATATCAGGCTTGTCAACCTACGTGGTGCTTGTGCTGTGCTATGTGGCTCTTAATGGTGAGGGAATCGGGCACAAGCGTGGCAGAAACCGAGGTGCAAAAAAGAAAACGGGCTACCTCAAGCTTCTGACGGTTATTTGCTTTGTGAGCATCTATTTCAAGGGAGCGTTGAGGGGGAGTGTTATGACTCTTTCGGCATTCGAGGCAAAGGGGCTTCTTGCAAGGCTCGGTCTTGCGGTGGTTTACGTTGTTACCTCATACAGCTTTTTGTTTCTTGCAGTTTCATTCTGGTACATTATGCGTGACTCGAATTTTAAAAAACTCTGTGCTTTAGAGGTTTTCTGTTTCGCCTTATCCGGAATTTACAGCTTCTATAAGCTGTTTAATTATGCTTTTTTTAAATTCGGAATGATATCCCCGTGGCAGGGCTTTGCGGATTTATTTGCAAGGGACAGAGTCGCCTCTGTTCTATGTATTTTGCAATACGCATTTATTGTTGTTATGCTTGTTGCAGCTTCAAAGCACTACAACAGCCTCAGCAAAAAAGAAGAGGTTGAAAACGAAAAAACAAACAAATTACTTTTCAGAGCAAAACAGGTTTATTCTGAAAAGGGGGTCGGAATAGACACATTTGAAGATGATTTTTTGAGCCGCCAATAGGCGGCTTTTTTTATAAGTTGCAAGTTGGAAGTGGCAAGTGGCAAGTTGAGGGGCACTTCGTGCCGATTGTATTAATTTGTTGTTGGGATAGATATTGTAGGGGCGGGTCTTGACCCGCCCGTTTATGATTCGATTTTTGCGGGACGGTCAAGACCGTCCCCTACATTTTAGTTGCAAGTTGGAAGTGGCAAGTGGCAAGTTTCGGGTGCTGCGCACGGCGATTATAAATTCGTAATGCGTAATTCGTAATGCGTAATTGTCGGGGCATTTCGTGCCGATTGTAAATTCTTGATATGGGGTTATGACATATTTATCCATAGGGCTAATTGGTCAAAACGGTCCCAATGTTCTAAAAAGGAAATAAAAAACCTGCTTAATATGGTAAAATGAATATGAATATACTCGAATTTATCAAAAAAACGAAGGAGGTTACTATGAAAAAAGGCGTTAAGCTTATAGCGATTGTGCTTGTTTTAATTTCATGTTTCATAATAGCCCCTGTGGTTTCAGCGGTTGAAATCAGCGGTGACGTTGACAGGGACGGCAAAATAACAACAGCCGACGCAAGGCTCGTGCTTCGTTTCGCTTCGGGCATCGAGACACCCACAGCAAATGAAGAAAAAGCGGCGGATATAAACCACGACGGTGTAATCAGTATAGATGACGTGCGTGGCGTGTTGATGATGGCGGTTGACTTGCTTTCTTTTGAGGAGCAGATGCTTCAGGCGGGCTTCCCCGTTTCTTATGTTGAATATCTCGAAGACCTTCATAAAAAATATCCGAGCTGGCAGTTTGTTCCGTTTATGACTGGGCTTGATTGGCAGGCGGCGGTAAACGGTGAAAGAAATCCCCATAGCAAACAGCTTATTGAAAAAGACGTCAAAGCAGAGTTTAAATGCAGCTGCAGTAAGTGTGACGGCGTTATTCAGGAGGCATCAAGCTGGGTCAGTGCTTCCGAGCAGGCTGTTAAATATTATATGGATCCTAGAAACTTCCTTAATGAGAAGCAGATTTTTCAGTTTGAAAGCACGGCTTTTAATGAAAATCAAACTATCACGGGTATAGAGGCCATTCTTGACGGCACTTGGATGCACAACAGCTCAATAACCTATCTTGATGCAAACGGCGACGAGAAAACCTATAAAAAAGACGATAAAACAATGAAATATTCCGAAGCAATACTTTATGCGGCGGAAAAAAACAATATCAGCGCATATTATCTTGCATCAAAAATTGTGCAGGAGGTCGGCTCAACCTCGCCCTCAAATGTTGGTGGAGCAAGTGGTGAAAATTCACCTTACAACGGCATTTATAACTACTATAACATCCGTGCGGATAAGGGTGCCGCAGATGGTCTGAGGTGGGCGAACGGTGAGATGAAGGCATCTGCAAAGGTGTCGATGTATAAATCAGCATCCACCGATGCAACGGTTGTTGTTAGCGTTCCCTCGGGCACGGAGCTTTACTATATGGGTAAAAGCGGCGACTTTTATAAGGTCAAAGCCATCGTAGGCGGCACGACATATAAGGGATTCATTCTCAAATCAAAGATTTCTGCCGAAACCTCATACGGCAGACCGTGGGACAACCCCTATAAATCAATCTACTACGGCGCAAAATATATTTACGAATCATTTTCTGAGTTTCAGTTCACAGGCTATCTGCAGAAGTTCAATGTCAACCCCAAGTCGGAAAATATACATTTTCACGAATACATGGCAAACGTGAGGGCGGCGGCGTTTGAATCCGAGCACACGTATGGTGCTTACAAGGATGCGGGAATAATGGCAACCGCAAAAGAATTCTGCATCCCTGTTTTTGAAAATATGCCGAATGCAGACCTTACAAGAGAGGATGCCTTTAAACAGTCAAAGCCCGATTTGGGTGCTTCCTCATCAACAACCACAACACTAACGCTTAAATGGGAGTCTTTGCAGCTTGCTGAAAAATACCAGGTTTATAAATACGATACAACCGCAAAGGAATATGTTCGTGTTAAAACCACAACAGACCTTTCATATACAGATTCGGGTCTTAAAGCAGGTGAGACAGCAAAATATAAGGTGAGGGCATATTACGTCAACGACGAGGGCGAAACGGTTTATTCAAAATACAGCTCCGTTTTCTATGGTGCGCTTGCCCCCAAAGCCCCAACGGGTGTTGCCGTTGCATCGAAAACCGATGATACGGTTAAGCTTAAATGGACTGCCGTTGACGGTGTTAAATATGCTGTTTACAGATACGACAGTGTAACGGCTAAATATACCGAAGTCGGCAAAACTTCTTCAAATGTATATACCGATTCAGCAGTTTCAAGCGGAACAACCTATAAATACAAAATCCGTGCATATATAACAACCGACAGCAAGAGCTTCTATTCAGACTATTCTGCGGTGGTTTCGGTAAAAACAACGGGTGAAGCGGTGACAAAAAACGGTGTTGTTACACTTACCGACGGCTATCTTAACGTAAGAGAAAGCGCAAGCACCGACGGTGCGGTTATTGTCGAGCTTGATAACGGTGACAAGGTCACAATATTGGGCGAAACAGGCGACTGGTATAAAATCAAGGTAACAAAGGACGGCAAGGAATACACGGGCTATGCCTACGCTCAATATGTAAAGGTCACGCAGGCAAAGGAGACCTGCCCGTACGCTGAGCCCACCGCCACCGTAAGGCAGAATGACTCGGGTGAGTCGGTTAAATGGGTTCAATGGTATCTCTGTAAGCTGGGATATTTGTCAGAAAGCGGAATAGACGGTCAGTTTGGCCCCACTACATATTCTGCAGTTGTAGAATTTCAAAAGGATTATAACCTCGACGCAGACGGGCTCGTTGGCTCAATGTCACGGGCGGCGATGAAAGAGGCATACGGTTCATAAAATGAAAAAGCATTTTAAAAAAATATTATTGACCTGTTTTTGCCTTTTCGGTGTTTTTGTGTTCACCGTTTCCGCACAGGCGGCGGGGATAAAAGGCGACATAAACAACGACGGTAAAATCAGCCTTACAGATGCGAGAACTGCATTGAAGTTTGCTTCATCCGTAAAAACACCCACCAAAGCACAGCTTCTTTCGGGTGATATGGATTCAGACGGTGCAATAACTCTTGACGATGTCAGGGCAATTTTGAAAAAATGTGTGGATATTGACTCAGTACGGGTTCTGTCCCCCGTGGAGCAGATAACACCAACAAAAAATCAGGGTAGCGACACCCGTGTTAAATTCTGCAAGGTGACGGAGCTTTGCGCTGAAACCTTTCCCGCAACGGTTCTCAACGATAAATCAAGCCCCTTGTTTACAACTCTGCCAAAGGGCACCTTTGATATGCTTGATTCTGAGCTTCTAACAGACAGCGGAAGCGGTAAACAGTTTTATAATCTGAAATCGGGCAGGCGAGTCTATGCCAACGAGGTCAAAACCTTTACGGGCTACAAAATGCCATATAACAAAATTGAGGCTATGACTCTTGTTAAAACAAAGGGCGGTTCAACAAAAATGTTTCTTGCCCTTGATTGGCGAGTCCCGTTTAACGCCGTGCTGAAGCCACAGAGCTACGAAAAGGGCTACGATGGGCGTGAGTTTAATATCAGCGGCGGCTTCACACCCAAGTATATTGATTTCACCTTTTACTACACGAAAGCTGCAAGCGGTGCGCCTACATTCCCCGACAGCGACGTTGTGAAATCCTGCAAATGGATAATAAACGACGATAAAACAGCCACACTCAGAGTCTATCTCAGGGAGCAGGGCAGTTTTTACGGCTACACTACATATTACGATAAGGATAATTACCTTGTGATTTCCTTTAAAGAACCGGCTGACAGCCTCAAGGGGATGATTGTTGAGCTAGACCCCGGTCATGGCGGTTCGCAACCGGGTGCGGGCTCGGGTACAGGTGTCTTTGAAAAAGATATAACCTATAAAATTGCTAACCAATTAAAAAACTATCTTGAGGATGCGGGCGCAACTGTTACATTCTCAAGGGATAACGGCAGCACCGTGCCCGAAATTGAAGAGCGACGGCTCAGCACAATAAAAAACGACCCCGATATGCTGATTTCAATCCACCTTGATTCTCTCAGCGACAGGTCGGCAAACGGCTCCTCGGTCTATTATTACACAAGCTATTCGGGCGAGCTGGCAGAAAGTATTTCCGTGAATTTGCCAAAATCACTTAGCGACAACATCGGCTACAATATGAAAAATAAGGGTAGCCATTTTTACCCGTTCAGGGTGATAAGGGTTGAAAACTGCCCGTCGGTTCTTGTGGAATGCGGGTTTATATCAAATTCCTCGGATTTCAGAATCCAGAACTCTGCAAGCGGGCAGAAATACATAGCAAAAGGCATATTTGACGGAATTGTCGATTATATGAATGCACAATAAAAAATTAAAGGTATCTCATTCTTTTTGAGTGAGATACCTTTTTTGTGTTTAAAATATTACGTTTCCGTTAGTTGTAACGGATTTTATGTTTAAATCATCGTCGAAAATAACGAGGTCAGCGTCATAGCCTTTTTCAATTTTACCCTTTTGGTTGTCAACGCCAAGCACCTCGGCGGGGGTGAGAGTTGCCATTCTCACAGCGCTGTAAAGCGGCACGCCGATTTCTTTATACATATTTCTGACACAATCTCTGAGGGTTGCGGCGCTCCCTGCAAGAGCGCTTCTGTCGGCGAGCTTCATAACGCCGTCTTCATAAATAACAGCCATGCCGTTTTCCTGAGTGTAAACTGTGTTTTCTTTGACGTCACTTGCAGAAAACTCAAGCCCGTCTGTTATGAGGTACATTTTCTTGTCGCCCTTTGATTTGTAAATGAGTCTGAGAACACCTGCGGGCAGGTGACGTAAATCTGCAATAGTCTGGGTTGTCAGCTCGTCAAGTACAAGCCCCGCTTCGACAACACCCGCCGTTCTGAAAACACCCGTTTTAAAGCATGATGTGCAAGCGTTGTAGATGTGGGTAACGTCGCTGTAGCCGTGCTTCACAGCCTCCTCCACTTGCTCGAATGATGCAGCGGAGTGGGCGACGGATGCAACAATGCCACGTTCCTTTAGTTTTTCACCAAGGCGAAGACAGCCCTCTTCCTCAGGTGCGGCACCCATAATAAGAATTTTATCCCACAAATCAAGAAGCTCGTCAGGTGAGTCCTTTTCGGGGTTGAGAATGTTTTCGGGGCTTTGGGCACCCTTGTATTTCAGGTTGAGATAGGGTCCCTCAAGGTGAACACCGAGAATGTTTGCCCGCCCGCTTTTTTCTGAAGCAGTTTTTATGGAAGCAACAACCTTTTTGAGCTGTTCAATAGGTGCGGCAAGTGTGGTTGGCACAATTGAGGTTGTTCCGAATTTCAGATGTGCCTCTGCCATATCCACAATATCCTGCGGGTTTTCGCTCATAGCACTTTTGTTGCCGCCACCATGGACGTGGGCGTCAATAAAGCCGGGGGCAAGGTAGTTGCCGCCGCAATCCACAACCTTGTCGCCCTCTTTAGCTTCATAGGTTGCCACAATATCTTTGATTTTGCCGTTTTCGGTGAGAAGTGAGCCCTCTGTAATTTTGTCGGGAAACACTATTTTAGCATTTATAAAAGCAGTCATAAAGTCACTCCGTAAATGAAATATATATATAATTTTAACATATATAAAAAAGTTGTCAACCGCCGACTTTAAACGACAAACCTTTCACCGTGCCTTATGTATAATATGAACACAGGGGGTGAAGAGATGGTAATTTATGCCGACGTGCTTGTGTCGGTCAATATTCTTGTTACGTACATAACTCTTGTTGCAACAAGGGTTGTCTGTAAAGTACCCACAAATAAATATTTTGTGGCGCTGTCGTCTTTTTTTGGCGGTATTTTTTCTTTGGTGATTTTCTTTGAGGGTGGTGCGGTTTTTTCTGTTTTTTATAAATTTATAACGGCGCTAATAATCGTTGCAATCGCCTTTTTGCCAAAAAATATCCGTACATATTTAAAATGCTGTGTCTTGTTTTTCGGCGTCACGCTTCTCTTAGGGGGTGCGATGCTGGCACTTTGCCTTGTTGAGCCATCAAACGTTCTTTACATTAACGGCACCGTTTATTTCGACATCAGCCTTTCGTATCTTCTCGGTAGCGTTGTGAGTATCTACGGCGTTTTTCTCGGGGCGAGCTATGTTCTTGAAAAGCGGGCTTTTAAAAACGAGCTTTTTCGGGTGCGTGTTGAATTCAGAAAAACAAAAACCGAGTTTTTCGGCTTTTCGGATACGGGCAACGTTATGAGCGATGCCGTAACCGGCAGAGCCGTTATCCTTGCGGAGCTTTCGGCGGTGAAGCCGCTTTTATCGCCCGAGGAGGTGGAGTTTTTCGGGTCGGGTGATTTTTCACTTGTGCCACAAAGCCTTTCGGGAAAAATCCGCATAATCCCTTGCTCAACGGCAACGGGCGACGGTATTCTGAAAGCGTTTTTGCCCGACAGGGTGGATATTTTTTCAGATAAAACAGATGTAAAAAATGCTTTCTGCCTTGTGGCGGTGACACCGAAAAAGCTGTCAACCGGGGAATATGAAGCAATAATAAACAGCAGAATACTTATGAAGGAGAGTGCTTATGAAAAATAAATTAAAACTCAGACTGATGATGCTCAGGGCAAAGCTCACAGGAAAGTTTAAAATAAACAGCATCCACTACATAAACAGCCCGCAAATTTTACCGCCGCCCCTTTCAAAGGATGAAGAGGAGAGTATGACCCTTGATTTACAAAGCGGCTCAAAAAAAGCAAGAGATAAATTGATTGAGCACAATCTTCGCCTTGTGGTTTATATTGCCAAAAAATTTGAATCCTCCGGGGTGAATATTGAGGATTTGGTTTCTATTGGTACAATAGGGCTCATAAAAGCGGTTAACACCTTTAACCCCGAAAAAAATATAAAGCTTGCAACCTATGCTTCACGCTGTATAGAAAACGAAATACTAATGCACCTTCGAAAGGTGAATCAGCAAAGGCTTGACATTTCTCTTGACGAGCCGCTGAACATCGATTGGGACGGCAACGAGCTTCTTCTCTCCGATGTGATGGGCAGCGACGGGCTTGAAATAAACGATAATCTTGAATATGAGGATGAAAAGCGGGTGCTTTATTCCTGTATGGCGGAGCTGTCGGAAAGAGAACGACTCATTATGAGCATGCGCTTTGGGATGAACGGCGAAAAGGAGCACACCCAGAAGGAGGTGGCAGATTCCCTCGGCATTTCGCAAAGCTACATTTCACGCCTTGAAAAAAGGATAATTGTGAAGCTAAAGCGTGATATCGAAAAACAAACTGCACCAAAATAATTCCAATAAAGAAAAAGTCCTTGAAATTTTCCATATATTGTACTAGAATGAAGATATGGTTAAATATGGAAAAGAAGGGATTTTATGAATAAAGCGCAATTTGTTTTTAAGGCTATCGACGTTATCGGTTACCCCTTGCAAAACTCTGTGCATTTCAAAAATGTGTCTTGTGTTAAAGATATTTCTTATTCAGACCACCCCACCACAAAAGGTGACCTTTATTTTGACAAATCAATTTTAAACGACGGCAAAAAGCACCCCATTATTGTTTATTTCCACGGCGGCGGCTTTATTATGGGCGATAAAAAATACCGTGTTTCCGTTAGCGAATACTATGCCGAAAAGGGCTATTTTGTTTTCTGTGCAAACTACAGAATGCCCCCCGAAAAGCTGTATCCCGAGATGATGGTTGACCCTGTTCTTGCGGTGAATTTCCTGCCCACTCTTGCCGAAGAATATAATATTGACCTTGACAGCATCGTTTTAACGGGCGATTCGGCGGGCGGCTTTGTTTGTGCATATCTTGCGGCTGTAAGGTATGATGAAGAAATGCGCAAAGCTGTTGGTTGCCCCGAGTTAAAGGTTAATTTTAAAGCTCTTATGCTGATGTGCGGCATCTACGATCTTGACGTTCTTCTTAAAGGAACAACTCTTTTCGGGGTTATTCCCACAACGGCAAAAATGCTTATCGATTTTGACTTGAAAAAGGATATGTCAAATATCAGCGAGTATAAATATTTTCCATATCTTTCACCTGCAAGCTTCGTTAACGAGAAGTGGTGTTCAACCTTTATCTGTTGGGCAGATGACGACATCGTCTGCCAGGGTCAGGGCGAGCCTATGTCAGAAAAGCTGAAGGCGGTTGTGCCATATTATGATGATTATCACGTGAAAGGCATAACGAATAACCATTGCTTCCACCTTACACCAACAATAAATAAATACGCAAAAGAATGTATGGCAAAATCCGCCGCATTCCTCGAAACACTCTTCGCAGAAGAAACGGTTGAAGTGTGAAAAAAGGCATCTGCTTAGCAGATGCTTTTTTAGTGAAGAGGTAAGAGTGAATAGTGAAGAAGTAATTGTGAGACAGGTCTCACAGTGATATTTTACCTATCGGTAAAGTGGTATTGAAATCTTACGATTTCAGTTATATTATATTCGCCATAAACTGTCCGAAGGACAATATCACGATGCGTAGCATCATATCACTGCGAAGCAATACAACTCGCCGTTAGGCGAATATAACTGAGGCACCTTCCTTAGGGAGGGTGCCTCAAAGACCGTTCTTTTTAAAATTATCTGATGTTTCCTGTGCTTGTTTTAAGTGTAACGTCGTGTGCGCCGCCCTCAACAATACTTGTTGCAGAAACGAGAGTGAGCTTTGCATCTCTCTGAAGGTCGG
>JAZRPC010000138.1:0-4640 GCA_045649005.1 Acutalibacteraceae bacterium
ATTGAAGGTGGCTGCAACGTTCAGTTTGCTCTTAACCCCCACACCTCCGAATACTATCTTATCGAGGTTAACCCCAGAGTTTCACGTTCATCTGCCCTTGCATCAAAGGCTTCGGGTTACCCCATCGCTCGTGTTACTGCAAAAATTGCGGTTGGTATGGGTCTTGAGGATATCAAAATTGCCAACACCAACGCCGCATTCGAGCCCAAGCTCGACTACGTTATTGCTAAATTACCCCGCTTCCCCTTCGATAAGTTTGCTTCTGCTACCAACAAGCTTGGTACACAGATGAAAGCTACAGGCGAAATTATGGGCATCGGCTCCAATCTTGAAGAAGCTCTTCTCAAGGGTATTCGTTCTCTTGAAATCGGCGCTAATCACATGTACCTTTCAAAATTCGATAATATGAGTGTTGACGAGCTTCTTGAATACATTTCAGAGTTCCGTTCAGATAACATCTTTGCTATTGCAGAGCTTATTTATCACGGCGTTTCTCTTGAGAAAATTCACGAAATAACGATGATTACACCTTACTTCCTTGAGGCATTCAAAAACATCATTGATATGGAAGAAACCCTTCGTGTAAACAAAGACCTTGAAACTCTGAAGGCCGCAAAGAAGATGGGCTTCAGCGATAAATACATCGCCCGTCTCTGGGATTGCAAGGAGCTTGACGTTTACAATATGCGTAAGGAGAACAACCTTTTCCCCGTGTTCAAAATGGTTGACACCTGCCACACAAACGCATATATTCCATACTTCTATTCTTCATACACAGGCGAGAATGCTTCACGCCTTACCGAAAAGAAAAAGATTATCGTTCTCGGTGCGGGTCCCATCCGTATCGGTCAGGGTGTTGAGTTCGACTACTCTACAGTTCACGCTGTTATGACTATTAAAAATGCAGGTTACGAGGCTATTATCATCAACAACAACCCCGAAACTGTTTCAACAGACTACACCACAGCAGACAAGCTTTACTTTGAGCCTCTCACTCCCGAAGATGTTATGAACATCGTCGAGTTTGAAAAGCCTGAGGGTGTCGTTGCATCTCTCGGTGGTCAGACAGCTATCAACCTTGCACAGCCTCTCCATGACCGTGGTGTTAAAATCATCGGTACTGATTGCGCCGCTATTGACCGTGCAGAGGATCGTAACGCATTTGAAAATCTTCTTAACGAATTGAACATCCCCCGTGCAAAGGGTAAGGCTGTTACAAATATGGATGACGGCATCGCCGCAGCGGCTGAAATCGGTTACCCCGTTCTCGTTCGTCCCTCATTCGTTCTTGGTGGACGTGCAATGCAGATTGTTGCAAACGAGGATCAGCTTCGCCACTACCTGAGAACAGCCGTTGAAATTGATGAGGACAAGCCCGTTCTTGTTGATAAATACATCCAGGGTCGTGAAGTTGAAATCGACGCTATCTGCGACGGCAGAGATGTTTTTGTTCCCGGTATTATGGAGCTTGTTGAAAGAACAGGTGTCCACTCCGGTGACTCTATCTCTGTGTATCCCCCCTTCTCAATTTCGAACAAGGTTAAGGGCATCATTCTTCAGTATGCAAAGAAGCTCGGTCTTGGCATCGGCATTGTTGGTCTTTTCAATATTCAGTTTATTGTTGACGATAAAGACGATGTTTATATCATCGAGGTTAACCCCCGTTCATCAAGAACAGTTCCCTTCCTTTCAAAGGCAACAGGCTACTCTCTTGCAGATATTGCAACAGAGGTTATTATGGGCAAGAGCCTTAAAGAGCAGGGTATATTCGATATTTATCCCACAGAAAAGAACCGTTGGTATGTAAAGGTTCCCGTATTCTCATTCAACAAAATCCGTGGTCTTGACGCATACCTTTCACCTGAAATGAAATCAACAGGTGAAGCAATCGGTTATGGCGACAAGCTTAACAGAGCATTGTACAAGGCTCTTCAGGCATCAGGTATGCACCTGCAGAACTACGGTACTGTATTCGCAACTATTGCAGATGAGGATAAGCCCGAGGCACTTCCTCTTATCAGACGCTTCTACAAGCTCGGCTTCAATATAGAGGCAACCGAGGGTACAGCAAAATATCTTAAAGAAAACGGTATCCGCACACACGTCCTCGGCAAAATCAGCGACGGCAGCAACGAAATTCCCGATGCTCTCCGTCAGGGTCACATTGCTTACGTTATCAACACAAAGGCAATCAGCACAGGCGGTGGAAGTAACGACGAAAACGACGGTCATCAGATTCGCCGTTACGCTACAGAAAACAACGTTACAATATTTACAGCACTCGATACTGTAAGAGTTCTTCTCGACGTACTTGAGGAAACAACACTTACAATTTCAACTATCGATGCAGAAGGAAACTTATGAGAGAATCAATTTTCAAAATAATTGAGAATGCACCGCTTACCGAAACGGTGTATAAAATGAAGCTTCAGGGGGATGTGAGCGATATCACATCTTCCGGGCAGTTTGTCAACATTAAATTAGATGGTCTCTATCTTCGCAGACCTATTTCTGTCTGTGATTGTGAGGGCGACGTTCTCACACTTATCTACAAGGTTGTGGGCAAGGGTACCGAGCAGATGTCGAAAATGATTGCAGGTGAAGAGCTCAACATTCTTACAGGTCTCGGCAACGGTTATGACTTATCCCTTTCGGGAGACAAGCCCTTGCTTCTCGGTGGTGGTGTCGGTGTTCCGCCCCTTTATATGCTTTGTAAAAAGCTTATTGCAGAGGGTAAAAAGGTCAGCGTTGTTCTTGGCTTTAATACAAAAGATGAAATTTTCTGCGAAGAAGATTTCAAAGCACTTGGTGCAGAGGTTTTTGTTACAACCGTTGATGGCTCTTACGGTATCAAGGGTTTTGTTACCGATGCTATGAAGGATATTGACTATTCTTATTTCTACACTTGCGGACCGGAGCCAATGCTTAAAGCAATTTTCAAAGCAAGCTCTACAAGCGGTCAGTTCAGCTTTGAAGAAAGAATGGGTTGTGGCTTCGGTGCTTGCATGGGTTGCTCCTGCAAAACTGTTACAGGCTACAAGCGAATTTGTAAAGATGGCCCCGTGCTTAAGAAGGAGGAGATTTTATGGGCAGATTAAGTGTTAACCTTTGTGGTCTCGAGCTTGATAACCCCATAATTCCCGCCAGCGGAACCTTTGGCTACGGTTACGAGTTTGCTGAAATTTACGATATAAATTGCCTTGGTACGTTCTCCTTCAAGGGAACCACAAAGGATCCTCGCTTCGGTAACCCCACACCCCGTATTGCAGAGTGTACCGCAGGTATGATTAATGCAGTCGGTCTTCAGAATCCCGGTGTCGAAAAGGTTATCAGCGAGGAGCTTCCCAAGCTTAGAAAATGCTTTGATAAAAAGGTTATGGCAAACGTCAGCGGATTTGCTGTTGCTGATTATGCCTACACCTGTGAAAAGCTTGATAAAGAAGAGCAGGTGGGCTGGCTTGAGGTCAACGTCAGCTGTCCCAACGTTCACGGCGGTGGAATGAGCTTCGGCACAGACCCCAAAGCAGCGGCAGAGGTTACGGCGGCTGTTAAAGCTGTAACAACAAAGCCTGTAATTATAAAACTTTCACCAAACGTAACGGATATTGTGGCAATCGCAAAGGAGTGCGAGGCGGCAGGTGCAGACGGTATCAGCCTTATCAATACTCTTCTCGGTATGCGAATTGACCTTAAAACAAAGAAACCCGTAATCGCAAACAAAATGGGCGGTTTTTCGGGAAGTGCAATTTTTCCCGTTGCTGTTCGTATGGTTTACCAGGTGGCGAATGCCGTTAATATCCCGGTTGTCGGTATGGGTGGTGTTTCCACTGCAGAGGACGTTATAGAAATGATGCTTGCAGGTGCAACCGCTGTTGAGGTCGGTGCGGCAAACCTTATAGATCCTTGTGTGTGCCGTGACATTATCAGCGATTTGCCCAAGGTTATGGATAAATATGGAATCAATAATTTAAGTGATATTATAGGAGGCGCAAAATAATGGGTAAAGACGTAATCGTTGCTTGTGACTTTTCAAGCGCAGAAAAGGTTTATGAATTTCTTGATAAATTCGAGGGCGGCAGAAAGCCTTTCGTGAAAATCGGTATGGAACTTTTCTATGCAGAAGGTCCGCAGATTGTTCGTGAAATTAAAAAAAGAGGTCATAAGATTTTCCTCGACCTCAAGCTTCACGATATTCCCAATACAGTAAAAAAATCAATGGCTGTTCTTTCAAACCTTGACGTTGATATTACAAACCTTCACGCTTCGGGCACAATCCGTATGATGGAGGGTGCTCTCGAGGGTCTTACACGCCCCGACGGCACAAGACCCCTTCTCATTGCTGTTACTCAGCTCACTTCAACCGACCAGGAGAGTATGGAAAACGACCTCCTTATTAAAGAGCCTATCGACAAGGTTGTTATGCACTACGCTCATAACGCAAAAGTTGCAGGTCTTGATGGTGTTGTTTGCTCACCTCTTGAAGCCGGTAAGGTTCACGAAACCTGCGGAAGCGATTTCCTCACAATCACTCCCGGTGTTCGTTTTGCAGATGGCGATATTGGCGACCAGAAGAGAGTTATGACTCCCGCACAGGCAAAGAAAATCGGTTCTGACTACATTGTTGTGGGCAGACCCATTAC
>JAZRPC010000139.1:0-12732 GCA_045649005.1 Acutalibacteraceae bacterium
CGAAAAGAAATATGATTTCATTGAAATCATGGCTTGTCCCGGTGGTTGCGTAAACGGCGGCGGTCAGCCCATCGTTCCCGCATCAGTTCGCAACTTTGAAGACGTAAGAGCTCTTCGTGCAGCAGGTCTTTACAACGATGACACAAATCTTCCTGTAAGAAAATCACACGAAAATGCAGACGTAAAAGCAATTTACGACGAATTCTTCGGTGAACCCGGTAGCCACAAGGCTCACGATATCCTCCACACAGGATATACAGAGCGTAAGGTTTATTAATTTGAATTATCGCCTGCACCATTTTTGATAGTGCAGGCGAATTTTTTATTATATATATGGATTTATTGCTGGTTTTGTAGTATAATTAATTTATAAAGTTTATTGAAAGGAGTTTTGGGTGTGCAGGATATTTTTGAAGAGTATTTGAGAGAAAAAGAACCTCAGAAAAAAGAAAAAGGTTATGCCTGGCACACCGCAATAGGTCTCCAGGCGGTTGATGGTCTTGAAACAAGTGATTACCTTATTGATACCGCAAAGAAAAATATTGAAGGTGACATTACTTTCGAAGAAGCTAATCAGCTTATTCACAGTTATTATAAAGAAAATGTAAAACATATCGGGGGCAATAGAACAGAAGAGGCTGATAAGGTATCTGTTCGTATTGCTCAACTCCTTTCTGAGAAATCGTTTGTTTTTTCTCCTGCTCAGTATATCTCAACTCACAAGCGATTGTTTGATGGTGTTTATAAACACGCAGGCGAAATAAGAGATTACAATATCACTAAAGCTGAATGGGTGCTTGATGGTGACACTGTTATGTATGGTGGTGCTTTGGAGTTAAAGGCAACACTTGATTACGATTTTTCTGTTGAAAAAGAATTTTCATATAAAGGTCTTTCTGTTGATGAAACAATAAAGCATTTGGCTGTGTTTGTTTCACGCCTTTGGCAGATACACGCTTTTGGCGAGGGAAATACAAGAACAACAGCGGTGTTTTTTATAAAATATTTGAGAACCTTGGGCTTTGATGTTACAAATGATATTTTTGCAGAAAATGCATGGTACTTCAGAAATTCATTGGTAAGAGCCAATTATACTAATTTGAAAAAAGATGTTCACGAGACAACTGAATTTCTTGAACTCTTTTTAAGAAATTTGCTTTTAGGTGAAAACAACGAATTGAAAAACCGATATTTGCACATAAAATCAGTTTCAAGGTGCCAAAATGACACCATAGATGGCACTATAGATGTCACCATAGACGCAACTGTTGTTTTTCGATTATTAAAAAATGATTCTAAAATAACACAAAAGCAAATTGCAGAAAAAATTAATAAGTCCCCACGTACAGTTAAACGCATTGTTGCAGAATTAGAAGGAAAAGGCTATGTTGCTCGTGAGGGTGGTAGTCGTTTCGGCTTTTGGAAAATTTTAAAAGATATATAAGGAGCTTGTTATGATACTTTCAGATAGAACTTTAATGAAGATGATTGAAGAAAAGGAGCTTGTTGTTGATCCAATTGAAAAAGAACAGATACAGCCGGCAAGCATTGATATTCGTTTGGGTAATACATTCAGCATAGTAGAAGATACGTCAACAGGTATAATAAACCTTGAAAATGAAATAAAGTATAAAACTATAACAAGCGATACATATATTTTACTTCCCAATCAATTTGTTTTAGCAACAACTATGGAATACTTTGATTTACCTGATGACCTAACAGCTTTTGTTGAAGGTAGAAGCTCTTTAGGAAGAATGGGATTGTTTATTCAGAATGCCGGATGGGTTGACCCTGGCTTTAAGGGCGAAATTACCCTTGAACTTTATAATGCAAACCGTTGTGCAATAGAGCTTAGAGCAGGCAGAAGAGTGGGACAGCTTGTTTTTGCAAAGATGGATGATAAGGCATTGAATCCGTATAATGGCAAGTATCAGGGTCAGCGTGGAGCAACAGGTTCAAGAGTTTTTATGGATAAGGATAATATTTAACCTTTTCTTAATTTTTGTGTAATTTACTCGTTCCTTTACTGTGTTTTAATACAGTAAAGGGGCGATTTTTTTGAAGAATGATGAAAAAAACGGAACTAAAAAGAAGAAAAACGGAACAAAAATCCTTGTTTTGCTTTGGAT
Organism: Acutalibacteraceae bacterium; assembly: GCA_045649005.1. GTDB lineage: Bacteria > Bacillota > Clostridia > Oscillospirales > Acutalibacteraceae > DTU089. Next base: position 2,133 of record JAZRPC010000139.1, read on the forward strand.
TTTAGTTTTTGTGTTGATTGGTTTTGAGTTGATTCGGGGGCTTGTATAGCGCTGATAGTTATTTCTTTTATAAAACAACAGAAAATTGACGAAAGCCGTCTTTTGTGGTATATATTTATACAGTATATATCACGAAGGGCGGTGCTTTTTTGGAAAAGAACGATTCAGTTTTAATTGAGCCTGTTGCATATATAAAAAACGGCTACAAAGAAAAATTCGGCGTACCCCGTCAGAGCGGACTTGCACCGTCTGTGAAATCTGTTATAGAGTTTTGCGAGGGCTTTCGTGATGAAAATTGCATAAGAGATATTGAGCAATATTCTCACCTCTGGCTTGTATGGGGCTTCTCGAAAAACGAAAATCAGTGGTCGCCCACTGTCAGACCCCCTCGTTTGGGTGGCAATAAAAGGGTTGGTGTGTTTGCAACCCGTTCACCCTTTCGCCCAAATCCCATAGGGCTTTCCTGCGTTAAGCTTGAAAAAATTGAGGACAGAAAAAACGGCAAGGTGATTATAGTCAGCGGTGGTGATTTGGCGGATAACACACCCATTTATGACATAAAACCCTACCTCCCTTATGTTGATAGCATCCCCGACGCCGTGGGCGGTTTTTCAGATGAACATAAAAATGATTATTATGAGGTTCAGATACCTGCTCAATTAAAAGAGAAATTAACAGAAATCCAAATTGAAAATATAACAGAACTACTTTCCCTTGACCCTAGGCCGTCATACCAAAACGATGAAGAAAGAGTTTATGGTCTTGCATTTGAGGATTTTCAGATAAAATTCAGATATAAAGAGAAAACGATAGTAGTTTGCGACATTGTAAGAGGATAAAATGTTTATTATAAAGCCCGATTTTTATGATGATTTCAAGTGTATTGCAAGCAAGTGCACCGATAACTGTTGTATCGGCTGGGAGATTGATGTTGATGAAACGTCACTTGAAAAATACAATAAAATAAATACACCTTTTGGCGATAAAATCCGTTCGCAAATCACAAAAAGTGAGGATGGCAGCAGTTGTTTTAAGCTTTCAGAAAATGAGCGTTGCCCTTTTCTTAACGAAAATAACCTTTGCGACATAATAATTAACTGTGGTGAGGAGTGCCTTTGCGACATTTGCAGAGAACACCCGAGGTTTTATGAATGGTTCCCCGGTGTAACCGAGTGTGGTCTCGGTCTTTGTTGTGAAGAGGTCTGCAGAATTTTGTTGAAGAACGAAGAGCCCTTTTCGCTTACAGAAGAAAGTGATGGCGAGGAAATCGTTTTAGAAACTAAAGAAGATGTTGCGGAGTCGGATTTTTATGTTTTTCTTTCCGCTTTCCGTGAGTGCTTGTTTGAAATACTTTTTAATGGAAAAATCAGTTTTGAAGAAAAAATTGTAAAAATTCTTTTGAAAACAGAAGAGTTTTGCGGTGCGGAAATAAAAATTCGAAATTATGAAAAAAGCATTGCGCTTTACAAGAAAACAGAGCCCATTGATGATAATTGGAATGCGTTCATAGAAACATTAAACAAGGAATGTCAAAATATTTTAAAATTCGAAAAAGAATTTCAAGAAAAAGTAAAGGGTAATATGCTTTATTCAAAAATCCTTGCATATATAATTTATCGCCATTTTATAAAAGCGGTATTTGATAAAAGCATAAAAGAACGAATTTGCTTTGCGGTGGAGAGTGTAAGGTTTATTTACCTTTGCGATATGAAAACGTATTCCGAAAAGGGCGAGCTCACTTTAACGGACAGAATAGAAAATCTCAAGAATTGGTCAAAGCAAGTTGAATATAGTGAAGAAAATACAGATTTATTGATTTGGGGTGAAAGGAGTTATGGCAAAGCAGGATAAAACAAACGTAATGCGACTTCTGGAGCAAAAGAAAATCCCCTACAAAATGCACGACTATGTCAGTAGCGGTGCAATTGCAGGGGAGGACGTTGCACGTGTTCTTGGTGAAAATCCCGATGAGGTTTTCAAAACACTTGTAACCGTGGGTAAATCAAAACAAAACTATGTTTTTCTTGTGCCCGTTAACAAAGAGCTCAATCTCAAAAAAGCGGCAAGTGCAGTAGGTGAGAAAAGCATTGAAATGATAAAATCAAAGGATTTATTGGGACTCACGGGTTACGTTCACGGCGGATGCTCGCCTATAGGGATGAAAAAACACTTTCCGACAGTTGTTCACAACACAGCCGAAAATATGGAGAACATTCTTTTCAGCGGCGGCAAAATCGGTATGCAGGTGGAGTTGAAAACAGAGGATTTCAAAAAGGTAATTAATTTTAAATTTGCAGATATAACAGACTAAAAGGATGGAGAATTTCTCCATCCTTTTTATGTTGTTATAATATTTTTTCAATTTCTTTTAATTTGTTGACTATGTAAGTTGGTTTGATACTTTCGGGTAAGGCGTCATTGTTTTTGTTAAACCATACAGAATCAATGCCGTAATTAAGACCGCCGATTATATCCGCCGAAAGACTGTCACCGATAAGAATGACGTCTTCCTTCTTGGGGTTTCCGAGCTTTTCGAAGCAATAATCAAAAAACTCTTTAGCAGGCTTTTGAATGCCGATATCCTCGGAAAGAAAAATATCCTTGAAGTATTTTCTGAAATCTCCGATTTTAAGTCTGCTTTCCTGAACAAATCGAAAGCCGTTAGAAACTATGTAAAGCTCGTATTTCGGGTAAAGATAGTCTAATAATTCATAGGCACCATCAACAGCATAGGCGCCTTTAGCCACGCCGTTTTCAAAGGCTTCTTCTATTATTGTTCCGTCGTATTCAATGCCCAGCCTTGAAAGAATTATGTTCCAACGATTTGCTCTCAGCTCCGCCTTTGTGATTTCACCCTTTTCAAGCCTTTTCCATATCTTTACGTTTTCGCAAATAAACGTTCCAAAAACCTTTTCGGTGTAAGGGAAGCCTAAATCATTGAAAATATTCATTATGGAGTGCCTTGCACATTCATTGAAATCAATAATGGTGTTATCCAGGTCTAAAAGTACGATTTTCTTTTTTGTCATAAAATCACCTTTTAAAAATGCCGAATCAAGAAAAACTTAATTCGGCAAGAGTAATTATTTTAATTATAACAATCTCAAAAGCTTGTTTGCAACACCATCAAGCCAGTCGCCGTCGAAAAGCTCAACAGCGCCCGCATCAACTGCGGCGGCAAGCTTGTTGTTAATCGGTATTTGAGCAACCGTATCAACGTTGTATTCTTTTGCGATTTCTTCAATGTGGCTTTCGCCGAATACCTTGTGCTTTTTGCCACAATCGGGGCATTCGAAATATGCCATATTCTCTGCAAAAGCAAGAACGGGAATGTTCATAAGCCCTGCCATTTTTGCAGCTTTTTCAACAATCATTCCAACAAGCTCCTGAGGTGAGGCAACAATAACGATGCCGTCAACGGGAAGGCTCTGGAAAACTGTGAGGGGAACATCACCTGTTCCGGGGGGCATATCAACAAACATAAAGTCAACATCGTCCCAGATAACATCTGTCCAGAATTGTTTAACAGCGCCCGCAATAACAGGGCCACGCCAAACAACAGGGTCGGTATCGTTCTCTAGAAGAAGGTTAACAGACATAATTTCAATACCTGTTTTTGTTTTGCAAGGGATAATGCCGTTTTCTGTGCCCTGCGCTTTTTCTTTGATTCCGAAAGCCTTGGGGATTGAGGGGCCGGTAATATCAGCATCAAGAATTGCGGCTTTGAAGCCACGTCTTTGCATTGTAACAGCGAGAAGGGTTGTTACAAGAGATTTACCAACGCCACCCTTACCGCTGACAACTCCAATCACCTTTTTGATGTTGGAAAGCTCGTGGGGTTTTTCAAGCAGACTCTGGGGCTCTTTTCTTGAAGAGCAGTTTTGGCCACAGGTACTGCAGTTATGTGTGCATTCGCTCATTTATAATCATCTCCTAATAATACCTTAATAATATAGCACAACAAATTTTAAATATCAACAAATTGGCTTAAAAATTTGTTGATGTGGGAAACAATAAACAGGAGAGTAGAAATTGTGTTTTGTTGACATTTAGTCTTATAAATATTAAAATGAGATTATAAAAAGCAAAAGGAGGATTTTTGTGGAAAATAAATGGGTTCAGGTCTGGGGACAGGCTCATTCGGCTTTCTCTTTTTTCTATTATCCATCCTGTGAAAAAACATATAGACTTATAATAAAATCAGCACTTTCGGGCGAAAGGGTGCGTTTTGAGCTTTCAAACGAATGTGCAAAAAACGATGTTTATATAGGTGCCTTGTCTGTTGCAAAATGCGACAAGGACGGCAATTTTATCGGTGAATGCAAAACCGCAACTGTTAATTCTCAAAAATCACTTTGCCTTAAAATCGGGCAGGTGGTTTTGAGCGATGAGGTTGAGCTGAATGTTGAAGCGGGTGAGTATTTCTGCGTCAATGCATACGTGGAGAAGGGCGCCCTTAGAAGCGGTAACCTTATTGATGATGCAACAGTTTTAACTGTCAAGGGTGACGTTTCCCGTACTCCGGAAATTGAAAATCAGCGAAGAATCCGTGACAAGGTGCGAGAAATTGCTTCAACCGTTCTCAGGATGTATTTTCATAAACCCATACCCCTTTTCCAATCTGTTCAGGTTCTTAACGGAACAAACGCAAGAAGCATTGTTGTTTACGGTGACTCAATAAGTCAACAAGGCTATTGGACAAATATGTTCTCTGACAGGATAAGGGAAACATATTTCGGCAAATATTCCGTTATCAATAAATCTATAATGGGAACAAGGCTTCTTTATGATTTCAATAAGCGGTTTTTCTGTAAGGGACTTTTCGGTAAAAGCGGTCTTAACCGACTTGAAAGAGATATTCTCAATTACCCCGACGTTGAATACGTTATAATCGCTTTGGGCACAAATGATTTTCTGCAATACGGCACGGTTGCCGCACCAAGGTCTGAGAAGCCTACACCGCAAGAATTTCTTGATGCTATGATTGGCGTGGCAGATAGACTAAAAACACAGGGGATAAAGCTTATTGTGTTCAATATTCTTAATTTTGGTGAAAGTATTGATTCCCGCCCGGAAAAAGAGGCAATGGTAACAGAAGTAAATAAACTTCTCTGGGAAAACAGAGCTCATTTTCACGCTGTCTATGACCAGGCGGCTCTATGCGTTAACCCTGAAAAGCCAACCTGCACAAAAAAAGAATACCTTGGCAAGGACTACGTTCACCCAAATAAGCTTGGCGGCAAAATTGTTGCGGATAATATTAATATGGATTGGTTTAAATGATTTGTGTTTTTAAATTAATTTGCTATTGACTTTTGTCTTGATTTTTTATATAATGCTATGTGCTACTGTCGATATGTATGGTTTGTAGCAATTAAATTATAAACAACAGGCTTTATTTTACCACTTCTTTAACTTCGAAAATTTGCCTGAATATACAGATAGGAGAAATAAAAATGAAAAGAACTTATCAGCCCAAGAAAAGACACAGAAAGATGGAGCACGGCTTCCGTAAAAGAATGGCAGACAGAAACGGCCGCAAGGTTCTTGCTCGTCGTCGCAAAAAAGGCAGAAAGCAGCTCACATACTAATTCCCAAAATTAGGAGAATAATGTGTCAGACTTCGTCACGCTTAACTGCAACCCCGATTTTCGTCGGTTATACAATAGAGGAAAGGCTGTAACTGATCCTGCGCTGGTTATCTACTATTCAAAGAACCGCGCGGGAATTTGCCGTATTGGTATAACAACAAGCAAAAAAATCGGCAACGCTGTTGAACGCAACCGTTCACGAAGGGTGATAAAAGAGGCATTCCGCAAGGTTGCTTCTCAGGTTGCTCCCGGCTATGATTTTGTCTTTGTAGCCCGCTCAAAAACGAAGTATCTGAAAAGCACCTATATTGAAGAAGTAATGCTGCGCATATTTGCACAGGAGGGGCTGCTTTTAACGGAGAGTGGCGATGAATGAAAAAATTCCTTATTAAATCAATTGAATTTTATCAGCGTCGTATTTCACCGCTTTTTGGTCCCAAATGCAGATTTTATCCCACTTGTTCACAATATGCCCTTGAAGCAATCAAAATTCACGGGGCTTTTAAAGGAACAATTCTGGCAATCCGCAGATTAATGAGGTGCAACATATTATTTCCCGGTGGGGTGGACCCTGTTCCACCGAAAAAGGAGAAGAAAAAGTAAGCTTCTACCAAAAGAAAGGAAACATTAAATAATGGATGCCATAAGAGATATTCTGGCGATACCTTTCGGTGCGGCACTCAGCTTGTTCTACAATCTCACAAACAGTTATATATTCGCTATTATTTTATTGACTGTTATTATAAGACTTGCTCTTTTGCCGACTTCAATCAGCCAGCAGAAAAACTCAGCTAAGCAGGTTCGCCTTACAGCAAAGGTTAACAAAATAAAACAAAAATATGCAGGCAATCAGCAAAAAATCCAAGAGGAGACACAGGCTCTTTACCAGAGAGAGGGCTTCGGTGCGGCAAATATGGGTTGCGCCCCTCTTATGATTCAGATGATTGTTATGATTGGTCTTTACGGTGTTATTTACACACCTCTTTCAAGCGTTTTGCAGTTTAAAAGTGATATGATTCAGAAAATTGCAAAGGTAATGGAAATTTCTGTTGATGCCGCCGGTAAAGGCTCACAGGCAAGAACGGTCGAGCTTAAAATCCTCGAAAACTTCGAAGGCTTCACAGATAAATTGAGCGGCGTTCTCGGTGCAGATGATGTTTCAGCACTTGTAGATTTCAAAGAAAGATTCACAGTTTTCGGCCTTGACCTTTCGGTCACACCGGATAAATCAGAGCCCAGCGTTTTCTGGATTATTCCGATTCTTGCTTTTGCAACAGCAATGCTGTCATCAGTATTTATGTATATGCGCCAGCGCAAACAGAACCCCGATATGGCTAAAAACCCCACAATGGGTTGCATGACCTTTATGTCACCGGTAATGTCATTGGTGTTTACATTTATGTTCCCTGCCGGTGTTGGTTTTTATTGGATTATATCAAACGTGCTCTCTTTCATTCAGCAGGTTGCTCTTTCTTACCTTTACAGCCCCAAGAGAGTTATTGCGCAACAGATGGTTGACGAAACAGTTACCAGACGCTCAAAAGAGAATAATACAAAGCGACGTATCGAGATAGAAAAGAAATAAGGTGAAACAATATGATTAAAGAAGCTATCGGTGTAGCGGCAGACGTTGACCAGGCAAGAAAAATTGCGGTTGAGAATCTTCACGCTCCCTATGATGCAGATGTACAGGTTGAAATCGTAGCTTTCCCCAAAAAGAAAGTTTTAGGTTTATTTGGCGGATCCGATGCCAAGGTAAGAGCTTTTTATGACGACGGCGTTGAAGAAAAGAAAGCTCCCGTAAAAGAGGCTGCTCCCAAAAAATCAGTTGATAAAAAGCCCCAGGCTAAAAAAGAAGTAAAAAAAGAAATCAAAAAAGAAAATAAAAAAGAAGCACCCAAAAAAGAAGTAGCTCCCGAAATTGATTTGTCAACAATCGAAGCAAAGGAAACAGAAGCAACAGCTTATCTCAAAAGCATTCTTGAGGGTATGGGCTTCACAGATGTAAGTGTAACAGCTAAAGAAGCAAAGGAAGATATTTTCTTTGAAATCACCTGCGGTGAAGATAACGGCAACATTATCGGCAGACGTGGTGAAACTCTTGATGCGTTGCAGTACCTTACACGTCTTTACGTTAACAAAACCGACAACAGCAAGCGTGTTTCTCTTAACGTTGGCGATTACAGAAAGCGCCGTGAAGAAACTCTCAGAGCTGTTGCAAAGAGACAGGCTAACCGTGTTCTCAAATACGGCAGAAGCTCAGCACTTGAGCCCATGAACCCTTATGAGAGAAGAATTATCCACACAGCAATCCAGGAAATTGACGGTGTAACCTCACATTCAGTCGGCGATGGTGACAGACGCAGAGTTGTTATCACACCCGAAGGCGGCGAAAAAAGAGGCTACAGAAATGACCGCAGAGGTCCCCGTGAAAAGAAAGCACCCTACGTTCCCCAGGTTTCAGCCGAAAGAGAACAGAAGGTAGATGCAGTTTCTTCTTCACGCTACGGTAAAATCGAACCTAAAAAGCCCGTTGAAACAACAGAAGAATAATTTGTTTATTGACATTTTGAACTTTTAGAGTTATTATTTTAATGTGAATACACAATAAAACGATGACGAAGAGAGTAAGGAATTTCTCCTTTTCAGAGAGTGCGCCGGTTGGTGAAAGGTGCAAAAGGATTTTTCCCGAAAACCACTTCCGAGTGCGGTGCGAAGCGAAAGATAAGCATCGCCGCCCAAGTCCCGTTAAGACTTCTCGAGTGATAGTGTATATATTTACGCTATAATTTGGGTGGAACCGTGGAGTACAAGACTTCATCCCATTTCATTGGGATGAAGTCTTTTTGCTTGTTAAAATTGCGAATTATCGGTTTTTTGCACACTCGCAGTATCTTTATACAGCTTCGGTGCAAAATTCCCGATACTTCATCAATTTTTCCTGCGCATACAGAAAAATAATGATATAAAATATAGAAAGGTTGGTTAACATGGTTAAAATCAAACTTCGTGACGACGTTAAAGAGTTCGATAACGGCATCACACCCGCTGACGTTTGCAAAGAAATCAGCATGGGTCTTTACAGAAATCTTTGTGCTTGTCTTATTAACGGACAAAGTGCAGATATACGCACTCCCATAAATGAGGATTGCGAGCTTGAGCTTTTGACTTTTGAATCAGAAGAGGGTAAGCATGCTTTCTGGCATACAGCTTCACATATTCTTGCACAGGCTGTTAAACGCCTTTATCCTGAGGCAAAGCTTGCCATCGGCCCCGCTATTGATAACGGCTTCTATTATGATATTGACAGCGAAATTTCATTCACTTCCGAAATCCTCACAAAGATTGAGACTGAAATGAAAAAAATCGTAAAAGAGGATTTGCCTCTTGAAAAATTTGAGATGGAGCCTCAGGCAGCTATTGAAGAAATGAAAGCTAAAGGCGAAATCTACAAGGTTGAGCTTATCGAAGAGCACGCAGGCAAAAACGAGCCCATCAGCTTCTATAAACAGGGCGAATTTGTTGACGTTTGTGCAGGTCCCCATATCCCCTCAACAGGCAGAGTTAAGGCATTCAAGCTTACTGCTTGCACGGGTGCATATTGGAGAGGCGACCAGAACAACAAGATGCTTCAGCGTATTTACGGCACAGCGTTTCCCAAGAATGCAGAGCTTGAGGAGCATCTGCAGAGAGTTGAAGAGGCAAAGAAGCGTGACCACAATAAATTAGGTCGTGAGCTTGAAATTTTCACAACGGTTGACTCTATCGGTCAGGGTCTTCCTATTCTTCTTCCCAAAGGTACTTTTATTGTGCAGACTCTTCAGAGATTTGTTGAGGATGAAGAAGCAAGAAGAGGATGGGTGAGAACAAAAACACCCCTTATGGCGAAAAGTGACCTTTATAAAATCTCAGGTCATTGGGATCATTACAAAGACGGTATGTTTGTTTTGGGCGACGAAGAGAAGGATGACGAGGTTTTTGCACTCCGTCCTATGACTTGCCCCTTCCAGTATCAGGCATATCTCAACAGAGCACGCTCTTACCGTGACCTCCCCATGAGACTTGCTGAGACGTCAACTCTTTTCAGAAACGAGTCATCAGGCGAAATGCACGGTCTTATCCGTGTGCGTCAGTTCACAATTTCAGAGGGTCACCTTATGTGTCTCCCCGAGCAGCTTGCAGATGAGTTCAAGCGTTGCCTCGACCTTTGCATCTTTATGCTCAAAACTCTTGGCCTTTATGAAGACGTTTCATACAGATTCTCACAGTGGGATCCTGCTGATACAGAAAAATATATCGGCACAAAAGAGCAGTGGGATGAAGCTCAGGGTATTATGAAAGAAATTCTTGATGATATCGGTCTTTCTTATAAAGTTGGTATCGGTGAAGCTGCTTTCTATGGTCCCAAGCTTGATATTCAGATTAAGAACGTTTACGGTAAAGAAGATACTCTTATTACAATCCAGATTGACCAGATGCTTGCTGAAAAATTCGGTATGGAATATGTTGACCGTGATGGTACAAAGAAAAATCCCTACATCATTCACAGAACTTCAATCGGTTGCTATGAGAGAACTCTTGCTCTTCTTATTGAAAAATATGCAGGTGCATTCCCCATGTGGCTTGCTCCTGAGCAGATGAGAATTCTTCCTATTTCCGAAAGACATCACGATGCTTGTTTCGAGCTTTGCAGAAAGCTTGAAGAAAAAGGCTTCCGCGTAACTGTTGATGACAGAGCAGAAAAAACAGGCTACAAAATCCGTGAAGCACAGCTTCAGAAAATTCCTTATATGCTTGTTCTTGGTGATAAGGAAATTGAGAACAATGAAGTTGCAGTACGTGGCAGAAAAGCCGGTGATATGGGTACAATGAGCGTTGACGCATTCTGCGAAATGGCTCAAAAAGAAGTTGACGATAAAGTTATCAACTAATAAAAAAGGTACTACTCCGAGAGGGGTAGTACCTTTTTGAAATGCAGAATTGAGAATGCAGAATGCAGAATTATCGGG
>JAZRPC010000140.1:0-29131 GCA_045649005.1 Acutalibacteraceae bacterium
CCGCTACAGCCGCTTTGGGTGCATTTATAATTCTCAAGGTGGGCGACACCGCAACCGGCGGTATTACAGGCTTGTTTCTCGGCGGTGCGGCAGGTGTTCTTTCATTCGGCTCCCTCGCTTCATTCCTGCAATATACAAGGCAGTTTTCCCGTCCCATAAGCATGATTTCACAGCAGATGAACAGTATTCTTGCCGCCCTTGCCGGTGCAGAGAGAATATTTGAAATCATAGACGAAACTCCCGAAGAGGATAACGGCTACGTTACCCTTGTTTATGCAAACGTTGACGAAAACGGCAACGTTACCGAATCCCAAACAAGAACAGGAACCTGGGCTTGGAAGCACCCCCACTCAGCAGACGGAACTGTTACCTACACACTCCTCAAGGGCGATGTCAGATTCCACGACGTTACCTTTTCTTATAACGGCAAAAAGACCGTTCTTAAAAACGTTTCACTTTATGCAAAGCCCGGTCAGAAAATTGCATTTGTCGGCTCAACGGGTGCAGGTAAAACAACCATCACAAACCTTATAAACCGTTTCTATGATATACAGGAGGGTAAAATCACCTACGACGGAATCAACATCAAAAAAATTAAAAAGGATGACCTTCGGCGTTCACTTGCAATGGTTCTTCAGGATACCCACCTTTTCACAGGTACGGTTGAAGAAAACATCCGCTACGGAAAGCTTGACGCAACCCACGAGGATATTGTCAATGCGGCAAAAATAGCAAATGCAGACAGCTTCATTACAAGACTGCCCGACGGCTACGACACTATGCTCACAGGTGACGGCTCCAACCTGTCACAGGGTCAGCGCCAGCTTCTTGCAATCGCAAGAGCCGCCGTTGCCGACCCGCCTGTTCTTATTCTTGACGAGGCAACAAGCTCCATTGACACAAGAACAGAACGACTTATAGAAAAGGGTATGGATAAGCTGATGGAGGGTAAAACAGTTTTTGTCATTGCCCACCGCCTTTCCACCGTCAGAAACTCCAATGCTATTATGGTGCTTGAAAACGGTGAAATCATTGAGAAGGGCGACCACGATACTCTTATTGAAGAAAAAGGAAAATACTACAAGCTCTATACAGGTCAGTTTGAACTCTCCTGATAAAAAAGAACAGATAACTTGTGAAAGTTATCTGTTCTTTTTTTTATAAGGCTTTAAAAATTGATAATCTGTGCAAGGCTCTTGTGGAAGCCATATACATATATTTTTCGTTTTCCTTACCCGAAAATCCGCAATCTTTATCATAGACAATAACGTTATCAAACTCAAGACCCTTTGTGAGCGCAAGGGGCATAACAATGGGGCTGTTTGAAAGCTCGCAGGATTTATTATCGCAAAGCCTGAGAGTGGGGAATTTCTTTTTAAGTTCCTTATACACCTTCAGAGCGTCACTGTTATCCTTTGTAATGATGCAGGTGGATTGGCTAATACCCGCATATTCACCAAGAAGTTCCTCAAGCTCCTTTGCTTTACCGTGAAATTCCCTTACAGCTTCACCATCACGCTCAAAAACCTCATACTTTTTATCGTCAGTGAGAAGCGATGTTGCAAAATCGTTAATCTGCTTTGTTGAACGGTAGCTTTTGTTGAGCTTCAGCGTTTTTGCGCCGTAAAGGTCTGCTATAAATTCCGCATTATCCGTATTAAGTGCGGGGAGAATTGCCTGATTTGTATCTGCAAGAAGTGTGACCTTTGCTCTGGGGAACATTGAAAGAATGATTTTATGCTGCATAAGGGAAAGGTCCTGTGCCTCGTCAACAAGAATATGTTTAACGCCCGAAAGCACCGCACAGGTGCCAAGAACTGTTTTAACAAAAACGGCTCCCAAAGCATCCTCAAACTCAATGTAGCCCTTCATAAGACTGTTTTTCGTTTCCAGAAGCTGTGGGCAGTTGATGCTTTTTGCATATCTTTCAAGAAGATTGAAATAAATATCAACGGCATCAAGGCGGGTTGCGTCACGAATCATATCCTCTGCCTGTGCCCTTGTAAGATGCAAAAGCCGTTTCATTGCTTTTTCGGTGCTGTCGCCAATTTCGGTTTCGGCATCCACCTTTTTATAAACAGCTTCTCTGTTTTCAGAAAAATAACGGGTTATAACGCTCTGAACATAAACAATCAGCCTGTCCACCCTTGTTTTAAGGTTATTTTCGGTGTCGCCGAGAAACCTTTCAAGGATATCGTCACCAGAAAGGATTGTTTCATCAAACAAAACAACGTCACGGAATATGGGGTCAACGTCATCGGCATTTTGGGCGATGTATTCCATAAGCTCGCCGTTGAGCTTGATTTTTGCAGATTTTTCCCTGTCGGTGTCGCCATTAATTACGCTTTCTGCCAAGGAGTAATAGTCCGCAACGTTCATTGTGGGAAGCTCTGCGGCGAAAATAGAATAAAAGCTTGCATAATTTATAGGCATCTCGCCAAGCTCGGGGATAATATCCGCAACGTAGCTTGAGAAAATGTCGTTATTTGAAAACATTATTATCTCGGCAGAAGAAAGCTCCGTTCTGTTCTGATAAAGAAGATATGCAAGCCGGTGGAAGCCCACGGAGGTTTTGCCGCTTCCCGCAGGGCCGAGAACTAAAAGATTCTGATTGTCGGCATAGCGGATAACCTTGTTTTGCTCCCTTTGAATACTGCTGACAATAACCTTGAGATGCTCCCCCGACGAAGACGAAAGAACGTCACGTAAAATATCGTCGTCAATTTTAACGTCGCTGTCAACGTAATAAACAAGATTACCGTTTTCAAACTTAAATTGTCTTTTGTTGAGCAATTCTCCGTTTATGCTACCCTTTGGAGCTTTGTAAAAGGCCTTTGTGCCGTCAAAATCCTCATAGAAAAGTGATGCCACAGGTGCTCGCCAGTCACACACAAGCATACGGAAGGTGTCATGCTCCTGCAGAGTGCGCAAGCCGATGTAAATATCTTTTTCGGCGGGGGCGGTTTCCGGCTTGAAGGTGACCTTTGCAAAATACGGGGCTTTGCGTAATTTTCTGTAAAAATGGATGTTTTCTGCCGCTTCCTCGGCGTAAATCATCTGTTTTTCCATCTCGTGATGGGTTTGGGTAAGCTCCATTCCCGAATACATACCACCGTTAGGATTATCCATATTAAAATCCTCACCGAGAATTTTAATGTTGGATTTATATTCGTTTATCTGCTTTTGAAGTCTTTCTGTTTCAAAGCCAAGAAACTGCTGAACCTTTTCTGAATAAGCCTTTTCTTTAGTCATATCCTTTTCAAGCATAGCCTATACCCCCTTTTAAATGAACATCGAAATTGTACTACAAAGAGTATTGTTATACAAGACTTGTATTTATTTTAAAAATATGTTATACTTGGTATATAGAAAAAGGCGCTGTAAAAACCTTCGTTTTTACAGCGCCCTTATTTTTTAATCGTAAATATTAATAATATCGTATAAGTGCAACAACCTTGCCGAGAATTACGACCTCGTTTGTGATAATGGGCTCAAACTCGTCGTTTTCGGGCTGCAGGCGGAAATGACCGTTTTCTTTATAGAAGCGTTTAACGGTTGCCTCATCCTCAATCATTGCAACAACAATCTCGCCGTTTGAAGCGTAGGGAGTTTTCTCGGCAATAACAATATCGCCGTTGAGAATACCCGCCCAGAGCATACTTTCACCACGGACCTTGAGAGCAAAGAGCGGTTTATCTCTTGAAACTCTGCCCGTGTAGGGGATATAGCCCTCGATTTGTTCAACCGCAAGAATGGGCATACCCGCAGTAACCGTGCCGAGAAGGGGCACGTGGGTTATGTTTTCTGCCTGGCCAAGAATACGGATTGACCTTTTAAGAAGCGGGTCCCTCATAATATAGCCGGCTTTTTCAAGTGCATCAAGATTCGCCTGAACAGATGACGTTGATTTAAGACCCACAGCCGCACCGATTTCACGGACTGAGGGGGGAACACCATCCTGCGAGCGCTCTACTAAAAATTCATATATCTTCTTTTGAGTTTCGTTAATAGGCTCCAAAAAATCACCCTCCGAACAAATTTTCTCTTTTCTTTTCATATAATATCACATCTTTTCAGAAAAAGCAAACATTTGTTTGCATTTTTCGAAAAATTTTTTCATATACCTTTTTGGGTGATGTTATGTTCAGAATTTTTTCTTTCAGACAGCTTTTTATATTCTGTGCTATTTTGTCTGCCGTTCTGCTCGGGCTTTCTGCGGTAAACGTTTCTTTGCCTGCTGCGGCAACGGTAAAAACAGGCACAGATATACCTGTTATAATGTATCACCATGTTTGCGATAACCCGAAAATTTTCGGGGATTATGTTATTCCCCCGTCGCTTATCGAAGAGGATTTTGAATATCTCAAGAACAAGAACGTAACCCCCATATCCTTTGGCGACCTTGAAAAATACGTTGCGGGCGAAATAACCTTGCCCGAAAAATGCGTAATTATCACCTTTGACGACGGTGAGCGCAGTTTTCTTACACGTGTTGTTCCCCTTTTGGAAAAATACGGCTACCCCGCAAACGTCAATATAATCGGCTCCCTTGTTGAAATTTACACCCAAAACGGTGAAACAGACGACCGCTACGCCTACCTTAACCGCAACGACATTTCGGCGCTTGCGAAAAAAGACCTTGTGGAATTGGGTTGCCACACCTATGACCTGCACGACCTTGACCACCGACGGGGAATGGGAAAGCTCCGTGGTGAAAGCAACGAGCAATATATTAAAATCATCACCGACGACCTGCAAAAATTCAACCGCATTTTTGAAGACCTGACAGGTGAAAAGCCGAAAATACTCGCCTATCCGTACGGCATAAGAAACAATACCCTCCTTGAAACATCAAAAAGCCTTGGCTTCACCATCACCCTCACCTGCCGTGAGGAGTCAAACACCGTTTCTGTTGGCGATGATTTATTTGAGCTTGGCAGATTCAATCGCCCCTACGGCAAAACGCCAGAAGAATTTTTTAAAGAAATCGGTATATAAAAACTCCGTAAGACGCTGTCTTACGGAGTAATTTTTTAATACATTGCTTCACGTTTTTTCTTTTTCAGGAACTTGTAAACGAGATAAACAACAACAAGAACAAGTGACGTAGACAGTCCTATATATGCATCAAGATTTGAGTTGCCTTCAATTTTCAACTCGTTCCACAGCATATTCATATAGTTCTGTGTTTCGTAATCAAGATTTTCAAACATCTCTGTTCTTGGGGTGTTTTCTTCATCGGGGTAAAGAACCGGGTCACCCTTTAAATCATAATCGTCGGATTCAAGAACGTTGGAGTGCGGCGTTGCATAGCAAAGGTAGTTTGCGTTTGCAACTGCAATTTCATCCTCAAGCATAAAGTTGATGTAAAGCTCTGCCGCTTCCTTGTTCTCTGCATTTTTGGGAATACACATAGCATCCACAAAGAAGTTAACACCCTCTTTGGGATAGACGAAAGCAAGGTCGGGATTAACGTCATACATTGTGAGAAAGTCGCCCGCATAATAGGGTGCGAGGGCAGCCTCGCCATTTTCCATTTTGTTAAATATCTCATCCATAACGTAGGATGAAACCAAATGGTTCTGCTCCTTCAATGTTTCGATTGCTTTATCCCAATCCTCGAGATTTTCGGTGTTGATGCTCTGACCGAGGTAGCACTGAGCAACGCCAAAAGCATCACGGGGGTTGTTGAACATAAGAATTTCGCCCTTGTAGCGTTCATCCCACAAAGCACCCCAGCTATCGGGGGCTTCTTCAACCATTTTGGTGTTATAAATAAGTCCGACCATACCGACTGTATAGGGTACGGAATATTTATTTTCCGGGTCATAATAAAGACCTCGATATTTTTCCATAACGTTTTTGTAGTTCGGAATATTGGAAAAATCAAGCTCTGCAAGCATATCCTCTTCAATAAGCTTTGCAATCATATAATCCGAGGGGATTATAACGTCGTAGTTTGCGCCGCCCGACTGAAGCTTGTTATACATATTCTCGTTGCTTTCGTAGTTTGAATAGTTAACGGTTATGCCGTAGCGCTTTTCAAACTCCTCGTTGACGTTGAGAGAGCCCTCTGCACCGTCAGATATATATTCGCCCCAGTTGTAAACGTTAAGGGTTGTTCCCCTCAGGTGGGAATAATCCTTCTTCTCACCCGCAAAGCAAGGCACAATCGTAAGAGCGAGAAGAACTATGCTGAATAATACTGAAAAAAAGCGTTTCATCATTTTGCACCGCCTTTTTTAGCAAGCTTCTTGTCGCCCCTTGATGCTACAACGTTTGAAACAATAAGAAGAACAAGTATAGCAAGGAAAATCAGAGTTGAAAGGGCATACATATCGGGTGTAACCCTTCTCTTTGTCATTGAGAAAATTCTTATTGGCAATGTCTGCGAGCTTGTTCCGCTGACAAAATAGCTGATTATGAAATCATCGATTGACAGCGTGAATGCCATCATAAGACCGGATATTATACCGGGCATAATTGCAGGCAGAACAACCTTGTAAAACGCCTGAAAGGGTGTGCATCCCAAATCCTGTGCCGCCTCGGCAAGGTGAGCATCGGTCTGCTTGAGCTTTGGCAGAACGTTAAGAATAACGTACGGCAGCTCAAAGGTTACGTGGGCAATAATAAGTGTTGTAAAGCCCAAGGTACCTGTTTTGCCGAAAACCCCGCCGATGAAAACAAACAAAAGCATCATCGCAATACCCGTAACGATTTCGGG
Organism: Acutalibacteraceae bacterium; assembly: GCA_045649005.1. Taxonomy (GTDB): domain Bacteria; phylum Bacillota; class Clostridia; order Oscillospirales; family Acutalibacteraceae; genus DTU089. The sequence continues at coordinate 6,725 of JAZRPC010000140.1, forward strand.
GTTCATCATGGGGATGTTTGTTGTTGTCATTACGCTTGTTTTAAGAAGCTTGTTTTTATAGCCGAAAATTGCGGTTGCGGCGGCTGTTCCCATAATTGTTGAAATAATTGATGAAACAACAGCAATAATAACAGAGTTTTTAAACGCCGCAAGAGTTGCCGCATCTCTGAAAAGCTCCTCATACCAATGAAGAGAAAAGCCCTCAAAAACTGCCGTGCTCTTTCCGGAGTTGAAGCTGAAAAGAATAAGAACCGCAATAGGTGCGTAAAGGAAAATAAACACAAGAACCGTGTAAAGCTTGCCGCCGAGAGATGTTTTTCTTGTCATATTACAACACCTCCGTCATCGTCAGAGAACTTGTTCATAACCGCAAGGCATATAAAGATAAGAATCATAAGCACAAACGAAAGTGAGGCACCTAAGTTGTAGTTGTTTGCGGTCTGGAACTGTGTTTCGATAATGTCGCCGATAAGGGTTGTTCCCGTGCCACCCAGCTTCTGTGATATGTAGAACGTGCTCACAGAGGGCACAAAAACCATTGTGAAGCCCGAAACAACGCCGGGAACGCTAAGGGGAACCGTAACGTTTTTAAACACGTCGAATTTATTGCCGCCAAGATCCTGTGCCGCCTCCACAAGAGAACGGTCGGATTTTAACATAACCGTGTAAATGGGCAAAATCATATAGGGCAGGAAGTTGTAAACCATACCGAGAACAACTGCACCACGGGTGTTTATGAGGTGAACGGGCTCAATACCCCATTCGGTGAGCTTGTTTATTCCGTCAACAACAGAGTTTATGGTTGTTGTGAGCAAGCCGTTATCCTCAAGAATTGTCATCCAGGAATACGTTCTCAAAAGGAAGTTCATCCACATCGGGAGCATAATGATCATTGTCATCGTGCTTTGTTTTTTCGGCCCCTTGTTTGCCATTATCATAGCAAGCGGGTACGCAATAACAAGGCAGATAACCGTGGCAAGAAGCCCTAACCACACGGAAAGGACTATTGTGTCGGTATATTTACCGATATCAAGCATATTGTCAAAGGTAAAAGCACCGCTTTTATCTGTAAAAGCGTAGTAGGCAACCATACAAAGAGGAACAATGATGAAAATAATCGCCCAGACAATGTACGGAGCGCCTGCTAAACGAGTCATAAGTGAAGATTTATTCTTCATCAAAAGCACTCCTTTCTTGAAAAAATACCGTCGGGATTATTCGTCTTCTTCCTCATAGGTGGCGTCCGACAGCTCTTCAAATTCTTCACTGAATGAGCTGTAGTCGCCGTAAAGACCGGAGTACTTTGATTTTTTCATGATATGTATAGCATCGGGCACAATGTTAAGACCGATTGTTGAGCCCACCGTCTGATTGTATTTTGATTCAATCATCCATTTAAAGCCCTTGATTTCAACGATTATTTCATAATAATCGCCTTTAAATGTAGTAGATGTGACAACACCTGAAATCATAGCCTCTGAAACGGGAACAACGTCAACGTCCTCGGGGCGCACAACAACGTCAACCTCTTCGTCAACGCCGAAGCCCTTGTCAAGACATTTGAATTTGTGACCCGCCATTTCAACCCAGAAGTCGGCACGCATAACACCCTCGATAATGTTGCTTTCGCCGATGAAATCCGCAACGAAAGCGTTTTTAGGCTCGTTGTAGATGTCTGTGGGGGTGCCGATTTGCTGAATAACGCCCGAATCCATAACAACTATTGTGTCAGACATTGAAAGGGCTTCTTCCTGGTCGTGGGTAACATAGATAAAGGTGATACCAAGGCGTTTCTGAATGTTTTTGAGTTCAACCTGCATATCCTTGCGAAGCTTCAGGTCAAGGGCGCCCAACGGCTCGTCAAGAAGAAGCACCCGGGGTTTAACAACAAGTGCCCTTGCAATGGCAACACGCTGCTGCTGACCACCGGAAAGCGACGAAATATTTCTTCTCTCAAAGCCTTTGAGGTTTACAAGAGCAAGCATTTCCGTAACTGCCTCTTTAATCTCTTTTTCGGGGGTCTTTTTCAGTCTGAGACCGAAAGCGATATTCTCGTAAACGTTAAGATGGGGGAAAAGGGCATATCTCTGGAAAATGGTGTTCAGCTGTCTTTTATACGGGGGAACACCGTTTATTAATTTGCCGTCAAAAATAACCTCGCCTGAATCGGGCTCCTGAAAGCCTGCAATAATTCTGAGCGTGGTTGTTTTACCGCAACCGGAGGGACCTAAAAAGGTTATGAACTCCTTGTCTCGGATGTATAAATTCATATTTTCAATTATTTGTTCCCCATCAAAGGAAACGGAAATGTTTTTGAGATCAATAATGTTGTTGGACAATTACGCAACCCCTCTCTATGGTTTGTGGCAAAATGATGTATTTTGCTGAAGGTCGGGTTTTTTCTAAAAGAAAAAACCACCCACCCAAAGAACACTTATAATTCTTCAAATTGGTGATTTGTCCGTGGAGCCAAAAGTGTGAACCCGTGACATTTTAATTTGCACTTTAAATATATATATAAATAAGGAAAAAGTCAATATATTTTTTTAATTGTCACAAAATATATTTTTCTGTCGCTAAACGAATTTACACACAATAATAAATTGTGTCCCATGCGGGAACATATGGGTGGTGGCGAAGATGGATTTTATAGCCCTCATTTATGCTGTTAAGAAGTAGCGGAAGCTTAAAAATATCCTCGTTTTTATGATATGCCGCAACGTTGAGAAGGGGCTTGTGTTTTCTGAGAATTTCCCCCGAGGATTCAATAATCTGAAGCTCGCACCCCTCGGCATCGATTTTTATGTAATCGGGTATTATCCCCTTGCAAAGGCTTGTGAGAGTTACGCTGTCTGTTTTCACATCGCCGCCTATTGCAGACTGTCTGCCGCCGTCATGAGAGAAATAAACCTCACCGTCAACGTTTGTGACCGCTGCATTCACGCCCTTGAAATTGGGGAGATTGCCGCAATTTTCCATAAGCTTTTTAAAGGTTTTTTTATCGGGCTCGGCGGCTACGATAAAGCTGTAGTCACCGTCACAAAGAGCAAGATATTTTTCAACTGTGTCTCCCCTATATGCACCAACGTCAACAAACGCTCCGCCTTTTTGGGGTTTCAAGATGTTTTCATAAACCTCGCTTTCGGGGGTTGTGATGCTTTCAAGAATGTTGTACTCACCGCCGAAAAGAAAATCAATGTAGCCCCCATAAATCTTTTTTGAAAAATCGTCTGCAAGAAGAGTGTATGCTTTTTCAATGTCTCTTTCGTTTTTCAGAAGATAGTCTTCATCAAAAATTTCTGTGCCGATAACGGGCACAACAGGTACAAGAGCTCTGTGCTTTTTTGATATTTCACGGATATTTTCAAGCACCTCGGGCCTTGATGAACCGAATGAAATAACAACCGTGAAGCTTTCATAAAGCTCTTCAAAATACGACAGGGGTTTAACAGGAAAGCCTCTGAAGGTGCGCTCTCTCACAAAGCCGTTGCTTGCCGTAACACCGTTTATGGCTATACCCTTTTCAGAAAAAACGTCAAGCACCTTGTCGGCACCGTTACCGGTGCCGTACATAATTATTGGTTCAGTTGTTTTTTTCAGCTTTTCCCACACGCTGACGGGCTCCGAACTAAACGAAAGCATAGCTTCTCCTTTTTATTTTATATTACAAACCAAGCAGTTTTATTGCATTTTTATAAAAAATCATTTCTTCCTCTTGTTGTGTCAATTCAAGTGTTTTTATCATACGCATATCCCACGAGGGGGCGTGCCACGGGCAATCTGACCCGAAAAGGATTTTATCAACACCCTTTTTATCTAAAATTCTTTTTGCTCTGTCCTTAGGCATTGAGCTGTAGCCGAAGGCTGTGTCGAAATACACGGGGACATCACAAAGATATTTTAACACTTCCTCACCCATATTTGCCCCGCCCCAATGGGCGCAAATCATTGGTGTATCAATCCATTTTGCGGCTTTTCTCAGCCTTTCGGGTGTTGCGTGATAGGGCGCAGGGTAGCCAAAATCCTCACCTGCGTGAAAAATGAGGAGCAAGCCAAGCTCCGATATTTTTTTGTAAATCGGCTTCATAAATTCATCGTCAACAAAAAACTGCTGATATTCAGGGTGGAGCTTTACGCCCTTCATACCCATAGCTTTTATTCTTTCAAGCTCCTCCAATGCATTCTCTGCATAAGGGTAAACGGAGCCAAAGGGTATAATTTCGTCACTTTTCTGTGAAAAAATATAGTCATTAACGGCTTTTTGCTGTTTTGCATTTGTGGCAATTGCAAGAGTGACGCTTTTATCCACTCCGTCTTTTGCCATAATCGATTTCAAGCCCTTTATTGTGCCGTCGGTCTGGGGAATTAATCCGCCCGAGGTGAAGCTCAGCTTCTCCATAACCTTTGGTGCAATTTCTTCAGGAAATGCGTGAGTATGAAAATCTATAACCATAAAAACAGACACTACCTTCATTTAACAATAAAAATATTATAACCCTCTTTTTATGTAAAAATCAAGATAAAAGGGGATGTAAAAAAAGCGCAGACCGCATAAAACCATATATAACAAGAAGTTCCTATAGGACAAAAGCCTATAAGAACCCCTTAAATTATCGAAAAAATAACAGATATAACAAATTTTAAGTTTTATGCTACGAACAAACCTCGCCACTCGACGTACCTTTGTACGCCTTCAGGCAAGTAAAAACAAGGTGTACGCCTTGTTTTTACTCGGTTTGTCCGTTCTGCATCATTTTTTCCTATCCCCTAAAAAGGGGCTGTGTGGTTTTAGCCGCCAATAATTATTTCATCAATTTTCTCGGTTGTTTCTTTGTTGAATGAATACATTGTGCCGTCGTGTGACGAGTAACCGAAAATTGTATCGCCGATATAGGTTGCTCTTGACATTCCCTTTGACCAGCTACTATCCTCGATTACCGCTTCATAGCTTGTGTTGGCAGAGAAGGTTTTGCTTTCTTCATCAATCTTCAACGCAAGAATGCCGTTTGTTACGGTGGTTTCAAATTTCGAGCCGTTTGCATCTGCCCAGACCTCTTCCCTCTGGGTGTAAGGAATATACATTATTTTGTTTTCGCTATCCCAGCAAAGAGCCTTGTGGGTGCTGTATGCAGTGGAGCTGATATTTTTCCACTTGTATTTTGCACTTTGGGCCGAAATAACGAACTTTCCGCTTTCAACGGGCTTTGTGGGGTCGCTGACATCGAACAGCGATACCTTGAAGCCACCGTTTGTGCCGTTATCGTTGCCGTCGTAACCAACACCGAGAACAAGCCCCTCACCCACGGGGTGAAGATAGGTTGAATAGCCGGGTATTTTAAGCTCGCCCAGAATAACGGGTTTTTTGGAATCTGAAAGGTCGATTACAAACAGCGGGTCTGTCTGAATAAACGTTACGACATAGGCTGTTTCGCCACTGAATCTAACGGATTGTATGCGTTCACCCTTTGCAATATCCTTGAGAAGCCCTTTTGTTTCAAGGCTTTCGTTGAGAACGTAAAGCTGATTCGTTAAATTCTCGCCCCAGTCACCGAGAGTTGTTGCTATGCGAAGCTCGCCGTTATACTCATCCATACTGAACTGATTGAGGGCGCTTCCGTCAACCGAGGCATTTTTAAGGTATTTTATGTCATAATTAGTGATATCGAATTTATAAATCTGAGTTTTCTGTGTTCCGCTGCCGCCGAAAACTTCAATAACTCTATTTGAATCGTTGTATTCGGTGCTTGTGACGTAGAGAGTTTCGGTTGTGCAATAAACGTTTTCGCCACCGCCGAGAACAGCCTGAGTTTTCAAGGTTTCTTTATCGCCGATATTCATTACAGATGCAACGAGGTAACGGGAATCGCAAACCTCATCCATAATGCAGATATCTGAGGCTGAAATCCTGTTAAACTCGCCGTCGTCAACGCTGATTTGTGGAACGCACCCATCTATAACCTCCTGCTCTTCGGCAGAAATGTCAACGTAGTAGTTGGAAATAAGAACAAGCTCATTTTCCACAAGTCTTGATGAAACGTAGTCACCCTGCTGATATATTCGCCACGTTTCCTTGGGGGCTTTTTTGTCGCTGATATCAAAGGCTGCCGCCATAACAAGGGTGTCGTGATAACCGTAATACTGCGTTTTGAGACAATCGCAGGTTATTTCGGCTTCGCCGCTGTGGTCGTGGACTCTTTTTTTGCATTCACCCACAACAAGAAGTCTGTCGCCCGAAACGTACATTTCATTGATGCTCATATGAAAAATCGTTGCATCCTTGGGCTTTTCAATATTAATTACACCCGCCTTTTCAAGCTTTCCGTTGCTGTCGGGCTTTATTATTGAAATTTTACAATCATATTCAAGAGCGGGTATATCCTCTGATGAAACAGAGCCTTTTTTCGGTGTGGCACCCTCAGCATTGGGGCTTGTTGTACCGGGAGTCCCGGAAATCTTGGTATAAACATCACCCAAAGCATCATAATATGTGCTCCAATCGGTGTTATCGGGGTTCACAACGTAAAGATATGTGCCGTCATTTTTTATGATGTCCGCTTCGTGCACACCCGAAACCTGCTCGTTTGTTTCGCCGTGGCCTTTGCCTGTATGACTTTCAGCAACGGGTCTTGTCACAGACTGTGAGCTTCCGTTACTGCCTGTTCCCGCCTGGGGTGCGGCACCCGTGTTCACATTGTCTACAGCCTCCTCATCCGTCAGGTAATCAAATCCGTTAACGTTATAATAAACCTTATTTTTATATTTTTCATATTTTGCGGCATAATCGGCAAAAAGCTTTTCTATTTCGGAATAATCCTCCACAGCAACAGGCGAACTGCCAACTATACTGTTTGTTGCGCCGCCTTTATCCTTTAACGGAATATTTTTCCACGGCTTCACTATTGCAACGCTCGTTACCGCAACTATAACCGCCGCCGCACCTGCAGCAAAGCGGAATGCCGCATTTCTTTTTCTGCGTTTTTCTTTTTTTATCTCTTCCTTGTAATCTGCCTGCTTAACCTCTTTTATGAGAAGCTCTATGTTTTCTGTTGAGAGGCTTTCGGGAAGGGTTATTTTCTCTGATTTTCGCAATTTTTCATTTATTTTATTAAGGTCTTCTGTGCTTAAAAAATCAAAATCCTTGTTCTTGTCCATGGTTGCTCTCCTTTCACAAAATCTTCTTGAGTTTTTCAATGGCTCTTTTTTGTCTGGACCTTACGGTACCCGGGGTCATATTGAAAATGCCCGCAAGCTCCTGACTTGTGAAGCCGCCGATTATCGAGAGCACAATAATCTGGGCATCCGGTGGCGTGAGAGAAGCAAGAGCCTGCTTTAGCTCAACACCGTTTATGAGATTTTCTGCGGTGTTGTCGGTTAAAAAATCATAGTCATCAATGGGTAAGGAATCGGGGTGCCTGTTTCGCTTCATCAGCATTGTTTTGCATTTGTTTGACAAAATCTTGAAAAGCCATGCCTTGAAAAGTGAATAATCCTTCAGGCTATGTAAGCTTTGCCAGGCAGAAATCACCGCCTCCTGAACGGCATCCTCCGCATCCTCGGGGGAGCCCGTCATATAAAGGGCAAAACGATACAATTCAACGGCATATTCACCATATAGCTGAGAAAAGGCTTTGCCGTCGCCATATTTTGAACGTTCAATTAACTCAGTACTGTTATTTTGCATATTTTTCACCTCGGTGAACAGAGAATTCTCTTTGCTCTCACTTATATAGACTCATCTTTTTTGCGTTTTGTTGCAAAAAATTCTTGTTTTCTTTATTTTATGGTATCAATTTCCGGGTTAAATGTAAACAAAAAAATAATTATTGTTTTTTGTTTGCAATACATATTTATATGTGGTACAATGTAATTTGTATATTTATTCTTAATTCTCATTATGAAAGGACAGTCAAAAAAATGTCTTTACTCAAAAAAATATTCGGCGACTATTCTTCAAAAGAAATCAAGCGAATCAGCGGTTTAAAGGACAAGGTTCTTTCCCTCGAAAGCGAATTCGCTTCTTTGACAGATGAACAGTTGCAAGCAAAAACCCCCGAATTTCAGAATCGTCTCAAAAACGGTGAATCTCTTGACGATATTCTCCCCGAGGCATTTGCCGCCTGCCGTGAAGCGGCATGGCGTGTTCTGGGTATGAAGCACTACCCCGTGCAGATTCTCGGCGGTATCATTCTTCACCAGGGCAGAATTGCGGAAATGAAAACAGGTGAAGGTAAAACCCTTGTTGCTACCCTGCCCGCATACCTTAACGCACTTTCAGGTAAGGGCGTGCATATCGTTACTGTCAACGACTACCTTGCAAAACGTGACTCGGAGTGGATGGGCAAAATCTACCGTTTTATGGGTCTCAAGGTGGGTCTTATTATCCACGAAAAAACAAACGAAGAAAGAAAAGAGGCTTACGCCGCAGACATCACCTTCGGCACAAACAACGAAATGGGCTTTGACTATCTTCGTGACAATATGGTTATGTATGCTGAACAGCGTGTTCAGAGGGGTCACAACTTCGCCGTTGTTGACGAGGTTGACTCCATCCTTATCGACGAGGCAAGAACACCCCTTATCATTTCCGGTATCGGTGAAGCATCAACTGACCTTTACCGCCTTACAAACGATTTTGTTAAACGTCTTAAAATGGTCAAGGTCAAGGAGCTTGACACAAAGCTTGATGCTGAAGACGTTGTCGCAGAGGACGGCGGTGACTATCTTGTTGACGAAAAAGCAAAATCTGCTACACTTACAAAATCCGGTATCGCAAAGGCTGAGGCGGCTTTCCACATTGAAAACCTTATGGATGCCGAAAACCTCACACTTCAGCACCACATCAATCAGGCTCTTAAAGCCCACGGCACAATGACACGAGACGTTGACTACGTTGTTAAAGACGGTCAGGTTCTTATCGTTGACGAGTTCACAGGCCGTATTATGCTGGGCAGACGTTACAGCGAAGGTCTTCACCAGGCTATTGAAGCAAAAGAGGGCGTTAAGGTTGAGCACGAAAGCAAAACTCTTGCAACAATAACCTTCCAGAACTATTTCCGCCTTTACAAGAAGCTTTCGGGTATGACGGGTACTGCTATGACCGAAAGCTCCGAGTTCCAGGAAATATACAGTCTCGATGTTGTTGAAATCCCCACCAACAAGCCTATGATAAGAAAGGATAAGGACGACGTTCTTTACAAAACCGAAGAGGCAAAATTCAGCGCCATTGTTGAACAGATTAAGGAGTGCCACGAAAAGGGTCAGCCCGTTCTTGTGGGTACGGTTAACATTGAAAAGAGTGAAAAGCTCTCAAAATTCCTTAAAAAACAGGGCATCAAGCACGAGGTTCTTAACGCTAAATTCCACGAAAAAGAGGCTGAAATTGTTGCTCAGGCGGGTAAATTCGGCGCTGTTACAATTGCCACCAATATGGCGGGCCGTGGTACCGACATTATCCTCGGCGGTAACCCCGAGTTTATGGCAAAATCCGAAATGAGAAAAATGGATTTCTCTGAAGAGCTTATTGCCGAGGCAACAGGCTTTGCAGAAACCGAAAACGAGGATATTCTCAACGCAAGAAGCACCTTCCGTGAGCTTGAAGCAAAATACAAGGCTGTTACCAAGGAAGAGGCTGAAAAGGTCCGTGCGGCGGGCGGTCTTTGCATTATCGGCACAGAGCGCCACGAATCAAGACGAATCGACAACCAGCTCCGTGGCCGTGCAGGCAGACAGGGTGACCCCGGTGAAAGCCGTTTCTACCTTTCTGCAGAAGACGACCTGTTAAGACTTTTCGCAGGCGACCGCTTCTACAACACACTTGATGCATTCAAGAGCATCGGAGATATGCCCATTGAGGCAAAGATTTTCACTTCAACAATTGAAAATGCACAGAAAAAGGTTGAGGGCAACAACTTTGCTATCCGCCGTAACGTTCTTAAATACGACGACGTTATGAACAAACAGCGTGAGGTTATTTACGGTCAGCGTAATCAGGTGCTTGACGGCGAAGACATCTCCGCACTTATTCAGAAAATGATTGTTGACACAATCGCTGAATCCGTTGATTTCTATTGCCCCGCTAACGTCAAGGCAGACGAATGGAACAAAAAAGGGCTCAAAACAAAATACGCCTGGCTTCTCGGCGACACAGCCATTGAAGATATCAACGACAATGAAGAACTCACCGAGCTTCTTCTCAACAAGGCACAGGAGCTTTACGATATAAGAAAAGAAGAATTCGGCGAAGACACCGTTAAAGAGCTTGAAAGAATCGGTCTTCTCAGAAACGTTGACATCCGTTGGATGGAGCACATCGATGCTATGGACCAGCTCAAGCGCAGTATGGGTCTTATGGGCTACGGCGGTAAAGACCCCGTTATCGTTTTCCGTGATGAAGGTCTTGATATGTTCGAGGAAATGACAAACGGAATCCGTGAAGGCACCGTTGATTTCGTTCTTCAGACACGAATCAGAAAAGAAGCCCCCATGGAAAGAAAGCAGGCGGCTAAAATAACCTCAACCTCCGGCTCAGATGACGGCACAGTTAAAAAAGAACCCAAAAAATCAGATAAAAAGCCCGGCAGAAATGACCCCTGCCCCTGCGGAAGCGGTAAAAAATATAAAAAATGCTGGGGAATGAATGAATAATTTTAAGAAATAAAAATACTCCTCAAGGCAATCGCCTTGAGGAGTATTTCTTTATTTCTTAATCGTTTTCTGCTTCTGCCTGTTTTATTACTTCATCGGGAACTGCTTCACCGTGTTTAACAAACATAATAAGGAAGATTGCTATTGCGAACATAATCGGGCTGTAGTAGAACAGCGACATATATGTGCCTGCAAACATTCTTATGAAGCCGTAAACGATGGGTGACGCAATCTGTGCGGAGAAGGTTGCTGTGTAGTAGTAGCCTGTGAAAGTGCCGACCTTTTCAACACCGCCGATTTCAAGAACAAGGGGAAGAGTATTAACGGTGATGAACATATTAGCCGCACCGCCAAGAACAAGAACGGGGTAAATAAGAACCTGAAGAATTGCGGTAACGTCGCCGACGTTTGTAACAATCGCTTCAAGAGCAACTGTGAAATCCTTTGTGTTTGTGTCGAGAATTTCATTAGAAACCGCTACAACTGCATCATAGATACCCTCGCCTGCGTTTTCTACAAGGTATTCTTCAAAAGCAACATATTTTGATGCTTCATCGGGTGACTGTTTATATTCAAGGTAACCCTGAATTGTGAGAACGTCGTCTTTTTCAAGCTTTTTGCCCTCTGCCTCTGCTTTTTCGCTGAGGTCTGCGTTGTAGTTATTGATGTTGTCATCAATAGCGATATAGGTGTTATTAACCTTAACATACTCGTTGATTGTAAGGTTTTTGCCGCCCAGCATACCAACAAACACGCCGAAGAAAACAATGAATGCAACAAGGAAAACTGCAAGACCCGCCATAATTGTTTTCTTTCTGCCGTATTTTTTACCCATTTTACCTGCGGGAAGTGCTGCCGCACCGGAGCAAACAGCGAAAATAAGCATAACGATTGTTGCCTTGGAGGTAATCATATGAAGAATTTCCTGAGCAAACAATGAGAAGAATGTTGTGATTGCGTTTGCAGCACAGAAAAGGAAGAACAAGGTGCCAAGCATAAAGATAAGGCTCTTTCTTTCGCCCTTTGAAAGCTTCATAGCCTTGAGAGCTGCCTTCTGTGCCTTTGCCTCTGCTTTAGCGGCTGCCTTTTTAGCCTTTGCGTCAGCATACTGATTGAGCTCGCCCTTGAGCTTGATGCTTGTGTCTTCTTCTTTAACAAAGAAGAGAAGCACGAGCATGCCGATAATCATAACAACGGCACCAACAATGAAAACGTAGGGGAATGAAAGAGTTTCATCCGCTGTGATTTCTGCCTTGCTGTGGCCTGTGAAAATCATGCAGAGAATGATGCCGACTGTGCCCGCAACCATACCGACAGCAGAACCGATACCGCCCATAAGGTTGATAACGGCGTTACCCTCGGAGCGAAGCTCGGGAGGTGTAAGGTCGGGCATAAGCGCAACAACAGGTGCACGCCACAATGACATTGAGAAAACAAACAAGATAACAGTTATCATTGTGAGGGGAAGCTGCATTGCACCCTCTGTATTAAGAGCAACAATGGGGATAAGTGCAAACAAAACTGCAGAAATAGGGGCGCAGGTCACAATAAAGGGACGGCGTTTACCTAATTTTGAATGGCAGTTATCTGAAAGCTTGCCGAATGTGGGCTGGAAAATAACGCCGAAAATGTTATCGAACGTCATAATAATACCGATAAACAACGGAACAAGTGTAAATCCGCCGCCGAGAGAAACGGCATTACCCTGAGCCTCTGAGAATTCGCCGATCCACGGAACAGCATCTGCGATAGCGTTACTCAACCTTGTGATTAAATCACTTTCTGAAAGAATTTTGTTCAGAATTTTTGTGATGTAGGGGTCATAAATCGCCCATGCAATAGAAGTTGCAAGAAAACCGAAACCTGTAAGAATCGTCTTTTTATAATTCAGTTTCTTTTTTTCTGCCAAGATGTTCTCCTCCTTTTACGGAATTAACCGTTTTTATACAAGTGTAATTGTAACACACATTTTCTAAAATGCCAATAAAATAAAGAGCCCGTATTATTTTTTGGAACATTCCATAAATAACACAGGCTTTTTTTGTTTATTTTATTATCTGTTTTTTATTTTATTGCTTACTGCGATAGCTTTCTGCTTCCCAATTCACAATGAAATCCGTGAGCTCCTCGCTCTGGGGCATTGCACCACCGAAGTTTTCAGCATAGCAAGCAATTTTCATAGCGTCGTTAAACAGTGCCGCCGCTGTTTCACTACCCTTTTCGGAATAGTCAACGGCATACATTCCGCAACCCTTCACGAAAATGATTTTGGGCAAAAAGCCGTTTGCGTTTTTGTATTCTGCAACCTTCTCTGCTACCTCACCCTTTTCTTCAACAAAGACGGGGTAGGGCTTGCAATAAACTATCTGGTCGGGGTTAAAGGGAAGATATATCTTTTTGAAAGCCTCTTCACTTTCACAAAAGCTCAGCGCAACCGTAGAGGGCTCGTAGGTTATAACGCTGTCTTCACCGTAAACGTCGGAAATTTCGTTGAACATTTCCTGAGCCTTGTCGCCGTTAAACTCACCGATTTCAAAATCCGCCTCGGCTTCAATTCGTGCTCTGATTTTTGACATAACGCTGAAAAGCTTTTCATCAAGACCCTCTGTTGTGTTGTCGGCAATAAAAATGCCGTGGTTTGCAAGAAGAAGAATGTCTGCGTCCCTGCCGTGCTTTTCTTTATACGCACAAAGCATTTCGTAACAATGCTTTGCAAGAGTGTAGCCGGGCTTTGTGGGCTCAATCCACAAAACAGAATCACCGAAAAGCTCCTCTGCAACAGCCCTGCCGTTTTTGGCACAGGTAATTCCGTTTATGAGCGAGGGATGAAGATGTAACACAAAGGTGTGAGGGAAAAGTGAATGAAGGGTTGTTTCAACGCTAGGACGCTTTGATTCCTGACCGGGCAATTTTGCCGCCATCAGGTCTGCAAGGGAGAGTGCCTCCCTCTCCTTATCCTCTGCGGGGTAAACCTTTGTGAAAATTTCTGCCGTTTTCTCTCTGCTCATTCTGACGAAGCCCTCTGCGGTGATGTCTGCAAGGCGTGTTCCCGAGCCCTTGATATACATAACGTCGCCGTCTTTTGCAGAGGTATTGCCGCCGCCTGCAAGCACAAGCTCCTCATTACTGCCGTAAAAATTTGAAAATCTTACTAATTCATCAAGTACCATTTTTTCATTCTCCGTTTTTTAAATATGGTCAAAGTATCTTTCAACTTCGATTTTGCCGTCTTTGACGTGCATTTTTGCAATTCGTGCATTTCTTCTGTCGCCCTGAAGACCGTCAAGCTCGGTATTTCTTGCGTGGTAAACGATATAATACTGACCGTCAACCTTTATAACGCTGTTGTGACCCGTGCCCTCTTCCCACTCATTGCTTCTGAGAAGCGGTGCATAGGTATTATCATCGGGCATTTTCTGAAATTTAACCTTTGTCAAATCCTGTTCATCTGTTTTAGCCGCCGCATAGCCTACGAAATATGTTTCATCCTCATATCTGCCGCCGCTGTACATAAGGTACTGCCATTCGCCCTCACGGAACCAATAGGCACCCTCGATGGTGTGCCAATGCTGACCCTCTTTATAGCGGTTTCTGCAGAAAATTTCTTCATCAATGGATGCTTTTATTACGGGAACGGGCTCGCCGACAGGTGTGTAGGGGTCTGCCATTTTCTGAACGACTATATATGTACCGATTCTTTCACCCTCAAAGGTGTTGGGTGAATAGAAAAGGAACAAGCCCGCATCTGTTTTTACAATGTGTGAATCAATGGAAAATGGCTTTAATATGGGCCTTGCCTCTGAAAAGGGCCCCAATGGGTTCTCGCTTTCAATTACGTGCATCGCCTGATGGTGACCGCCTTGGTCGGGCTCAACGTCATAATATTCAAAAGAAAAGTAAACGTAGAATTTGCCCTCGTGGAAAATTACGGACGGTGCCCAGAAGCTCTCTTTACCCTCAATGGTAAAAACTCTGCCCTCAAACTTCCATTCACCCAGAAGTGTATCACAGGAGTGGGCATACAAGCCGTCATCCCCTGTTGTGTAGATATAATATCTTCCATCGTGTTTGAAAATAAACGGGTCCGCCTGACCAACGTAATTTTCTTTATCTATTTTTAAAAGCTGCATCAATATCGCCTCTTTCCTTGTTTTTTGTTTGTTGCCCTTGGATTTTTGCGCTGTGTCTTAGAGCTCGCTTTTTTGTTTTTTGCCTCGTTGACTCTATCCTGATACGATGGCTTTACAAGACATTTTTTATCGTAACCGATAAGGTCTTCTCTGTGGCATTTTCTCAAAGCCATTCTCACAAGGTCTGCATTTTTTGGGTCAGCACATTGAAGAAGTGCTCTTTGCATACGCTTTTCTTCCGTGGTCTTCGGAACGTACACCGGCTTCATTGTGAAGGGGTTGAGCTCTGTGTAAAACATAACCGTTGACGCTGTTCCCGGTGTGGGGTAAAAATCCTGCACCTGCTCGGGGTTATAATTCCAGCGCTTTATGAACTCGGCGAGCTTCACCGCATCGGAAAGTGTGCTTCCCGGGTGGCTTGACATAAGGTAGGGAACAAGGTATTGCTCCTTGCCGAAGCTTTTTGTCAGTTCAAAATATCTGTCCTTGAATTTTTCATAGATTTTAAAATCGGGCTTACCCATAAGAGCAAGGACGTTTCCGGAGCAATGCTCGGGAGCAACCTTTAATTGACCGCTGACGTGGTCTTTAACAAGCTTTTTGAAAAATGCATTACCCGACGGTGATTTATCTGCATTGAGATAGTCGTAGCGTATGCCTGAGCGTATGAAAACCTTTTTTATTGTTGGCAGGCTCTCGATTCTTGAAAGAAGCTCTATATATTCGCTGTGGTCTGCCTTCAGATTTTTGCAAGGCTCGGGAGCAAGACATTTTTTATCGGGGCACACGCCACTCTTCAGCTGTTTTTCACAAGCGGGGTATCTGAAGTTTGCCGTAGGCCCGCCGACATCGTTTATATAGCCCTTGAAATTTGGCATTTCTGTAAGGAGCCTTGCCTCCTCAACAACACTTTCGATGCTTCTCGAACGTACGCTTCTGCCCTGGTGAAAAGCGAGGGCACAGAAATTGCAGCCGCCGAAGCAGCCCCTGTTGTGGGTAAGAGAAAACTGAACCTCCTCAATAGCGGGCACACCACCCACTTTTTCGTATGAAGGGTGGTAGGTTCTCATATACGGCAGGTCATAAATCGCATCCAATTCCTCACGCTCAAGGGGTGGCATCGGAGGATTCTGCACAAGCATTTTGTCGCCGTAGTATTCGACAAGTGCTTTACCGTAGGCGCTGTCCTGATTTTTATACTGCACAGCAAATGCCTTTGCATAATATTCTTTATCTGTTCTGAGCTTTTCAAAATCCCATTCACCGAGATAATCGTAATGAATTTTGTCGCCCCTTTCACCTAACCAGACGGTTCCTCTCACATCTCTGATTTTTGAAACGGGCACGCCCTTATCAAGAAGCTGTGCAATTTTTTTTATAATATTTTCACCCATACCATAGGTGAGAATATCTGCACCGGAAGAAACGAGGAGACTTTCAATTACCTTGTCGCTCCAATAATCATAATGGGCAAATCTTCTCAGCGAAGCCTCAAGCCCGCCCACGATTATTGCGCTGTCGGGGTAAGCTTCTCTTATAAGACGGCAATAAACGTCGGTTGCCCTGTCGGGACGAAGCCCGAATTTGCCGCCGGGTGAATAATAATCGTAGCTTCTTTTTCTTTTGGCAGCGGAATAATGGGCTACCATTGAATCTATGTTGCCCGCACTTACAAGAAAGCCGAGACGGGGCTTGCCAAAGCGCTTGAAATCACGGATGCTTTTATAGTCAGGTTGGGCAAGAAAAGCAACATTAAACCCGAGGCTTTCCAGCATTCGGGTTATTATTGCGGCGCCGAATGACGGATGGTCAACATAGGCGTCGCCGCAGACATATACAAAATCAACCTCTGCCCAGCCTCGTTCTTTAACCTCGGCAAGGGTTACGGGTAAAAAGCTTTTGCCTTTCATAAATTACCTCAATTTGTCAATTAATGCAGGTATTTCCTCAACAGTTTCAACCTGCAGCTCACATTTTTCAATTTCGGGAAAAATCCACGTCCCTGTTGTTCTGACCCACACGGGCACACACCCCGCATTTCTTGAGCCGTCAACGTCAAACTTCGGGTGGTCGCCCACATACATCATTTCATTGGGTTCAACACACAATTTTTCTGCCATAAGGTGAAAAATTCTTTTATCGGGCTTCTGAAAATCATAATCTCCGCTGATAATTACTTCATCAAACAACCCACCAAGCTCAAGCATTTTGAGCTTGCTTTGCTGAACATCGTGGTTGCCGTTTGTGATGAGCCCCGTTTTGTAGCCCATCTCCCTTATTTTCTGAAGAGTCGGGATTGCAAAGGGATATTTCACAGCAATCCCTTTAAAACAGGAAAGAACGTTTTTTGTGTATTCTTCAAAGGTCGGTATTTCTTCAAAAACGCCTTTTTCACAAAGGTGGGCGTGGATTTCTTCCCACCCACGGTGAACGTAGTGCTTGTCTGCCCATATAATTTCTTTGGCGATGTATTCTTTTGTTACACCCTCTTTAATTTTAAAAACCTTGTCAAACTGCTTAACAACAAGCTTCAGGGTTTCGTACCTGTCAAACAGGGTGTGGTCCAAATCAAATACCACAGCTTTAATCACAATTTTCACCTCCCGAAATCAAAATATGCTCTATTTTAACACATAAAACGACCCTTTTCAACATTTCAGCGTTTTTAAATACGCCTTTTCTTCCTGATTCAGACGGTAGCTTTCTACCGCCTTCTGAATTGTTTTGTTGTGGGTCTTTTTATCTAGCTTTCTTTCCTCCAATACCTTTACCGCAGAGGTGTATTGCTTTGCAAGTGCTGTTGCAAAATACCACGCCTTCACCATAAATATGTAGTAATCATCATTTTTCACGCCAAGAACAATATCATAAAATTCCTCGTCAAAATCGTCATCGAGAAAATATATCATAAGGCAATTTATTGCATACCTCACCTCATAAACGTAAGGCGATTTAGCCCACCGCCGAATATCCTCCAACAGCCTTTCTTTGTTGTTTTTAAGAATTTTGGGGCGCATCATATCACAGGTTGCCCAATTATCCACAAAGGGTAAAAACTCATCAAGCTTTTCAATCAATTCATCGTAATTTCTGATTTTTTCAAGAAGAAAGGCGTGAAGATTATTTTCCTCGTAAAATTTGTGGGGCAAATCATTTAAAAACTGCTCCGCATCCCCTGTTTTTGAAAATTCGTTTGCAAATTTTCTTAAAACGGGTGTACGCACACCCATAACGGCGGATTTCTCCACTGTAGGCATTAGAGCAGAATGAAAATCCCTGTATTTTTCATCGGCAAAAGCAAATAACTGTTCCTGCAATTTTTCTTTGTTATACATAAAAATCTCCGTTTATTAATCTCTTTTGAATATATCACGATTATTTTCTTATTTCAACGCTGAGTCTTGAAAATTCTCAACAATTTTGATATTCTTAAAACAGAAATTTAAAGAGGTGTTTTTATGCCATATTTGTTTGTTCACTTCAAAGAAAAAATCACTCCCGACGGCGAGGCTGTCTATTTCGGCAAAAGTGCCGACGGCTACAACTGGGAAACGGTCAACGGCGGCAACCCCGTGCTTATGAGCACCCTTGGCGACAAGGGCTGTCGTGATATTGAAATTGTGCGACTTCACACGGGTGGTTTTGTTATTCTCACAACCGACCTGTGCATAGCAACAAAGTTTGATGAAAACTACAACGTTGACTGGAAGCACATCAACAGCCACGGCAGCAAATGCCTTTCTATGTGGAAAACCGACGACCTTGTTAATTTTTCAGAGCAGAGGCTCGTTCATTTCGGCCGTGATGATTTTGGCTGTATGTGGGCTCCCGAAATTTTCTTTGATGAAAAAACAGAAGAATATCTCATCCATTGGGGCTCAACGGTGGCAGAGGATGATTTCACTCACATGTCCATTTATTGCTCGGTAACAAAGGATTTTGAAACATTCTCAAAGCCAAAGCTGTATTTTACAAAGGAAAACGAAATCCTCGACTCTCACATAACAAAGGTGGGCGACACGTATCACCTTTTCTATAAAAACTCATCAAATCCGCCAATGAATATGCACGCAACATCAAAAAATCTTTACGGCCCATTTATTCACGATGAAAAGTTTGAAGAATATATGGACAGGGAAATTCAGCACCCCGGTGCATACGAGGGACCAACAACCTACACCCTGCCCGACGGCAGATGGTGCTTGATGCTTGATTTTTTCGGTTGCGAAAAAGAGAAAATGGGCTACGTTCCCTTTGTTTCATCCGAGCCCAGCGATATGGATTTTTCAAGAATGGCGGAGGGCTTCAGCTTTCCCTACGGCTTCAAGCACGGCAAGGTTATTGAAATAACTGAGGAAGAGTATAATCGGTTAGTATAAATGAAAAACGATATGAGCAATTTTTGAATTGCTCATATCGTTTTTTATCTTTTACGCTGTTTTTTGTCGGGTGTTCTTATGAATCTTATAATACCCACAACAATAAGCAAGCCGATGAAACCCGCCACCGAATAAACCGCAATATCCTCGCCAACGCTTCTGATATATGGCTCGAAAATATCTATGGAATCAAACACCTCGTCAAAGGAATCTTTTCTTTTTTCATCCTGAGTGGAGAATGTGAACGTGTATTTATAATCCACTCCGCCAAATTCATAAACCTTGTTGAAATAAACAAGCTCCTGCCCGTTCATTTCAACCTTTATTTTCAAAACAGTTGCAATCGCCGAGGTATCGTCGGGGTGCTTCACCTTTTCGCAGGAAAGCGCCGTCATTTCAAAGCTTTCAGTAAACTTGCCGAGAATATCCTCATTCTCTTTAATAAGGGCTTTTTTATATTCTTGGATGTCCTTTTCGCTAAGATTACCGGGGCAAAAAGGCTCCTTCACCTCTGCATTTTCAACGTAGCTCACCGCAAAATTATCGCCGTTTTCACTATAAAAGCTGAATTCTGCGGTTGCTGTGCCGGTTTGCTCAAAGCCGTCGGGCAACTCAACCGAAAACAAGTCTGCACCGTTGAAATATTCTGCGTTTGCGCTGATTGCAAGGGACATAAGCAACACCGCACACACTAAAACTCTTATCGTTTTTTTCATAGCTGCCTCTTTCAAAATTACTGCACCAAAGGTTTGCCCTTTGATGCAGCCAGTTTATTTTTCAGTATCTTCACCGTCATCTTCGACAACGGGCGTAATTTCAACCTTAATTTTTTCGATTCGTCTGTCTTCAACCTCAAGAACGGTGAACTTGACATTTTCGAAAATAACCTCGTTCATTTCGCCATTTTTGGGTATACATTGAAGCTCGTCCATAATAAAGCCGGCAAGGGTTTCATAGTCACCCTCAGGGAGCTCCTTGCCGATAAGCTCGTCGATTTCTTCAATGTCTATGGTACCCTCAACGGTAAAGGTGTTTTCGTCGATTTTTGAGATTTCCTCTTCTTCTTTATCGTATTCATCCTGAATGTCGCCCATGACGGCTTCGACTATGTCTTCAAGAGTAACAATACCTGCGGTGCCGCCGTATTCGTCAACAACAACAGCCATCTGAATACGCTTTATTCTCATTTCCTTGAAAAGCTCGCCGCAGGCTTTCGTTTCGGGAACAAAATAGGGCTCTCTCATTATATTTTTCAAAGTGCCTTTGACCTTAACCTCTTTACCGACGTATTTGAGAAGGTCTTTGATATAAACAATACCGACGATATTGTCAATATCCTCATCATAAAGAGGGATTCTCGACCTGCCGTTTTCAATGGCAAGCGCCATAAATTCTTCAAGAGTTGTGTCGTTAACGTCTGCGGCAACGACATCTGTACGGTGGGTCATAACGTCGCCTGCATCCATATCGTCAAACTCGAAGATGTTATTTATCATTTCCTTCTGATCGTCTTCAATAACACCCTTTTCGCCACCAACGTCAACCATCATTCTGATTTCTTCCTCGGTAACAACCTCTTCATCCGCATTGGGGTCAAAGCCGAAAAGTCTGACAACAGCGTTGGTTGAAAGAGAAAGGAATTTAACAAAGGGTGAAGCGAGTCTTGAAATTACATAGAGGGGCTTTGCAACCGCAAAGGCTACCTTTTCGGGAATCTGCATACCGATTCTTTTGGGAACAAGCTCGCCCAGAACAAGGGAAAAATAAGACATTACCAGAGTAATCAGCACAACTGCAACGGGCGACACAACGCTTTCGGGCAAGCCGAATTTACCGGTTACCGCATCTGTGAGCATCTCTGCAAAAGAGGTTGCCGCAGAGGCAGAGGTCAAAAACCCTGCAAGAGTTATGCCTATCTGAATTGTAGAAAGGAATTTTGTGGGGTTATTTGTAAGCTTTAAAACAAGCTTTGCTTTTTTGTGGCCTTCTTCTGCCATTTTCTCAATTTTTGCATCGTTGAGAGAAATAACAGCAATTTCTGCCATAGCAAAATATGCGTTTACAATAATAAGTGCCAGCAGTAAAAGGATTTTAAATACCAAGCTTCCGCCTGCCGGGTTTTGTGAAAGTTCAATTGCTTGGGCCAAAATAAAATTAGGTCCGGGGTCATCCATCGTGGGATTTACTCCTTTCAGAATTTGAATTATGCGGTAAAACAGATTACACCACATTAGCGTATATTATATAATTCTTACCGACTATTGTCAATAAACCATCGTTTTTTCTGCTTTTTACACATATTATGCCTTTCAAAAATGTGCAGATTTCTTTTTTGGCGGGATATTTTTAGAATTTATCCTTAAAATGTTAAATTTTCCACAAATTTTTGAGTTTTAACAGTTTACATTTTCCCAAAGAAGTGTTAATATACTTGGTGGTGTTATTATAATACTTATAATTTGATATTTTTTATAGGAGGAAAAACTATGGCTAGAAAAATGAAAACCATGGACGGTAACAATGCCGCCGCTTATGTGTCCTATGCGTTCACAGAAGTTGCTGGTATTTACCCCATCACACCTTCCAGCCCCATGGCAGACTACGTTGACCAGTGGTCCGCACAGGGTCTCAAAAACATCTTCGGCACAACCGTAAAGGTTTCCGAAATGCAGTCTGAGGCAGGTGCCGCAGGTACTGTTCACGGTTCGCTCGCAGCCGGTGCACTCACAACAACCTACACAGCTTCACAGGGTCTTCTTCTTATGATCCCCAACATGTACAAAATCGCAGGTGAACTTCTTCCCAGCGTTTTCCATGTTTCTGCTCGTTGTGTAGCTTCACACGCTCTTAACATTTTCGGTGACCATTCCGACGTTTATGCTTGCCGTCAGACAGGCTTCGCAATGCTCGCTGAAACAAACACACAGGAAGTTATGGACCTCGGTGCTGTTGCTCACCTTGCAACAATCAAGAGCCGTGTTCCCTTCATCAACTTCTTCGACGGCTTCCGTACATCTCACGAGCTTCAGAAAATCGCTATCTGGGATTATGAAGACCTCAAAGAAATGTGCGATATGGACGCTGTTGATGCTTTCAGAAAGAGAGCTCTCAACCCCGAGCACCCCGTAATGCGTGGTTCTCACGAAAACGGCGACATCTTCTTCCAGCACCGCGAGGCTTGCAACGCCTACTACGACGCTGTCCCCGCCATCGTGGAAGAATACATGGACAAGGTCAATGCCAAGCTCGGCACC
>JAZRPC010000141.1:0-3032 GCA_045649005.1 Acutalibacteraceae bacterium
TCAGCTTTGCAAGAGACCTTGTTATTTCTGTTGAAAACGCCCCGGCACTTGCAACAACTCTTGTTGGTGTGCTTTCGGTATTCAATGGTGTTGGCCGTATTCTCACCGGTGCGGTCTATGATGCACTCGGCAGAAAAACAACAATGCTTGCTTCAAACATTCTGACAATCTTTGCCGCAGGGCTCACACTCGTTGCGGTGCAGGTAAGCTCCTTGCCGCTTTGTATTATCGGTCTTTGCCTGACGGGTCTTTCCTATGGCTCCTGTCCCACTATGACATCAGCCTTCACAGCATCATTCTACGGCACGAAATATTTCCCCACAAACTATAGCCTGACAAACTTCAACCTTATTGCTGCATCGTTTATTGCAACATTTGCAAACTCCTTACTCGCTTCAACAGCGGGGTACACCGCACCGTTTACTATGCTTCTTATTCTTGCAATCGGTGCATTGGGGCTTAACTTTACAATTAAAAAACCTTAAAAAAAGCCTTGAGAAATTCAGTTTCTCAAGGCTTTTTTTATTATTTATAATTCTCTATTCTATAATCCAGATTTTCTTGTCTGCGTTCTTCAAGTGCCTTTGTAATTTCCTTGTGTTTTTTACCGGAAAGCTTATAGAACAGCATCGGGATAACTGCAAGAAAAGAGAATATAGCCGGTAAAATCGCAAACAGGTAAATAAGGCTTGCTTTTGCTTCAAGGGGGATAAGCTCGGGGGTTTCTGCAAATTGCTTATAGCCGACATATATAAGGAAAAGATTTGTTACATACGTTGTGCAGTTGCCGAGAATCCTTGACAGCGTGCTTTTAAGGGAGCTGACGGTTGCCTCGTTTCTTTCACCGTATTTATACTCGCCATAGTCGTAAACAGACATTTGTATAAGACCGGGGATGGTGTTATAAAACCCTGTTGTAAGACCGTGGATTGCATACCACAGAACAACGTTTATGAATATCTGCTGAGGCGTGTGTGCCTCATAGGGGTAAATTGACAGGAACATCGCCGTATAGCAAATGCCTGTGCCCAATTTCATACCGATATAAAGGATTTTATCATCCACCCATTTTCTGACAATGGGTGCAAGGAATAGTGAAATACCGGTTGTTGCAAGAGATGCAAGTGATGCAAAAGAAAGAAGTGCGGCATAGTTACCGTCGTTATATGTGTATGTAAACTCTATGCCGGTGCCCGCAAAAAACGTTATTGCAAACTGCTCTGTTCTGAAGCAGGCAATAAACGCATAGGTCATAAGACCGTAGCCGACAGACATACCATGACCGAGAATCTCGGAGAGCATATACAGCATAAGGGGTTTATTTTTTATAATGTTTTTATAAACGTCACGAAGCCTTGGTGTCACAGCCTTTGGCGGGTCAGTTATCCTTTCTTTTGTTACAACGATGTTCCATAAAGTCAAGGGAATTGCAAGAATTGTTACAACGCTGTAGCCGTAAAAATATCTCTCCGCCTCTGAAAGATTTGGTAACAAAAACGGCAGAAAAGCTGCAATATACGTTCCGCAGGAGCCGATGGAAGATGAAAGAATGCTTTCGATAGCGGCAAGGTAGCCACGCTCCATATTGTTCGTTGTTCTTCTTGCGTTAAGAGCGGTGAGAGCAGCGTTGTAAAAGGTGCTGAAAGCATCATTGAGAAAATACAGTGAAACAAGGTAAACAACCTTGAACGTGTCGCTGATATCCGGGAAAAAGGCTTTCAAAGGCAATGTCTGCAAAATAACGACAAGGTTACAAGGGATAATCATAGCCATCAGCCACGGCTTGAACCTACCCCATCTGCCGAAATTCTTGCGGTTTTTGTCAAGGAAGCTTGAAACGATAACGTCGTTTGCAATATCCCAGAAGCCGAGAATAAAAACAATTGTGCTGTATGTTGCAAAAGCGCCTTCACTAAGCCCCAAAAAGGTCGAGGCAACAAGTCCGCCGAAAAAGCCGTTCATTGCCGTGCCGACCTTTGCAATAGCTGTGCTGGAGCTGAATGCCGCATATTCTTTAAGTGTTATTTTTTCATTTACGTTTGTTGCGAGGTTGTTTTTAAATTTTTTCATAAGCCACCCCATTCAGTTGATATGTTCATTATACATAACCGCCAAAACAATGTCAAATAACAACAGCTATGTTCTTTTAACGCATTATATTGAAATAGTAAAAGCATCGTGGTATAATTCACAAAGAAAAATTCTTATAAATATCATCGGAGGTTTAAAAAAATGGCAAAAAAGATGTGCGAATTATGTCAGAAAGAATATGAAAAGGATATGCGTTTTGGCGTTAGCATTTGTGAGAATTGTCTGGACATCTACAACAAAGCGTTAAGCGGCAACCAACAAGCTATAAATTATTTTTTAGACCACCGAAATTTTCCGGATGCAACTGAAACAGCCAAGGCTCGCATTTTGAATTTAATAGAGCGAAGGGTTGAACGTGCGGCAGAAGTAAAAAGATTGCAGGAACAGGAACAGGCTCAAGCACAGGCTCAGGCTCAAGCTCAGGCTCAAGCTCAGGCTCAGGCACAATCTCAAGCTGCAACACAACAAACAATAAATATGGCACCAAACACAGCGGCATATACCCAACCCAACAGATACGTTCCACAGCAAGCTGTTGCAACCAACACCTCACCTTTCTCAGAAAAATTAGATGGCTTATACGTTGATATCGGCAACAAAATTAAAAACTGGGCAAAATGGATATTTGTCTGTGAAGCGGTTATTGCTGTAATCGGTGGTTTAATTATGTTGTTTAACGCAGAAGATGGCGGAATGGTGCTTGGTGCGATTCTTACAATACTTCTTGGCCCCGTAATCGCCTGGGTTTCCTCCTGGCTTTTGTATGGTTTTGGCGAAATAATTGACAAGGCCTGCACCAACACAAAATTAATGCAAAAAATACTTGAAAACCAAACAAAAAATATTAATAATTAAAATTTTTCTCCTCTGTTTTTTCAGAGGAGCTTTTTATATAAACCCCATATTTTTATTTATTTAATTGAAAAAAAGATTACTTGGTG
>JAZRPC010000142.1:0-15091 GCA_045649005.1 Acutalibacteraceae bacterium
AACAGTTTAAAAGAATTATTTAGGTGATATATTTGAAGAAAAAGGCTGTTGTTGTGGTTGGTGCAACCGCATCAGGTAAAACAGCGCTTGGTGTTCACATAGCAAAAAAATTCGGTGGAGAAGTTATTTCTGCGGATTCAATGCAGATTTATAAAACACTTTCCATTTCAACCGCTAAGCCTACTTCTGACGAAATGTGCGGAATCAGGCATCATTTGATAGATTTTTTGCCGCTAAGCGAGAAATACAGCGTGTCTAATTATTGTCGGGATGCCCGACGGGTTTTTGATGAACTATCTCAAAAATCAATATTACCTGTTATTGTTGGGGGCACAGGGCTTTATATTGATTCTTTTATATCAAATACTCAGTTTATTGAGGATGCTTTTTCAGATAAAATTAAGTCTGAACTACAGAATGAGCTTCAAGAAAAAGGGATTGAAGAATTATATAAAGAGCTTTGCTCTGTTGACCCTGTTGCTGCTGAGAAAATTCACCCCAATAATAAGGTCCGTGTTCTCAGAGCCCTTGAGGTTTACAGAACCACAGGCAAAACAATTACCTGGCAGGCTGAAGCCTCGCATAACGTTGAGTCTGATATTGAGCCGCTCTTTATCGGCATTAATTATAGTGACAGAGAAAAATTATATGAACGCATAAATAAACGTGTGGATTTAATGCTTGAAAACGGTTTGCTTGATGAGGTTAAGTTGTTTGTTGAAAGCACCCCATCCCAGACGGCATATAACGCTATCGGTTGCAAGGAACTTATCCCGTATCTTTCGGGACAGGCTTCTTTAGACGAATGCGTTGAAAATCTTAAAAGAGAAACAAGACGATATGCCAAAAGGCAAATTACTTGGTTTAAGAGAAACGAAAATATTAATTGGGTTTATGCCGATGAGATGTCGGCTGATGAACTGTATTTGAAAATAGACTCTTTAATTGAAGAGTATTTAGGTGGTGATTTTAATGGCAACTAAAAAAATTTCTTCCAGAAACAAAAAAATGAGAATTGCCGCATTGGTTTTGGCGTTGTTTTTAGCTTTTTATTTTATGTGTTTCTTCGTTTATCAGTTTATTTCATATAAAAATGCTGAAATCAGGACAGAGGTTGCCCTTAAAGAAACCGTGTACAATAAAATTGAAACAAAGTGCTTTGTTCTAAGGGACGAGAGCTTTATAAAAAGCTCCGCCAGCGGCACAACAGTTTCCTTTGCAAAAAACGGGCAGAGAATTGCCGCAGGTGATACTGTTACGATGGTTTTTGATTCTCAGGATGATGCTGCGGCATACCTGAAAATGAATGAAATCAAAAAGGATATTGACGCTTTTGAAAAAATTTCGGGTCAATCCGACATAGATTTATCGAATATTGATTCATTAAACAAAAAAATTGATAAAGAATTGTATGATTATCTCGATGACGTTGACTCCGGTAAATTTAAAGACGCAATCAGTGATGCTGAACTTTATCTCGGCACGGTTACAGGCAAACAGATCGCAGTTGGCGAAAAGCTTGACGTAAGCAAAAAGCTTGAGTCATTAAAAAAAGAGTACGAAGAATATAACAGTAAGAACTATAATTACACGAAAGTTACTGCTGAAAACTCCGGATATTATATCAATGGTGTTGATGGATACGAAAAAACTTTAGATTATTCTTCGCTTAACGAAATAACAGCTAAGGATATTGAAAAGGCTATTGCTTCAGAGCCGGACAAGGTTTCGTCAGACGTCATCGGCAGAAGTGTTGGTGCATTTAAATGGTATGTGCTTTGTGTCGTGGATGTTCAGGAGACTGTTAACCTTAGCTTTGATAAAGAATATTACCTCAATTTTCCGTATAACGGCATCGAAAGACTTCCGGTAACTCTTTATAGTATGGGTGAGAGAACGGGTGACAAGGTGTCTTTGGTTTTCTGTTGCGACAGAATGAACGATGACCTTGCTGATTTGAGAATTGAAGATGTTGAAATTATCACCGAGGAATACACGGGATTGAAAATACCAAATTCGGCAATCAGAAATGAGGATGGCGTTAAAGGTGTTTACGTTATTCGTGGTCATCTTCTGGGTTTCAGAAAAATTCACGTGATTTATTCGGATGATGACTTTTCTTTGGTTGAAAAACCCGAGGATGCCGAATCCGGTTATATCAGGCTTTATGATTTAGTTGTTGCGGAAGGAGTTGATTTATACGATGATAAACTCGTTTGATAAATCACATTTCGCTGTTATCAGCGATAACATTAAGTTTATCAGGGAGCAGATGGCAGAAGCAGCAATTAAAAGCGGTCGTAATTGTGATGATGTTAAATTGATGGCTGTTACAAAAACGGTTTGTTGTGAGTATATCAACCACGCAATTAATGAATGCGGTATTGATCTGATAGGTGAAAATAAGGTTCAGGAGTTTTTGTCAAAAAAAGATTTTTTGAATCTCAACGGTGTTGAAAAGCACCTTATCGGTCACCTTCAGACAAACAAAGTTAAAAAAATTGTTTCAGAGGTTGATATGATTCAATCTGTTGACAGCGTCAGGGTTGCAAAAGCCATTGCAGATGAAGCTGCAAAAAAACAGCTTGTTGCTAATGTTTTGCTTGAAATAAACATTGGTAACGAGGACAATAAAACAGGTTTCGACAAAGTTGCTTTTTCTGAAGGGTTAAGTGAAATAGCCGAGCTTGAGAATCTTAAAATCAAAGGTTTAATGACTATTCCGCCCATTTGTGAAAGCTCTTTGGAGTGTGAGAAGTATTTTGAAACGATGTATAACTACTTTAACGACATCAAACAGTTGAAATACAAGAACTTTGATATGCAGATTTTATCAATGGGTATGTCTGGTGACTTTATAGAAGCTATTCTTCACGGTTCTAACTTAGTAAGAGTCGGTTCCGCAATTTTCGGGCCGAGAATTTATAAATAATCTTTCGGAGGTATAGATATGTCTTTTATGGATCAATTTAAAAAGTACATTAACGCTGACAGTAATTATGACGATTATGATGATTACGATGAGGCAGAGGATGTTGTAGAAGATACAACTTCTTATGCAGATGAATCATATTTCAACCGTCGCAACAGCGCCAAAACAACGAAAACAAGCAGAAGCACTGCTGCAGAAAAAAGCGAGCCTAAGGCGAATTTCAAAAGCTCTGATAACGTTATTCAGTTCCATTCAACTGCAAAGTTTAACCTTAAAATCATTCAGCCTACAAAATACTCGATGCAGGAGTTGAATGAAATTGCAGAGCTTCTTGAGGATAATTTCCTTATCTTTTTGGATCTTGGCAAAATCAACGGATCTGTTTCAACACGCTTTGTTGACTTCTGTTGCGGTTTTGCAAGAGGTATCAAGGGCTGTTGCAAGAAAATATCCAATACTACTTATGTTGTATCACCCTATGACGTTGAAATCTCCGGCGATTTAGTTGATACACTTGGTGATAATAATAATTTTAACTTTTAATTTTGTGGAAATGGGGTATCTGTTATGATGACACCTGCTGAGTTAAGACAGTATGAGTTTAAAAGTGCGGGCAGAAATGCCTATAAATCCGATGAGGTTGATTCATTTTTTGCCGAAGTAGCAATTTCATATGAAAAAATGTATCGTGAAAATGCAGAAATGACAAAAAGAATGAGCCTTATTGCTGACAGACTCGAACAGTATAAAAAAGAAGAGAATGATATTAAACAGGCAATTTTAAGCGCACAGAAAGCCGCTGACATTATCGTCAAGCAGGCTGAAGAATCTGTTGAAGATACTAAGGTTGAGGCCGATGCAATTCTCGCCGCTGCAAAGGGTGAAGCAGAGATTATCAAATCTGACGCTGAAAAACAGGCTATAGCTGATTCCGATTTATTGCTTTCAATCGCCCGTGACAAGGCTGAAGAAATCATTAACAAGGCTAAAGAAGAGGCTCACGGCATTCTTATTGAAGCCAATAATTCTGCTAGCAATACCGTTGGTGCTGCAACAAGAACAATTACTAGTGAATCAATTCACTATGAAATGCTGAAGAAAGAGGTTTCTGAGTTCCGTTCTTCGTTACTCGCTCAGTATAAAGCTCACATTGAACTCATTTCTAAGCTTCCTGAGCTTGCAGCTGAAGAGGCTTCTAAAATTGAGGATGAAGAAGCTTCTGTTGAAGAAAATATCACCGATGCACCTGTTAACGAAGAGACAGAAATTTCTTTCGTTGATGAAAAAGCGGATGATTCTCAGGAATATTCAGAAATTGAAATTGTTGAGGCTTCTGAGGTTCTTGAAATTACACCTGAGGACGATGGTGAGCTTTCCGATGATGGTGAGCAGGTCGTGAAAACAACGTTACCTTATGATTTCTTTGCAGAGGATACTTCAATTGAGTTTATTGAGAATGATTCTGCAGAAGATGAAGAAGAGTTCGTTGAAGAAACAGCAGAAGAAGCTGTTGAAGAAGAGGAAGAAACAGTTGAAGAGACTGTTGACGAATCTGCTCTTGACGATGTTCTTAAAGCGTTTGACGAAAATGCTTCCTGTGGTGACACTGAGAATAAGGTGATTGAAGATATTGCTATTTCAAAAGGCTTTTCGGTTAACACTACAAATATTGATAATAATTATTTCAGTGGCTCTCTTTTTGATTCTATTGAAGCAATTGACGGTGAAAATATAGAAGTTGACCCTGAGCCGGTTGCTTCTGAAGAAGTTGAAGCTGACGATTCATCAAAGGGCTTCTTTGGTTTTTTCCGTCATAAAAAATAATTACGGAGTTTTATATGTCTGTTTTTTCTGCAATTATTCTTTGCGCCGCATTAATCGGTGCAGACCAATTAATTAAGCTTTTGGTAGTTGAATATCTGAAGCCGATTCTTTTTGTAGATATAATTGACGGTGTTTTACGCTTTCAGTATGTTGAAAATACCGGGGCAATTTTCGGTTCTTTTTCTTCACATACAATTGTTTTAACCATTGTATCTATAATTTTGCTTGCGGTTGTTATCTTTATTGTTGCTACTAAAAAGACGAAATCTCGTGTTATTGATTTCTTCTTGTTACTTATGGTTTCAGGCGGAATCGGTAACATAATCGACAGAATCAGATTAGGCTACGTAGTTGATTTTATTGAACCGTTGTTTGTTGATTTTGCTGTTTTTAATTTTGCCGATTGTCTAATAACAGTTGGTGCATTTTCTTTGATGATATATCTTATTGTTGATTTAATTAAAGATGCAAAGAATAACAAAAAAGTGAGCGTAACTTCGGTGGCTGATGATGAATAACGAATTATTTATTGTTAACGAAAACGAGAATGGCTTGCGACTTGATAAGGCTGTGTCCGTTTTGTGCAGTGATATTTCACGAAGTGCTGCACAGTTGTTGATAGATGACGGATGTGTTCTTGTTAATGACAAGCAATCGAACAAAAAAGCAATTGTCAAAACGGGTGATGAAATTTCTGTTGCGTTGCCCGAGCCGAAAGTTCTTAACGTTGTACCAGAGGATATACCACTCGATATAGTTTACGAGGATGAACACCTGCTTGTTGTAAACAAACCTAAAGGTATGGTTGTTCACCCCGCCGCCGGCAACTATAACGGTACGTTGGTCAATGCACTTTTGAAGCATTGTGGTGACTCGTTGTCGGGCATTAATGGTGTTATCCGCCCGGGAATTGTTCACAGAATCGATAAAGACACAAGCGGCTTGTTAATCGTGGCTAAGAACGACGTTGCCCATCGCTGTCTTGCGGAGCAGATTAAAGAACATAGCTTCACAAGAGTCTATAATACGGTTGTTGTTGGAAATATAAAGGATGATTCCGGCACAATTGATGCACCCATCGGAAGGCACCCAAAGGATAGAAAGAAACAAGCCGTAACAGATAAAAACTCCAAAAATGCCGTTACTCATTTTGAGGTTGTGGAACGCTTCAACGGGTTTACGCTTTTAAGAGTTAAGCTTGAAACCGGGCGAACTCATCAAATAAGAGTTCATATGTCTTACAGAGGCAACCCTGTTGCAGGTGATGTTGTTTATGGCAACCCAAAGAAAACATACGGTTTAGAGGGGCAGTGCCTTCATGCCGCTGTTATCGGCTTTATTCACCCTGTTTCCGGTGAATATCTTGAGTTTGAGTCTGAGTTACCTGATTATTTTAAAGATTTTCTTAGGAGAATTTCTTAATGGAAAACAAATATTCCAAATGGTTGTTGGTTTCTGATATTGACGGAACGTTGAATGATAAAAAAATGCGATTGCCTGAAAACAATCGCTTGGCTATTAATGATTTTGTGTCATGCGGTGGCAACTTTACTCTTTGTTCCGGGCGTAATCTTGAATCTTTAACAATTCATTATAAAAAGCTTGGCATTATGACACCTGCAATTTTCCTCAACGGGGCGGGTATTTATGATTTTTCATCTGAAAAGATGTTGCAATACTCTCCGATAACCCCGGAGGGTGAAAAAATCATACTTGATGTTTTAAAATCGAATAAACTGCTCCAGTTAACCGTTTATTCTGCTGATAAAATTTATTTGACTACACGAAAGTGTGTTTATGGTTATATTATTTCAAAGATGGATAAACTAAGTTTTGAATTGTGCAAGAAAGTTAGCGATTTGCCAAGCGGAATCTGGGGTAAGGCAACTTTTTTTGGTCCACGTTCTGTTGTTATGAAGCTTCAGGAAAGCTTTAAGAGTGAAAAATACAATAAGATCTTTGATTGTTTCTTAACTTCTCCTTTTTCGTTAGAAATTGTAAAAAGTGGTGTCAGCAAGGGGAGTGCTGTTAAAAGGCTTATTGAAATGCTGGGTGTCGAGCAGTTTAATACTGCCGCAATCGGTGATTATTATAATGATGTTGAAATGCTTAAAGCAGTGCATCATCCTTGCTGTTGCGGTCAAGCTCCCGACGATATAAAGGATATTTGTGAGCATATAGCCTGCCATTGTAACGATGGTGCTGTTGCTGACTTTATAAACTATTTGAAAACATATTACATAAAGTAACGGAGGTTATAATATGGATGTAATTTTAAAGAAAAATCTTGAAAAAAATGCATGTCTTATAAGAAAAGGCATCATAGAGGGCACCTTTAACGCTAAATCCGGTCACCCTGGCGGATCGCTTTCTATGACAGAGATAATTACTTATCTCTATTTTAAAGAGATGAACATTGATCCCTCGGAGCCCCTTAAAGCAGACAGAGACAGATTTGTTCTTTCTAAGGGACATGCAGCTCCCGCTCTTTATTCAGCAATGGCTCACAGAGGATATTTTCCTGTTGAGGAGTTAAAAACTCTTAGAAAGGTTGACTCCCGCTTGCAGGGTCACCCCAGTATGCATTATTTACCCGGTGTTGATATCAGTTCTGGTTCTTTGGGTCAGGGTATATCTGCCGCTTGCGGTATGGCTCTTGGCGCAAAATTAAAGAATGATGCATTCAGAGTTTACACCGTGCTTGGTGACGGTGAAATCGAAGAAGGTCAGGTTTGGGAGGCTGCAATGTATGCCGCCGCAAAGAAGCTTGATAACCTTGTTGCTTTTGTTGATAATAACAATCTTCAGATTGATGGTAGCGTTGAGGAGGTCAATTCACCTTATCCCATCCCTGAAAAATTCGCAGCATTCGGTTGGAATGTTATTGAAATTGATGGTCATAGCTTTGAAGAAATTGAAAACGCTCTTGAAAACGCAAAGAATTGCAAAGGCAGGCCTACTGCAATTATTGCTACAACAGTAAAAGGCAAGGGTGTTTCATTTATGGAAAACCAGGTTGGTTGGCACGGTTCTGCACCCAATGCTGAACAGTACGAAATCGCTATGAAAGAACTTGATAATGTTCTTGCTTCTTTGGAGGGTTAAGTTATGAGTGAAGTAATTAAAACTGCAACACGTGATGCCTACGGTAAAGCTCTTGTTGAGTTAGGTGAAATAAATCCCAATGTTCTTGTTCTTGATGCTGATCTTGCAGCGGCTACCAAAACAGGCGCCTTTAAAAAGGCATTCCCTGAAAGATTTTTTGATACAGGTATTGCCGAATCAAATATGATGGGCGTTGCCGCAGGTCTTGCAACAACAGGCTATACTGTTTTTGCAAGCTCTTTTGCAATGTTCTCAGCCGGCAGAGCATTTGAACAGGTCAGAAACACTATTGCATATCCTCATTTGAATGTTAAAATCGGCGCAACACATGCCGGAATCTCTGTTGGTGAGGACGGTGCAAGCCACCAATGCTGTGAAGATATTGCACTTATGCGCTCGATCCCCGGAATGGTTATTATTAACCCTGCCGATGATATTGAAGCACGTGCAGCTGTTTTAGCCGCCGCTGAACATGATGGCCCGGTTTATATGCGTTTCGGCAGACTTGCTGTTCCGAGAATTTTTGATGAAAATTATAAATTCGAAATAGGTAAAGCTGTTACTCTCAAAGAGGGTAGCGACGTTACGATTATCGCAACAGGTCTTATGGTTAATGAAGCTATTGAGGCTGCAAAGATTCTTGAAAACGAAGGAGTCTCTGCAAACGTTATCAATATGCATACAATCAAACCCCTTGATAAAGATGCTGTTATTGAAGCTGCAAAGAAAACAGGCTGTATAGTTACTGCTGAGGAGCATAACGTAATCGGTGGCTTAGGTGATGCTGTTTGTGATGCTGTTTGCGGCGAATACCCCGTACCTGTTGTTAAGGTCGGGGTAGAGGATACTTTCGGTAAATCCGGTCCTGCGGTTGACCTTCTTCATATATTTGGACTTGATGCCGCAAATATTGTTGAAAAGGCAAAAATTGCAATTTCTAAGAAATAAACTCAATTTTTAACTAAATTATATCTTAAAAAACAGTTTTTTTATTGAAAACATAAAATAGTTGTGTTATAATAAGATATATTTATACAAGATTGGTAGGAGATTCTATGGCAAACTGTCCTAAATGTGGCTACAAATTAAGAATGATCGACATCAAAGCCGATTGTCCTAAATGCGGAGTCAATATGTTGTATTATAACCATCAGGAAAGACTCGCTGAGGATGCTGACAAGGCTGAGGAAGAGCACATCAAATTTCAGCCTAAGATTGACCGTGTTAAATTCGCTTTCATTGGCACAAAGCTCTCAATTGTCAGATTGGTTATGTTGTTAATCCCCATAGGTATGCTTTTCTTGCCTTTGGCACACGTTACCGTTAACTTGCCTTTTAATAGTATTGATACTGATGTATCAGTTCTGAACCTTGCGATGGATGTTGTGGCAAATCTTCAGTTTGATGTTATTTTTGCAATGATTTCCGGTTCAGCATTAACCCGTGTTGCTTTTATTTTCTATTTGGTAGCAATTCTTGGTGTGTTCATTTCAGCTATCTTTGCTGTTCTTAACATTCCCTTTGATGCTGTTTCATGTTCACCCAAAGGCTTCAAACGTAACGTTACATTATCCTCTTGCGGTATAGCATTTATGATTTTGAGCATTGTTTCATTCCTTGTTTTTAATGCTCAGCTTACCTCAAAGTTTGGTGCTATGTATTCCGGTAGTATCGGTATTGGTGCATTCCTTGTAATTTTAGCTTTTGTTGGAATTATAGTTATCAACATCATTATCAAAAAGAAAAACGTTCCGGTTAAATACACTGACGTTTCCGTATACGTTGAACGTATGGAAAAAAGAAGACAAGAAATTCAGGAAATGGAAAAGGCTATCGCAGAATCAAACGCTGTTACTGCTGACGCTGAATAAAAATTCTAAACAAAAAAACCACACTCCCTATGAGTGTGGTTTTTTTACATACCCGCATGTGCCGGATGCGATAATAGTAACCTGCACTTAGCAGGTGGGTGTCCTCTCAACGGTTTCACGCTCCCTTCGTCCGCATTTGCGGGAGGTCTGCAATCCGCCGCCGAAGCCCGGACTCCCTTTAAATTGTCATAGGGTTAGTATTAGTCGCATTTATCGAACACCGCAGGCATAATGGTTTTCATTTAATATATTATTTATCAAATTCAAAAAAATCAGCGAGTCTATCTTCGAAAATTTTGCCAATTTCATCAAAAAACGCTTCATCTTCAATAGGCTCGAGATATGTTTCACCATCTTCATCTTCAACAACTGAAAGAATGATAAGCTCACCGTCATCGTCAAGAATTTCCTCAGCTTCTTGATAAACGGGGAGAAGTGCAACGAATCTGCCTTCATCAGTTTCGATTCTGTCAAGTTCTTCAAAAACGTGCTCTACGCCATTTTCATCAACAACAGAAATTAAATCTGGATTAAATTCTTTCTCATTAGTAAAATTATCTGACATTATTATCACCAAATTCCTTTAAATTAATGTATAGGTATATATAAATTTTATAACTAAGATGTTAGAAAGTCAACTGTTAATTATTCGTAAATTGAAACTTCCCAGGTGAAATCCATACTCTTGTACGCATCTAGAGAAATAATGCCTCGTTTCTCTGAAATGTCTGAAACTTTATGGTAACTGTCATTAACACCCCACCAAGGCTCTAAACAGACATATGGTGCATTCGGTTTCGCCCAAATACCGAGGAAAGGTGAATTAAAGTCAAATTTTATAACTCTATCATGTGAATTACTTTTGATTGAAACAGAATCAGAGTCAAATTTGCTTAAAATCAAAGCGTCATCAATAAATAAATCCTTAGTTAATTCAATCTTATTTCCGTCCATAGCGACAGGGAATGTTTCATCAATAAGAATTGATTCGTGGTCTATCCTTTCAGTTACGAGAGAATTATCTTTATTAAATTCAAGATAATCACCGATTTCACAATTAAAACCGGGGTGTGCACCGAATGAAAAATACATAACTTCATCGGTTAAGTTTCTGATGGTATGTGTAACCTTTAATCCGTTTTCTGTCAATTTAAATTCAACTGTTAATTCAAAGTTACAGGGATAACTCTTCCATGTTTCATCGTCATCATTAATAACAAATATAAGAGAATCTTCAGTTTTTTCAACCAAAGTAAACGGCCTTTTTCTCACGATACCGTGTTTCTCCATTGAATATTCTTTACCATCCCAAATGTATTTATCATCAAGAAGTCTGCCAATTATGGGGAAAAGAATAGGGGATTGACCATACCATATATCTGTATTACCGCACCATATATATTCAATACCTGTTTTTTTTGATTTAAGAGAAGTAAGTTCTGCACCCATCTCTTTTACAGCAAGCGAAAACTTACTGTTTTCTGCAGAGAAAACCATAGAATACCACCTTTTAATAAAGGCATTACACATTTTAGTGCAATGCCTTTTTAGTTTATTTAATTATATAATAACTAAGGTTAACTGTCAATCTTATTCGTTAGTTTCCTTTGTCTTTTTAAGAGAAAGAACAGTGTTAACAATGATACCAAGAATAAGTGCACAGGCAATTGAGGTGATTGTCACTTTTCCAAAGGTTAATGTAAGACCGCCGATACCTGCAATAAGAATAGCTGATACCACGAAAAGATTTCTGTTATCTTCAAGGTCAACCTTCTGAACCATTTTAAGACCGCTGACAGCTATAAAGCCATAAAGCGCCATACAAACGCCACCCATTACACAAGAGGGGATTGAGTTAACAAAGGCAACAAAGGGTGAAATAAAGGAAATAACAATTGCCATAATTGCTGCTGTGAGAATTGTATAAACTGAAGCGTTTCTTGTAATTGCAACGCATCCAACAGACTCACCGTATGTTGTATTGGGGCAACCGCCAAACAAAGAACCAACCATTGAACCTATACCATCACCGAGAAGAGTTCTTGATAGACCGGGGTCTTTAAGAAGATCCTTTTCGATAATTGAAGAAATATTCTTGTGGTCAGCAATATGTTCAGTGAAAACAACAAATGCAACGGGAACATAAGCAACAATAACAGACACGATATACGATGCGTTAATGTCTTTGAGACCTTTGAGAGCGGTCACAAAGGTGAAATCAGGAAGAGTGAAGAAAGAGTTAATAGTAACTCCATCTGCAAAAAGTGCGGTTATTGGTGCAAAGTTTGAAACCATAAGAGCTTCGTTACCTGTTGCGTAGCCAACTGCAGTGAAAGCAGCGGCAGTTGCATAACCGGCGAGAATACCAATGATAAAGGGGATAAGCTTACCTATTTTTTTGCCGTAAACTGAAGAACAGCAAACAACAAGAAGTGTAACTACACCGCAAATGATTGTTACGATAGGTGATGCTGTTGGTGCACCATTAACAAGATAACTTCCTTTTGACATGTCGCCGATAGCGTTGCCAGCTAATGAAAGACCGATTATTGCAACTGTTGGGCCGATTACAACTGTCGGCATAAGCTTGTTTATCCAGTTAACGCCTGCAAATTTAACGATAATTGCAATAACAACGTAAACTAAACCTGCAAAAATTGCACCAAGAATAATGCCTAAATAACCAACCTGAACGGATATTGCACCGGCAAAGGCAGCTGCCATTGAACCGAGAAACGCAAATGAAGAGCCAAGGAATACGGGGCTTCTCATTTTTGTGAACATAAGGTAAACCAATGTGCCGCAACCTGCACCGAAAAGTGCCGCAACAGAGCTCATAGGTTGAGTGCTTGCCAAGGCTTCGTTACCGCTGTTGATGATAACGGGAACAACAAGTGTTGCCGCCATAATAGCAAGTAACTGTTGTATAGCGAAGATTATAAGTTCGCCTAATTTGGGCTTGTCTTTTACATCGTAGATAAGTTTCATAAAAAACCTCCGTAATTTATTTATTAAAGCCAAAAGGCATTAATACAATTTTTGGAACAGCTTTACGCAAGTTTCACCGTCAACCTCAGTCAGGTGAACTGAAATCATTTCAGATGTTGAAGTTGGAACGTTTTTCCCAACGTAATCAGCCCTGAATGGAAGCTCCCTGTGACCCCTGTCGACAAGTATTGCAAGCTGAATACCGGAGGGTCTGCCGGCGCTAAATACACCTTCAATTGCGGCTCGCACGGTTCGCCCTGTAAAAAGAACGTCATCAACAAGGATGATATCTTTCCCGGTAACATCAAACTCAAAGGACGGGGGAGTTGCAGTTGGTAATTCGCTTGTTTCTGATAAATCATCACGATAATGCTGAATGTCAAGCTCACCCACAGATATTTTTGCGCCCTCTATTTTTTCAATGTTTGCAGCAATTCTTTTTGATAGGGGAATACCTCGGCTCTTAATACCGATCAGGCACAAATTGGACGTACCTTTGTTTCTTTCAATTATTTCGTGGGCTATTCTGACCAAAGCACGATCAACCATTGCTTCGTCCATTATTTCAGCTTTATATTTCATAATTTAACCTCAAAAAAAAGCCTTGCCGCAAGGTGCGACAAGGCATAGACTCAAACAAAAACCTTATAGACCTCTCGGATCAATTTAAAAGTTTATCTAAATATATTTTAATACTTTAATAAAACTTTGTAAAGAGGTTTGTTGAAATTTGTCGTATAATCAAAGCATATAAACGCCTGATTCAAGCTCAACAATTTCACGGTCATTTGTTTTTATAAATCTGAACACAGGTTCTTCGAATGTTTTGTAATCTGCCACTGAAAAATCCTTCAGGTTAACCGTTCTGATTTTTCGGGATTGATAGTTACAGATGTAAAGCTTTTCGTCATATGACGAAATGGATACCGGGTTTAAGAATGCCGTAGAGCTGTCTCCACCGATTCTCAATACAATTTTTTCTGTTGAAGGAGAGTATCTGACGATACAATTACCTTCGGGTACTACACACCAAAGATATTTACCTTCGCCTGCAACACCGTTTACAGGGCAATTTTTATATAATAAATCGCCTGTCCAATATAACTTGCCTTTATCATTGAATAAACCAATTTCACCACTGGCATAAACAACAGCAACGTGATTATTGGGTAAAATCGCCGCATCGCAATAAATAAAGTCGTTTAATTGTTTCTCTATTTCTTCATAGTTTTCACCAAATTTGTTGAGCATATAAACGCTTCTTGTGCTTGCTGTGGGGCGCTCAAGCTTAACATCATAGGTGAAAAATGATATTTTTGTTTTACCGCTTTTTAAAGTGTCTTTTCTTGCTACTATAATACCTTTTGAAAAGGGTACTATATCAGCAATGTCAATATCCATCAGCTTTTTCATGAGTTGTCACCCGAGTTTTGCGGTAAGCTGTTTATTTGATAACAAAGAGTCATCAAAGAATCACCAAGGTGAACGTTTTCAACTGCAATACCCTCGTATCTGTGAACGAGGTCGTATTGGGTGAAGTTCCAAAAGCCTTTGATTCCTAAAGAAACTAATTTGTCGGCGTTTTCAGCGGCGTATTCAGCGGGTATGCACAAAATGGCAACAACTGGATTTTCTTTTTGGCAGAAGTCTTCAAGCTCGTCTGAGCTGATAACTGTTTTGTTTCCGATAGTTGTGCCGATAACGTTTGGGTTGTTATCAAATATGCCAATCAAATCAAAGCCTCTGTTTTCAAATCTGAGGTGAGTGGCTATTGCGTGCCCAAGGTTACCCGCACCAATCATTATTGCTTTAGATCTCTGATTGATACCAAGAATATTGCCAATTTCGTTGTATAACTGCTCAATGTTATAGCCGTAGCCTTGCTGACCAAAACCGCCGAAGCAGTTAAGATCCTGACGAATCTGAGATGCGGTAAGCCCCATTATTTCAGAGAGCTCCGAGGAGGATATTCTAAGTTTTCCTTCTTTTAGCAGGTCGCCAAGACATCTGTGGTATTTAGGCAAACGCCTTATTACTGCAGAAGAAACCGTATGCTTTATATCGGTGTGCTTTCTGCCAAACGTGCCGTTTAATTTATCTATACTTTCCATTCCTATTTCCTTTCGTTTAATCCGAGCTGTCACACGCGCTGGCGTTCAGTGAGGAATCCGCTATGTTTCCGGATATGAATTCGTAATAACCTTGAGCTCCTATCATAGCTCCGTTATCACCGCAAAGTGATATATTTGGTAAAAATATGTTTACATTTTTCGCTATAGCGAGATCTTTTAGTCTTTTTCTAAGGTGAGAGTTCGCGGCTACACCTCCGCAAAGCGCGAATTCCTTCACGTGATATTGGTCTATTGCCATA
>JAZRPC010000143.1:0-13920 GCA_045649005.1 Acutalibacteraceae bacterium
CTTGAAGGCGGCGTTGGCGCTATGTGTACGTCATCAGGTCAGGCGGCAAGTCTTGCTTGTATTCTCAATATCGCAAACGCAGGTGATAACTTCGTTTGCCTTTCCACCATCTATGGCGGAACAATCAACCTCTTTGCCGTAACACTCAAGAGAGTTGGCATCGAAGTTCGTTTCGTAAACCAGAGCATGAGCGACGAAGAAATCGAAAAGTACTTTGACGAAAACACAAAGCTTGTTTTCGGCGAAACAATCGCAAACCCCGCCCTCACAGTTCTTGATATTGAAAAATTCGCAAATGCGGCGCACGCTCACGGCGTTCCGCTTATTATCGATAACACATTTGCACCCCCCGTTGGTTGCCGTCCCTTTGAGTGGGGTGCAGACATTGTTACCCACTCAACAACAAAATACATGGATGGTCACGGTGCCGCTGTTGGCGGTTGCATTGTTGACTCAGGCAAATTCGACTGGATGGCTCACGCAGACAAATTCCCCGGTCTTTGCACCCCCGATGACAGCTATCACGGCATCACCTATGCCGAAAGATTCGGCAAAGAGGGTGCATTCATCACTAAAGCTACAGCACAGCTTATGAGAGACTTTGGCTCAATTCAGTCACCTCAGAATGCATTCTATCTCAACCTTGGTCTTGAAAGCCTTCACGTAAGAATGAAGCGCCATTGTGAAAACGGTCTTGCTGTTGCAAAATTCCTTGAGGCAAGCGATAAAATCGAGTGGGTTACCTACGCAGGTCTTGAGAACGACAAATACTACAAGCTTGCGCAGAAATATCTTCCCAACGGCACCTGCGGTGTTGTTTCGTTCGGTGTCAAGGGTGGCAGAAAAGCGGCAGAGGAGTTTATGAAAAAGCTCAAACTCATTGCCATTGAAACCCACGTTGCCGACGCAAGAAGCTGCTGCCTGCACCCCGCTAGTGCAACCCATCGCCAGATGAACGATGACGAGCTTGAAGCGTGTGGCATCACCGCAAACCTCGTTCGTCTTTCCTGCGGTCTTGAAAACGCAGAAGACCTTATCGCTGATATTCAGCAAGCACTCGGTGAATAATATAAGCGGTACGGTCAAGACCGTACCCTACATTATAACGAAAAGGAGGTATGAGGAATGCCTATTAAATTAAACAGCGAGCTGCCTGCAGTTGAAATTCTCGAAAAAGAGAATATATTCGTTATGACAGACTCCCGTGCGATTACTCAAGATA
Source organism: Acutalibacteraceae bacterium (assembly GCA_045649005.1). Lineage (GTDB taxonomy): Bacteria > Bacillota > Clostridia > Oscillospirales > Acutalibacteraceae > DTU089. The sequence continues at coordinate 1,223 of JAZRPC010000143.1, forward strand.
TCCGTCCGTTGAAAATTCTGGTTTTAAACCTCATGCCGAAGAAAACGGAAACAGAAACTCAGCTTTCACGCCTTTTGGGTAACTCCCCCTTGCAGGTTGAATTTGAGCTTATACACACGAAATCACACGTTCCGAAGCACACCCCAAAGGAATATCTTTTAGCGTTCTACAAAACCTTTGACGACGTAAAACACCAAAAATTCGATGGTCTTATCATCACAGGTGCACCCGTTGAAAAAATGGAGTTTGAAGACGTCACCTATTGGGAAGAGCTTTGCGAAATAATGGAGTGGTCAAAAACTCACGTAACAAGCACATTTCACATCTGTTGGGGTGCACAGGCGGGGCTCTACTACCACTACGGAATAAAGAAATATCCCCTCCCCGAAAAGCTTTCGGGAATTTACAACCACACGGCAGACTACAAGCAATCAATTCTTTTAAGAGGCTTTGATGACGAATTCAAGGTTCCTCACTCACGCTACACAACCGTTAAGAGGGAAGAGATTGAAAATGTCCCCGCCCTTAAAATACTTGCTTCATCGGATGAAGCAGGCGTGTATATCGTAACAACCGAAAACGGCAAACAGATTTTTGTTACCGGTCACTCGGAGTATGACACAGAAACTCTCAAAAACGAGTTTCTTCGTGACAAGGATGCAGGCCTTGATATAAAAATGCCGAAAAACTATTTCCCCAACGATGATATAACAAAAGCGCCCTTGAACACGTGGCGCTCCCACGCTAATCTTCTTTATTCAAACTGGCTCAACTATTTCGTATATCAGACAACACCTTATGATATTGAAACCATAGAGTAAAAAATAAACCCTCGCATCTGCGAGGGTTTATTTTTTATTATTGCTCAATATTTTTCTGAACAGCCTCGGGAGAGGTATCTTCGTTGGGTGCTACAGTCTGGTTAGCATAAGGGATTTCCTGTTGAGCATTTTCAGGGTAACCCATCTGGGGGTTGTATTGATATGCGGGGTTCGCCGCACCGAAAAATGCTTCCTCGTCAGATATATTCTTCAATTTCTTGCCGGCAGAAATACCACTTGCCAAAGAAATGATTACCCAACCGTGGAAAAGAATATCAATAATTGATTCTGAAGAGAAGCCCACTAAATAGAACATTGCCGCCGTATCAAGTGCGAAAAGAACAATTGCAATAATAAGCCAGCCGTAGCCCTTCTTTTTCGAGAGGAAAAAGCAAAGAAGATACATAGCAATGATAACAGCAGCAATAACTATTGTTGCCGTGTAGAAGCCTTCGCCGAAAAACTCGAAGCCCGCCCAGGATTCGTCATAGAACTCTGCAGGATATTTGCCTGTGTACAGCATTCCGAACATAGGCAGATAATATGGAATTGATGCAGAGAAAAGGAAATATGAATCACTGCCGAAAATGAGCAATCCAACGTTCACCGCAGAAAAAATAACGACAAGTAAAATGTTCATACAAGCCCCGTTGTAGCGTTTGAGAAGCTTATCTTTTTCTGATAATACAACGTTCTGAGCCTGTTTATTAAATAAACCCATAATAATGCTCCTTTCAAGGTTATACATAAATTATATTGCTTGTTTTTCCTTTTGTCAACGACAGTATTCTTTAATATTCAACAAAAACCGTCACAGATTTTTGTAGTCTATTTTTCTGTTCTTGAAATAAAACTCCTTATCGTGCTCGCCTATTTCACGAAGCACCTTGCAGGGGTTGCCAACAGCCACAACGTTTGCGGGGATATCCTTTGTAACAACGCTGCCCGCACCTATAACGGTGTTGTCACCAATTGTAACCCCGGGCAGAATTATAGCCCCTGCGCCAATCCAACAATTTCTGCCGATGTGAACGGGCATATTATATTGATAAGCCTTTTCACGAAGCTCCGGAAGTATCGGGTGCCCCGCCGTTGCCACAACAACGTTGGGACCAAACATGGTGTAATCACCAACATAAATGTGTGTATCATCAACCATAGTCAGACCGAAGTTTGCATAAACACTTTTCCCGAAATGAACGTGGTGACCGCCCCAATTAGCGTGAAACGGCGGCTCAATATAACAATCCTCGCCAATTTCTGCAAACATCTCTTTAAGCATTTCTTCCCTTTTAGGCAATTCACTCGGTCTTGTCATATTAAAATCATAGAGCTTATCCAAGTAACCTAACTGCTCCACCATTATATCGTCACCGCTTGGGTAATATATATCTCCGGAATGTAATTTTTCTTTATTTGTCATAAACAAACACCTCGTTGCTAATATAAAAGAATTATAACACAATTATTGAGTAAAAACAGTATTTACCATTGAAAAAACTGTAAAAAATGTGTATTATTATATAAGAATATAAAAAAATGGGGTTTAATAATGAAAATTACGGATTCAGTTATCTACGTTGGCGTAAACGACCATAAAATTGATTTGTTTGAGGGTCAGTATGTTGTGCCAAACGGTATGGCATACAACTCATATATCATAAAAGGCGAAAAGGTCGCTGTTATGGACAGCGTAGATATCAACTTTACAAATGAATGGCTTGATAACATAAATGTCGCACTTTCAGGTGATGCACCCGACTACATCATCGTCCAACATATGGAGCCGGACCACTCCGCAAGTGTTGATGCTTTTATGGAAAAATATCCTGACGCAAAGATTGTTGCATCAAAGCAGGCTTTTGCTATGATAAGCAATTTCTTTGGCACGGATTACAAAGACAGGCAAATAATCGTCGGCGAAAACGATACCCTTGATTTGGGCGGACGTGTGCTCACCTTTGTAACTGCTTCAATGGTGCATTGGCCCGAGGTTATTGTCACCTATGATGCTCAGGATAAAATCCTTTTCTCTGCCGACGGATTCGGCAAATTCGGTGCGTTGGATGCAGATGAAGATTGGGCGTGTGAAGCCCGCCGTTATTATTTCGGCATTGTTGGTAAATACGGTGCACCCGTGCAGAATCTTCTGAAAAAAGCCGCAAGCCTTGAAATAGAAAAAATCTGCCCCCTTCACGGACCAATTCTTACAGAAAACCTCGGTTATTACATCAATCTTTATAACATCTGGTCATCCTACTCCGTAGAAAGTGAGGGCGTTGTAATCGCCTACACCTCAATCTACGGCAACACCAAAAAAGCTGTTTTAAAGCTCGAAGAAATCCTCAAAGAAAAGGGTTGCCCTAAGGTAACAGTAACAGACCTTGCAAGAGATGATATGGCAGAAGCTATTGAAGATGCTTTCCGCTACGGCAAGCTTGTTCTTGCAACAACTACCTATAACTCCGATATTTTCCCCTTTATGCGAACCTTTGTTGACGGTTTGCGTGAAAGACAGTATCAAAACAGAACAATCGGCATAATCGAAAACGGAAGCTGGTTCCCCACCGCCGCCAAGGTTATTAAGGGTATGCTTGAAAAATGCAAGGACATTACCTACACCGACACAACAGTTACAATAAAATCTGCAATGAATGAAGAAAACCTCAAACAGCTTGAAGAATTGGCAGATGAATTGATGAAATAATTACAACCCCATTGGTTTTAAATCAATGGGGTTGTTTACTATAGTACGCCTAATTCAATTTTTCCGGTTATAACTCAGAAAAAACACTTGCAACTTCATTTAGTATGTATTCTGCTTTTTGTTTTTCTTCTTTGTATTTTTCATCATCTCTCACATCCGCCCTTTTCCAAACCGAAAGAATTTCAGGATATGTAAGAACTGTTTCAAATGCGGCTTTATTGCCATATTTTGACTTTAAAAGCGAGATAACCTCACATGGGTCACACTCATCGCCCGCAAACAAAAAGCCCTTGGATGCGGCATATATGCAAAGCTTTCTTGCACTTTCATCTTCACCCTTTTCACCGCAAGAGAGAATACAGTCAATTCTTTTCTCCACCTCAGCTAAAGGCTGTGTGAAAGCCTGCACCATCAGGCAACCGATATCCTTTTGCGAAAATCCACGCTTCATAAAAGAGGCAACATAACCGCCAACAATCTTGTCAACGTCCTTGTTGACCTCGTTGGGTGCGGTAGTGCTCTCTAAAATCCACTGCGGAACAAAATTTTCATTACTCATAAAATCACCGATAAATATAATATAAATATAAAAACAATTATATAGTATATTTTTCGAAAATCAATGGAATTTGTCTAAAAAATAACATTTATTGACTTTACATTGGTGAGGGTATATAATCTTTTCGTAACCGAAATAAGTGGTGGAGTCTGTCATAGTCCGCAATGCGGATTATTTATGAGGTTATGGGTTTCCTTTTATATAAAAATATAAAATCAAACTTTCCACCGTCTTTTAATACCAATGGTATTAAAGGCGGTTTTTTTATCCACCGGAATGGAGATTTTTATGAGTCAGATCACAATTGTTGCATTAGTTATTTTTGCAATAACCTATCTTTTGATGATGATTTTTCAAAAGATACGCCCACACATTGTTGCCGTTTCTGCATTGATTTTTGTTGGATTGGGAGTTATCTCATCCCTAAAGCCTGATTTATTCGGTGCTGATTTTTTCACAACCGCCACAGGTACATACAGCTACGGTATCTCGCAGGCGTTCTCAGAAATCGACTGGAACGTTATTATGATGATTGCCGGCACAATGGGAACAGTTTACCTGTTTATTGAGTCAAAAATGCCCCAGCTTCTTTCAGACATTTTAATTTCCAAAATGCCGAATATGAAATGGGTGGTGGTTGTTATCTCACTTTTCGCAGGCATTGTTTCTGCTTTTGTTGACAACGTTGCAACAGTTCTTATGATAGCCCCCGTTGCTCTCGCTTTCTGTAAAAAGCTCAACGTCTCACCTGTTGCGTCAATCATTTGCATTGCAGTTTCTTCAAATCTACAGGGTGCGGCAACGCTTGTCGGTGACACCACGTCTATCCTTTTGGGTAAAGCCGCTAACCTTGATTTTTCAGACTTCTTTGTTGACAGCGGCAAACCCGGTATGTTCTGGGTGGTTGAAGCCGGCGCAGTTGTCAGTGCACTTATAATTCTTTTTATGTTCCGCAAAGACAAAGAGCCTATTTCTTTTGAAGCAAAAACTAAAGTAGAGGATTATGTACCCACCTACCTTCTCGTGGGTACGGTTATTGCACTTATTGCAGTATCATTCATCCCTTACAAAAGCGCCGCCGCTCCCGGTGGATTTTACAAGCCAGACATCACAAATGGTCTTATTTGTATCGGTTTCTTTGTAATCGGTGCATTGAGAGAAATATTCATCAAGAAAAACAAAGAAATAATCAAAAAAGATATCAAAGAAATCGACTATTATACAATAGTTCTTCTTACTTGTCTTTTTATTGTAATTGGTGGTATTAAAGCTGCGGGCGTTATTGATGTTATTGGCGGTGCAATAGCAAAGCTGGGCTCCGGCTCACCCTTTGTTGTTTTTACAATAATCGTATGGATGTCGGTTATTCTTTCAGCATTCATCGATAACATCCCCTACACAGCAACAATGCTCTCCATAGTTCCCGTTATCGCCGCAGGTGTGGAAATGGAACCGAAGCTTCTTTACTACGGTCTTCTTTGCGGTGCAACACTCGGCGGCAACCTTACCCCCATCGGTGCCAGCGCAAACATTGCAGGTATAGGAATCCTCAGAAAAGAGGGTTACGAAGTAAAAAGCACAACCTTTATGAAATACGGCGTACCCTTTACCCTCGCCGCAGTTATTACAGGTTATGCACTCCTTTGGTTAATCTGGGGTAGATAAAAATTATGAACCTATCGAAATCCGATAGGTTCATTTTTTATATTTTATTTACAATTAAATCCACGCATTCTTCTGCGCTTCTGCCATCACATTCAATTGTGATATCTGCATATTTTTCATAAAGAGGGGCTCTCTCAAGATAAAGCTCTTTGATGGTTGTGCCCTCTTTCATTGCAATTCCACGTGTATGTATATTTTTTATTCTGCTGCGGAGCTCTTCGGGGCTCACTTTAAGATAAACAACAATTCCGTTTTCCTTGAGCTTTGCCATCGCTTCTTTACCGTAAACAGCACTACCGCCCGTTGCCACAACAGAATCCGAAAACTCCTGAGCACAAATGACTTTTTCCTCCAGGCGAATAAAATCTTCTATGCCGATTTTTGAAATAGTGTCACAAAGACTCTCGCCGGTTTCTTTTTGAATGCTCAAATCAGTATCACAGAAATCAAAAAGCAGGGACTTTGCCAATATAACACCAATTGTGCTTTTGCCTGCACCGGGCATACCGATTAAAACAATGTTTTTCATATCATTCACCCTTGTACGTGGGAGCGTTTTTAGGTGCTGTGCCTTTAATAACCTCGTGATAGTATTTATAAGTCATCGGCACGTCATTTCTGAGGTTGCCCGCATCCGTTACCTCGCCGAGAAAAACGGTATGTGTAGCTGTTTCCATTGTGTCAATAACCTTGCAGGTTATGTAGCTGACAGCATCGGGCAAAACAGGAAGATAGCCTTTCACAAGGGGCTCAATACCCTCAAATTTGTTAACGTCTCTGCCGCTTCTGAAACCAAAAGAGCCGATAATCATAGGATCAACGTTTTCGCCGAGAATGTTGATTGCAAAAACACCTGTGTCTTTTATACACTCGTTGGTGTAGTTGTCGTGATTTATCGAAACTGCAATAGTGGCGGGTGCTGAAGTTATCTGCATTGCAGAATTAGCCGTGCAGCCTGTTGGCTCACCCTTGTTCCATGTTGTTACAACATAAACACCGTATGATAAATTGAACAATGCCGTCTTATCCATATTTTACCTCCCGGAACTTGATAATTACATTTTCTTAAAACCGACGAAACACCTGTTCCGTCGGTTGTTTTTTACACTTGGGTAAAAACCTCTTTCCCTAATCCGCAAACGGGACAAACCCAATCCTCGGGGACATTTTCCCACTCCGTGCCGGCGGCAACACCGTTATCAGGGTCACCCTTCTCGGGGTCATAAATATAACCGCAGGGACATTCATATTTCATAAAATCACTCCATTCTTTTTTCTATATTATTAGAAAAAAATGTGATTTTATTCAATTATATCGATTCGATAGAATATTCTAAAAGTGGTTCGATATTGTCGAACCACTTTATAAAACTACCAATCGCCTTACATCAAATGACCTTAATTGTCTATTTCCTTTTCAGAAAACTTGATTTTGCCAGTAAGTGCATCTATATCGTAGTCATAATCGTATTTTCCGCTTTCGAAGCTGACATCATACTCGTGGACGCCTCGTTCAAAATCCAATTCAATTTCCAAGCCTCTCACGTCGGCTTCTTTAAGACCTGCATGCTTCAATGCAATCTTTTTTGCCTCATCCCGAGAAATCTTCTTTGAAGACTCGGTTTTATTTTCAGCTTTCTGCGGGGGTGTGTTAACATTCGCCTCAGTTTCCGGAACCTTTTCTGCAGGTTTAACAACCTCCTTCTGAGTTTCTGTTACAGGCTGTTTTTCTTTATCACCAACAACCGGCTGCGGTTCCACAACAGGTTCCTTGGGGGTAACCGGCTTGGGTTCTGCCACAGTTTCTTCGGGGCCAACCTTTACTGTTGTCTCGGGAACTGCATTTTCCCCCTTAGGTGTTTCGACCACCGCTTGTGAAGCTGTTGTTTCCGGGGCTTGGTGCTTCTTTTCTTCGAACTTCTGTCCGCCGATAAAGAAACCGCCACCTACAACAATCAAAGCTAACGTAACTATCAATGCATTTTTCATTTTGACGCCTCCTTTCGTATGAGTTCATAAGCGTCTGTACTTAATTAACCAAAATATCTCTTGAGAAGACCCTCGAATGCTTTGCCGTATTCAATCAATATGTATTAATTTTCACGGTACTTTTACACCCTTGTGTTCCAGATAAAACACTAAAGCAACCAACCCTAACAACCCAGCAAATATATTAAAAAGATAATATAAAGCTATATTATTCTTTTTTTGTGCTTGAACATCATCGTCAAACGAGAGTACTATGTCGCCATCAATCACTATCTCATGTGCATAATGGTTAAACGTGGGTCCGTCCCACTCCTCTAAATATATTTGTATTTTTTCACCGTTTTCGTGATTAGCCAATATATTTGTTTTTACATAATCATTGCAAAATGTAGAAACAGTTATAGGCTTATTCAACTCATCTGTGTATATATAAATATATTCAGTGCCGTATTTCTTGCTACCCTCCCAAACCTTATCGTATCCTTTATATGTATATTCTTTATAGATATACTCTTTTTTATCAGTTATTATCTTACTATTTAAATAAGATGGTAAAAAATTACCTAAAAGAAATAGGATAGCTAGCACAAGAGAACCTTTAGCTGTTAACAACTTATTTTTACTTGCAAGATTATGAACACGGTCAATTATCTTTATCGGAGCTGCCACAAAGATCTTCCTATCATAAAATTATTTTATAATACTCTTATTTTTTAAAAAGAGAGTGGATTGCTCCACTCTCTTAAAAAGGCATCTTGATAAAAGAGTTTAATTAACCAAAATATCTCTTGAGAAGACCTTCGAATGCTTTACCGTGTCTTGCTTCGTCACGAGCCATTTCATGAACTGTATCGTGGATAGCGTCAAGGTTCTGCTCCTTAGCCATCTTAGCAAGCTCGAATTTACCGAGTGTTGCGCCGTTTTCTGCTTCTACTCTCATTTCGAGGTTTTTCTTTGTAGAATCTGTTACAAGTTCACCGAGAAGTTCAGCAAATTTTGCTGCGTGCTCTGCCTCTTCGTAAGCAGCCTTTTCCCAATAAAGGCCGATTTCGGGGTAACCCTCTCTGTGAGCAACTCTTGCCATTGCAAGATACATACCAACCTCTGTGCATTCGCCCTGGAAGTTTGCACGAAGGCCTTCGATAATTTCTTCGCTAACGCCTTTAGCAACGCCGAGAACGTGCTCTGCTGCCCAAGTCATTTCTTCATCCTTAACCTCAACAAATTTTTCTGCAGGAGCTTTGCAAAGGGGGCAAGCTGCAGGGGGATTTTCGCCTTCAACAATCTGACCGCAAACTAAGCATTTCCATTTTTTCATAACATTTTTCTCCTTTAAATTAACATTTTTTAATTATTTTATATATTATTGCGGCAATCCTTGCAGATTCCGTAATAAACCGTTTTTTGAGATTCAACCAGATGGCCAAGGTTATCAAAAGCCTTCGGAACTTCGTTTTTACAAAAAATGTCGGTAATAACGTCGCATTTTTTACACAAAAAATGAATATGGTCTTCAAGGTTGCCCTCATAATGGACTTTTTTGTCACTGCTTTCAACGACGGTTATCAAGCCTTCATCCTGAAGCTGACCAAGATTTCTGTAAACCGTGCCAAGACTGATATTTGGTATTTTTTCTTTTACACGTTCATAAATCATATCCGCCGTGGGATGGTCGCAAGACAATTTCAAAACATCAAGAACAGCATCACGTTGTTTGGAACTTCTCATTTGACCATCTCCTCTCGCTTTGTTAAGTAGTAACGATTACTATTTACATTTATAATATATCAGAGCAAAATGGTTTTGTCAACACTTTTTTTAAATTATTTTAATTTTTTTAAAAGCTCGTAATACTCACGGCAATCCTCGGAAAGCTTCATATAAAACTCTTTTGTCTCTTCGTTTAGCAAAAGGTATCTGCCAACACGCCTGACAGCTTTTATAAACTGTTTATCAAACTCATATTCGGGATATGGCATATAAAGCGGGCAATCCGCTCTGTAATCAAAACAAACCCTTACAATGCTTTTGCTGTTTTCCTCACACACTACAGGAAAAAGCGGATAAATCCTACAGGATAACGGTCTGCGTCTTCTATCGCAAGTGCCGTTACATACCGCCAGCTTATCCCCTTGCGTCGTTTCAATTATATTAATATCGGGGTCAATAAGACCTTCTTCCCCCGGGAAAAGAAGCATTCCCGTTTTTTCGTCACCCTTACAGCATTTGCCATTACAAATTTTTCCGCAATCAAAATGCAAGGGCGTTTTTCTCCCCAAAACCGAATAACAGCTTTCGATAACAGTTTCTTTTTTCATAAAAAATCCCTCAGTTTATTATATTATTTTTCGGGCAAACTAAAAACACAAAGGAGGTTTTATCAATGAATAATCAGCAGAAAAATAACAGCATCGGTTGCACGGTTGAATCCTGCAAATACCATTGCCAGAGCGCAAACTATTGCACAAAAAACGCAATTGAAGTAGGTGCTTGCAACTGCAACGCTAAATCAGTTGACAACACCTGTTGCCAGTCTTTCGAGGCAAAATAAAAAACCAAAATGCCTGACACAAGTCAGGCATTTTAACTTTCCTAACACCTGACTCACGGTTTATCCGTAACAAAAGCCGACACGTTATCACAAACCGAAAAAACACCGTTTTTAGCATCGCCACCATAAGTGTTTTCTTTTATTGTAACGTTGTGGGCATAAGAGATATCCGTTGCATTTGTTTCATTCAGAACAAACAGGTTGTTTTCTATCAATATGTTTTTGTGAACAGGTCCTGCAAATTTCTTTACGTTTGGCTCAACAAGAACAGCCGCTCTTTCACAATTCATAAAAGCATTACCTTTTATTTCCATATCGGTTACATAGCCGCTTTCAAAAATCACGTGGGCATCATCAAGCACAGCCACACCGGGTTTGCCGGTATTAAGAAACTTATTGCTTTCAATTTTTATCTTGCCGTGGGTTTGCACGTTTACGCCAAATCCCGAAATTCTGTTAAGGGAGTTGCCGAAAAACTCAAAATCGCCACAAGCAGAAATATTTTCAACAAAGCCACCAACACCCAGCGGTGCCTCGTAGCTTGCCATTGTTATATCGTAATAGTATTTATCCCTCAACTCAACCTTGAGAACCTTGGTTCTGTTAACCTCAAGAAGTGTATCGGGGTCAATAAATGCTATTGTGTCACCCTCGTGAATACATTGAAACCCGTATGTTTTGGGATTAGGGAACTCCACCGTTATTCTGTCCTTGCAGGTTTCCACAATTTTGAAGTGAACGCCGTGAACACAGCAGCAGCTACCCGCACAGGCATCAAACACAGAATTTTTCACAGCAAGCTTCCCTCTGCACATACTAAAGTGCACAAAATCCCCCGCCGACGTCAAAGAACCCTCTTTCTTTGCATTTGGTGAAAAATCGACGTTTTCAAGTGATATATTCTCGCTGTTCTGTGCAACAAAGCTGTGACCGTAATTAAAGCTCTGTTTAACGTTTTCAAATCTTATATTTCGGCAATTTTCAACAAAAATGCCAACTTCATCCTGTTTTGAAGCAAAAAGGTAAAAAACCTGCCCTACTTTATAATTTTTGGGCAAAATAAACCTCACGTTAAAGGTTTTGTCACCAACTCGGCGTATTGATGAAGCTCCGTGCAAAGGATGCTTATTTATTGAAACAAAATGGTTATAGTTTGAAGGGTCAGCGGTAATAACCTTGCCACCTTTTTCCTGAAAATCAGTAAGCTTCATTTTGGAGCCTGAAATATTCCAATAAAATTCACCGTCAGCCTCTTCAAAATTGTCAGCAGAGTCAATTTCAAATGTTGCATAAAAATGTGAAGCCTTTGTTACAGTCAGTTTATGAACGTTGGGAACAACCGTTGCCAAGGTCAGATTTTTAATCGTTATACCATCACAATTACGCAGCACAAGGTTAGTTACCTTGCCATCTGTTATAAAAGTGGAGTCGTTGCAGTCAATCTCCATATTTCGCACACCGTTTATAACTATCGCCGCTTTATGAATATTAACGTCTTTACCTTTATACTCTTTTTCGGGAATAGTATTTGATACACAAAACTCACATCTCTCAGCATTTTTGCTGAGAAAAACATAATTCCCCTTTAACAAAGTGAGATTCTTTTTCACGGGGGTCTGAGCTGTTGTGTTAAAAAGATTTCTGAAGCTTATGGTTGCCTCGGTTTCAGGCTTCACACTAAACGATTCGGGATAAATAACCAACACTCTCACCTCCTGCAATTCATAGCTTTTTACATAAATACATAATACAATAGCCACCACAAAAAAGCAATAAACATATTATTAAAATTGTATTATATATTCGTTTAAGAGCACAAGAAAAGACCACCGCTTTTCCTGCGATGGTCTTTTCTTGAACGAAGAAGAATTTCGTCTTCCTGCGTATCGTATTGGCATCTTTATAATAACCCGAATGTGTTGTTACAATGTGGTAAAAGTGTGAATAAATTGTAAACAATCAACTTTTTAATTAATAATTCTTCAACAGATTATTTCCCTTTCGTCAAAATCACCACACAGACAAACCTCAATTTGTCAACTATGCCAAAGTACAAAAACTAAGTAATCTTTTATTGAAAGATTGTTTTTATTGTGATAATCTATATTTGTATTATCGCTTCAGCGAAAACGGAGGTATATTATGTCAAACATTCTTGACGCTTTCAAAGAAAAGCAAACAGAAGAAAAAGTCTACACAGGCAAAAAAATCAAAGTCGGTATCATCGGTTGCGGTTGGATTGCAGAAGCTCACCTTCAAAGCTACCTTAAATGCGAAGATGTAGAGGTTGTTGCCTTTGCTGACCTTGTTCCCGGCAAAGCAGAAGCCTTTGCTAAACAGAACGGTGTTGAAAATGCCAACTTCTACCTCAGCGACAAAGAGCTTATCGACAACGAAAAAGACCTT
>JAZRPC010000144.1:0-2289 GCA_045649005.1 Acutalibacteraceae bacterium
CCTTGAAATAAAAGCACAATCAGTGCTGTCGGGGTTATACACCTTAACAGCACTGTCAATAGCGAGGTTTGAATACGCATTTTCTTTTTCAATTTTCAAAAGAATTTCAAAGGCTATCTGCCTCGCCGATTTCGACATCAATCTCTTCTCCTGCCTGCTAAAAGAATTAAACGTAAAAGCTGTGCCATACTAACCGCAAGAGCGGCAACATAGGTCATTGCAGCCATTTTTAAAACCTTAGCGGCACCATTTTTTTCTTCAAAAGTGAGCAACCCGTTAGATTCGATAACCTTCAACGCTCTTGCACTTGCATTGAATTCAACCGGCAAGGTTACAAACTGAAAAACAGTTGTGAAAGCAAAGAAACCGATGCCTATCCAAACAAGAGGCTCAACGCTTGACACTATGCCGATTATCAAAAGCGGAATTGAAAGCTTTGAACCAATATTACATACGGGTAAAATCATATTACGAAGTCTTATAGGCACATATTGCTCGGCATGCTGAGCAGCGTGACCCGCTTCGTGACAGGCAACGCCAACAGCGGCAATAGACGAACCGCCGTAAACGGCTGTTGAAAGTCTTATCACCTTTTGTGTTGGGTCATAGTGATCGCTGAGGTTACCTCCAATATGCTCAATAAGCACATCTCTTATACCATAGTAATCAAGAACCATCTGAGCAGCCTGTGCACCTGTTATATGACGTGCATTACCGATGCCTGAGTATTTTGCATAGGTTGATTTTAGTCTTGAATGAATAATCAAAGACGCAATTATTACCGGCAAAACTAAAATGACATAGTAATAATCAAAACCATAAAAGAATCTCATATTATCATCCTCCGATATCAGTGTATCAGATAAAATTTAAATAGAATGGAATAACTTGTAAAAAAATTATTAATAATCAGAAGCAAAAGCCTTCCTCTATGGGGTGACCTCTCAGAAAATCTGCGGCATTCATACGCTTTTTGCCCTCAAACTGAACTTCCTTGATAACAACTGCTTTACCGTCACCGCAAAAAACTGCAAGACCGTTTTTGAGTGCTTTTGCCTCACCCGCTTTGCCGCCATTCAAGTCTTTTGAAATCTCAGACGAAAACAGCTTCAGAGTTTTTCCGTCAAGATAAGTTAAAGCAACGGGCCACGGATCGAGTCCCCTTATTTGATTATGCACAATCTGAGCGGAATTATTCCAATCGACGGGCGACATTGTTTTGTCGAGCATTGCCGCATAGTTACTTTCTGCATCATTTTGCTTTTCGGGCTTCAACTCACCCTTTTCAAGAGCAACGAGTGTTTTTATAAGAAGCTCTGCACCCATAACTGCAACCCTGTCAAAAAGCTCGCCCGAGGTTTCGTTTTCGCCGATTTCTGTCTGCATTTTCAAAAGCATATCACCCGTGTCAAGCCCCACATCCATCTGCATTGACGTAACACCTGCATATTTTTCACCGTCAAGCACACACCTTTGAATAGGGGCGGCACCTCTGTATTTCGGGAGAAGTGAGCCGTGAATATTTATACAGCCGTATTTCGGGAAATCGAGAAAATCCTTTGGCAGAATTTTACCGTATGCAACGACAATAACAACATCGGGATTTGTTTCTTTCAATATCTCGATGCCTTCGCCGTTTTTAAGTGTCTGCGGCTGATAAACCCTTATACCCGCATCCTGTGCAACCACTTTGACCGGTGGCGGAGTTAAAACAGCCTTTCTGCCAACGGGCTTGTCGGGTTGGGTAACAACACCGCAAACATCATAATTATTTTCTAAAAGTGCTTTGAGTGGCTCAACGGCGAAATCCGGAGTGCCCATATATAAAATTCTCATCATATTATTCTGAATCAGCTCTGAAAAGCTGTTCGCCTTCATCAAGTTTATCTTTGTAAAGAATGCCATCGAGATGGTCTATTTCGTGGCAGAAGCAACGTGCCATCAAGCCCTCACCCTTATAAAGGCACCATTTACCATCTCTGTTCTGGGCTTTGACTTTAACAACCATGGGTCTTGTAACAACTCCGTAAAGACCGGGCAAAGACAAGCATCCCTCGTTACCTGTCTGCTCACCGGAAACCTCAGTTATAACGGGGTTTATAAGCTCAATGCACTGGTCTCTTGTATCGCTGACATCCATAACCACAACACGCTTTAAGATACCTACCTGGGGGCCTGCAAGCCCAACACCGTTTGAAGCGTACATTGTTTCTTTCATATCATCAAGCAAGGTGAAGAGTCTTTCATTAAACTCTGTTACTTCTCTTGATTTTTTTCTTAAAATCGGGT
>JAZRPC010000145.1:0-23227 GCA_045649005.1 Acutalibacteraceae bacterium
ACCGTGCATTTTACCGTCAGGCTGATGCCAATATGCATATATGTATTTCTTCTTTCTCTTTTTAGAAAGCTTGTATATGGTCTTACAAATATCTTCAACACTTCTGATACGGAACTTTGAAAAAAATGCTACACAGTAAGCGCTTTTTCTGTCCTTTACCGCTTCAATTCTTTGCATAACATTTTTGTAAGGTATGTATTTGTGAGCCACATTGTATTTTGCGGCAGGCTCGCCATTCCTCTGCAAAGTGTTTTTGAAAACTGCAACGTTTTCGCCTATTTCCTCAAAATACAAGTCCCAGCCGAGCCATCCACATTCCAATGGAGAATAGCCACTTAAAATAGATGTGGTTGCAGCAACGGTTGTTGATGGGAAAACGGAAGAAATATCGGTTACATAATGCTTTCTCAAAAAATCATTTTCTTCGAGATGGTAGTTCAAGGTTGAAGTTCCCAATCCGTCAAAAAGAATTACTATAATATTTTTGTAGTCTTTCTGGAGCAATTCATCAAATTCGGGTAAGGTTTTGTGTTGGCAGTCTTTAACGCCGAAATGGTTTAAAACCGATGAAGCAATCGAAAGTATGCTTCTGTCGTAGTTCGGATATTTAATGATAGCTTCTACTCCTTTCTCAGCACATCAAGCGTGTGGTGTGATATGCCGACTAAATCCTGTCTTTCGCAGGTTTTGAAATGGTATCTGAGATATAAATCATAGGTTTTGTCATCCATTTTATCAACGGACTCTTTCATATGGCAAGTATAACCGTCAGTAGCAACGAAATGCAACCTTTCTACACCAAAAATATTTGTTAAATCAAAAATTTCATCTTTTGTATATACCTTGAAAATTCCGTGAGGTGGGAAATGAGCTTGAAGTGAAACAGGGTCAAATTCGCCATCTTCAATCAGTTTGTCTATTCTGTTATTCTTGAAGCAACCGAACATAGAAGGCTCAAGCATACAGTAAGCAACAAAGATATATCCGTCAGGCTTGGTTATGCGGATTGCCTCTGAAAGTGCTTTGAGCTGTTCTTTGGCTGTGTATAGATGATACATCGGTCCAAGCAATAGAGTTACATCGTAGCTGTTGTCTAGATATTCCGATAAATCAAGAGCATTACCTTGTTTAATGCAGACTTTCTCTCCCGGTAATGTTTTAGTTTTGAAAACCTCAATGTTGTGTTCAATAAGCTCAACTGCATCAACCTCAAAGCCTTTTTGAGCAAAATAATGCGAGTATCTGCCTGTTGCAGCTCCGATTTCTATAACCTTCATTCCATCTTTCAAATATTGCTCGATGTATTTCACCGTTGTCAAAAATTCAACTCTACCGTGCTTGGATAAAAGACGAACATCTTCATCGTGGGTGTTGTAGTAATCAACAAGAAAATTTCCTGTTGCTTCGGGTTGCTTTTTAAAAAGCTTTTTTCTGATTAAATTAAACAATTTCATATCAATTCTCCTTTGGGCAGCCAACGATTAAATCGGATTGCAATTATCAGTGAGATAGTTTTTTGTCAGAGATTTCAAAAAGCGCAGGCAATACTTTGTGTATTAACGAGCATTTTTGGGATTTCTAGCGAAAAAATACCCACTGAGAATTGTAGCTTCGGTTAATCGGCGGTTGCATAATAAAAAATAACCGGTGTAAGCTTTGCAGTAAGCCTACACCGGTATAATCATATCGTTAAAAAAAGTTTACTTTTTGCGAAATGAGTATAGAGGCATAGACCTGCAAGTATCATAATCATACTTTGCAAGCCAGGATTTGTGCATATCTTGTTTTTTGAGAAGATATGTGTTCATAACCTTTACCTCATTTGTTTTTTGCCACTATAACACCACGAAACCGATTTGTCAAGGAAAATTTTGGAATTTTATTGTCTTTTTCACCAAAACCATTGTCGAAAAATAGTGCAAAAGGTCGAAATTTCAAAATATTGATAAATTTGTGAAATATTTGCAATTTTTTGTCATATATAGGTGAGAGTTGGAAGACTTGTTAAATAATTGATTTTAGGAGGAAAATATGGAACTAGAAAATTTGAAAATGTTTAAATATGTGCAAGTTAATGATAATTCGTTAGCAGAGCAAATCAAAACAATTTATCATCTCACAAAAGAAACAATAAATGGTATTTCAAAATCATTTGATAATTATACTATGCATGATATGAATCACGGCTTACGTGTTGCGTCATATATGGAGCAATTAGCTTTTGGTATTGGGGAAGACTTTGATAGTAATATATCAAAATTCAATGCTTTTGAGGTTACTTTGATGCTGTTATCTGCTATTCTTCATGATATAGGAATGACAATTAGAGAAGAAGATAAAATTGAAATAAAAAACAATAATATAAAATATTCTAATGAATTAACTTTTGAAGGTGTTTTGAAGGTTACGGATAATGATGAAAATGAGGCTATAAAAGAAATAATAAGAAGAACACATGCTGCTAGGATTTATGAATTTATTGATTATAAATTTGATAGTAGAAGTATTAATGACATTCTTTTACTCGACAATAACTATCCTTATGCTGAAGATGTTGCCGAAATCTGCAAAGCTCATGGAGAAGAACATTCCTATCTAAATGATATGTCTAAAGAATGTACAAAAGTTAGATACTCTTATAATTTACAGTATATTGCCGCATTGCTCAGGATGGCAGATTATTTGGATTTGGATAAATCTAGAACACCGGTTCTTTGGTTTCGTGTAATGAAAATAGATGGTTTTAGCAAAGAAGAATGGGAAAAACATTTTATCATCCATAACGTAACTAAATTAAAAGATTATATTGATGGTAAACTTCAAGTATACTTTGATGGAAGAAGTGAAAACGCGAAAATACATAGAAAATATCTATCATATATCGATGATATAAAAATCGAATTAGAAAATAGTGATAATCTTCTGAATACCAAAACAGCAGATGATAAATACAAATTTAATATTAGTACCAAAATTGATGACAGAGTTAAAACAATAGGTTTCACATATTCTGACTTAAGATTAAATTTGGACTATGCTTCTATAACAGAGTTGTTGATGGGAAGAAACATCTATGGAGATCCGCGATTAGGTCTTAGGGAATTAATACAAAATTCTATTGACGCTTGTGAACTAATGGTAGAAATATGTGAAAATAATGAAGATTTTATGTTAGTTGCACCAGAAATTACTGTATCAATTTCCGAAAAGAAAAACACTGTGAAAATAAAAGATACTGGTATCGGGATGTCTTTGGAAATAGTAAAAAAACATTTTCTTAATGTAGGCAAGTCTTATTATAAATCTAGTGAGTATCTATTCAAAAACCATCAATATAAACCCATAGGACAATATGGAATTGGCTTTTTGGCCTGTTTCTTATTATCTGATAACGTTGTTGTTAAAACAAAACATTATTTGAGTGCTGAAATAAATCAAATTGAATTAGAAAAAAATAGCGAATATGTTGTAACAAATACGCATGAAACTCCCAATTTCTGTGGCACTGAAATCAAGTTAGAATATAACAAATTTTTTCAGGTGTTCAAAAATGAGCAGAATTTGCAGAGTTTTCTTGAAAAATTCTTTTTTACACGCATACCTATCACAATACGAAACGAAGATACTAAAAGTTCTATTAAAATTCAAAATACCTGTCCTTCAAAAATTGAAAACGCATTAGGTTTAGCAAATAAAAATCCCAAGTATATGCTTGTAAATTGTAAAGATTTTTCTGAAAAAATCACGGGAAAGCTTTATTTAAATAATATAAAAAGTAAAAAATTTATAATTGACGATGTAAGTAAGAATACTTCATATTTTTACAATTTTGAAAAAGAGGTATTTGAAAATTATAATAAAAATATAGGATTTTATTGCTTTTGTAAGTATCCTAAAATTTCTGTAGAAGAATATAATCAAATAGCTTCTAAATCTAAGCGTAATGATGCGGGTTTGTGCAAAGAAGTTCTTGCTTATGCAGAAAAAAATGATAAAATTTCAACTTTATTTTTTCCAGTAGATATCACTGATACTAACTCTTTATTTAGAATACAATATGAAGAATATTTTCAAAATCATAAAAATGCTTTTGAAAACTCAGAATTACAATATTTCGAAAAACTTTTAATGGCCTATGCAAACGAGTTTCATTTTTGTTTTATCAACGATGACCAAAAAATAGAATTATTCAACTCATCATTATTTGATTATAGATATGTTTATAACAATATCAATGAAGCTGAGGGGCATTCTTCATATGTATATAACAAAGGAATTTTAGTTGAAAATTATGGGATTTTAAGAAATTTACTTCCGCTCAATATTCCAGAACTGTTAGGTGTTATAAATTGTGTTGGTTTATCGGTAAAACTTGACGTATCGCGTAATAGAATTATAAAGGGGAGAAGATGTTTAATAACTGAATTAAATACTATACTTTTGGAATACATAAAAAGTCAAAAAGATAGTGTGGATTTAAATAGGTTTATTGATGCAATGCTCACAAATTTAAAGGAAACACAAAAATAAAACAACAAAAAAACAATGTTCCTAGTATTTGGGAAAAAACGATAACAGATAAAGCAAGAGTAGGTCATATTCCCTACTTTATTTTCACTTTCATTCACTTTATTGCACACTTTTTCACGGTTTGATGTTGACAACCGTGAATAAATGTGTTATTGTGTTAACAACAAGGAATGAAGTGCACGTCATTTTTTGTAATATGTTAACGAGGTGAATTTAATGTTTATTGAAGAAAGACACCAGGCTATATTAGATTTATTAGAAGAAAAAGGCAGCATTACTACTGCTGAAATTCAAGAAATGTTTGGTGTTAGTTATGACTCTTCCAAAAGAGATTTAAGAATTCTTGAAGAGAAAGGTCTTCTCAAAAGAACTCACGGTGGAGCAATTAAATTAAGACAGGTCGCATTCAGCAAACCACCAAAAATGACCTGCAAAGACATTGGTGAAATCAAAGATAACTACTTAGCAATTGCTAAAGCTGCCGTTTCTATGATAAAAAACAATGATGTAATTTTTATTACAAGTGCATCTGTTGGTTACCTTATGACACAAAACTTACCTGCTGATATTAAAATTCGTGTTGTAACAAACTCAATTGTAATTGCAGAGGAGTTGAGAAAGAACGATAATATTTCTGTAATTATGCTTGGTGGTGAAATGGATAACAAAGGTAATTGCTATGATGCAATTGCAATTGAAACAATCAAGCGTTTGAGATTTGATAAATGCTTCTTAACATCTGCTTGTATCTCTGCAAGCTTTGGTTTATCAATACAGAAGAGTCAGGCAATCAGCTTTTGGAATGCAGTTATAGATAGCTCAAAGCAAGCTATTGGCTTATATCCGACAGAAAAAATCGGAATGGATTCAATTGTAAGCATCTGTCCTGCAAACAGGCTTAACACCTTAATCACAGACTGGGATGCATCAGAAGAAGATTTGTGTCAGTTCGATGACCTCGGAATTGAAGTTGTTATCGTTGATAAGGAATAAAAATTGTGAGAGCAAGGTGCTTCCTTGCTCTTGTTTTTTGTGGGTTGTTTATGATATCATATCTTATAAAATATAATGACATTTTAATTTACGAGGAAGTATGAAAAAAGTAATTATTATCGGTTGCCCGGGTAGCGGCAAAACCACCTTTGCAGAGAAGCTGCAAAAGCAAACGGGGTTGCCGCTTTATTATCTTGATGCAATATGGCACAAGCCAGACAAAACTCATATATCCAGAGAGGATTTTGACAGGCGTATAGCGGAAATATTCAGCACAGATGAATGGATAATTGACGGCAACTATAAAAGAACAATTGAAATGCGCCTGAAGGAATGCGATACCGTTTTTCTTTTTGATTTGCCGACAGAGGTGTGCATACAGGGTGCAAAAGAGCGAATCGGTAAGGGGCGCTATGATTTGCCGTGGCTTGAAACGGAATTTGACCCTGAATTTAAGCGTTTTATTGAAGATTTCCCCAAGGACACCTTGCCATATATCTATGAATTGTTTGAAAAATATAAAGAAAACAGACAAATCATAGTCTTTAAATCACGACAGGATGCGGAAGAATTTTTGGCGAAAAACCAACTGTTTTAAATAAGCATTGATAACTGAATAATCAACAAACAGCAAAAAGCAAAAATTTATTGATTTTGAAGAGTATGTTTTTGTTTTTGCTTCTTTTTTTGAAATTACTGTGTTATAATAAATCAAAATTGAAAACCCGATTTTCTGAAAGGGGAGTGTTGTATGAATAAAATAAAAAAATTAATCAATAACAGCATTTTCGAAGCAGTAATAACAACGATTTTCGTGGGGCTTCTTGCATATTCGGCATATTCCTTGTGGTATGTGTTCGGGGGTAGTCAAAGCGGTGCAGACGTTCATCTTTACACCGTCCTTTCGGGAATGGCACTTGGTTGGTTCTTGCTTTTGTTCGTTAAAGCGGTGCTTAAAAATTGCGGATGGGTAAGAAAGCTCGTTGCTTTTTTAGTTGGCGTTGGTGCTTTTCAAGGCTTGATTTGGGGCGTTAACGCAAAAATCAACAAGGAATGTTACCTCAATGAGGCTGTTGTTATAAATACCTTTACCGTAGCCTTTGCTTTGACAGCCATTATTCTTTTAATTACATTCATTTTAAGAGCAAAAAAGAAGCAGGCGATATTTAACGTTATTCTTGCGATTGTGTATTTGGTTGTTTCTTGCGGTGGAATCTATCTTTTCAACATTGAAAACATAAAAGCACTAAGCTACAAAAAGAACATTAAATTTGATATGATTGATGCAAAAGAAATGATTATAACAGACGAAGAAAAAGATCTTTGCCGCAAATGGTATCAAGACAATTTCTTCGGCGATAAAAAGAATTATCCCTTTACATTCAAGGTTGACGGCAAAGAGTTTAACCCATCTGAGTGGGAGTGCCGTACAGAAAAAACAGAGGACCTTTACAATGGCGGTCTGACCGAAAACATTATTCTCACAAACAAAAGCAGCGGTCTTGAGGTTACTGTTGAGGCAACAACCTTTGAAAAGAATGCAACCTGCCAATGGGTTGTATATATTAAAAATACAGGCAAAACCGATTCGGGCGTTATCAGCGATTTTTATGCTCTTGATTCTTCCTTTGCAACAGGTGAGGCAGAGCTTTATTATTCAATGGGCAGTGATACCGCCGCAAGCGATTTTTCACTTATAAAGAAGAATTTGAGCTCTTCAGAGAAAACCTTCAGCGGTACCGACGGCAAGCCCACGGAGGCATATCTTCCGTATTTTAATGTTCACGGCGAAGAATACAGCATGGTTCTCGGCATCGGTTGGACGGGTCAGTGGCATTCAGCCATGGCAAATACCGATGGCGCAACAAGCGTAACCGTTAAGCAAGAAAGCTTTGAAGCGTATCTTCTCCCCGGTGAAAGCGTGCGTTCTCCGCTGGTTTCTGTCAGCTTCTATGAGAATGAAAACCCCCTCAAGGGCTTCAACCTTTTCAGAAATTGGGTTATGGATTCTGTTTACCCTGAAAATGTAACACAGAATTTTTACACGGTTATGGAGGTTGCGGGTCCTATGTCCACAAGGACATCTGATGAAATCATCAATATTCTTGACAATGAAATAGCAGATTTCGTCTATGAAAACACAGATGCATTCTGGATGGATGCCGGCTGGTACAGCTATAACGAGGGCTGGTATGACGGTGTGGGTAACTGGACTGTTGACACCTCAAGATACGATAACGGCATTTCTGAGCTTTCAGATTATGCGAAAAATAAGGGCTTGAAGCACACCCTCTGGTATGAGCCCGAAAGAGTTTATCCCGGCACACATTTCCACAGCGTGGGCTCAGAAAACAGCCAATGGTTGATTTCTGCAGACGGCGAGGATAACCTGATGTGGAACCTGGCAAACGAGGATGCTTTTGAATTTTACCGTGATTATCTTCTTGATTCTATGAAAGATAACGGTGTAACAATCTACCGTCAGGATTTCAACTTTGCCCCCCTTAAATTCTGGCAGAAGGCAGACCAGGAGTATTATGGCGGCAGAACAGGTATCTGTGAAAACCACTACGTAACAAATCTTTACAAATTCCTTGATTATCTCACAGAAAATATCGATGGTCTTATTATCGATAACTGCGCATCGGGCGGCAAGCGTCTTGACCTTGAAATGGCATATCGCAGTATCGCATTCTGGCGAAGCGACTATAACTGTGCGTATCATCCCGACCTTTTTGATGCAACACAGTCGCACACCTACGGTATTTCCTTCTGGCTTCCCATTACGGGTACAAACCTTTATATGCAGGATGAATACGCCGCAAGATCAGCTATTATGCCCTTGATGCTTATGGATTTCTATTCACATCAGCACCCCGATTTCAGCTTTCACGCAGAACAAAGGGCATTGATGGGCGGCAACTATTATCCGCTTGATTTCGGTAGCTTTGACAATAACAAAATGCACGCTATGGAGTTCGTAACCGGCGATGCACTTTCGGGCACAACTTTGATTTATAAAAGAGCAAACGTTAACGATAGCGAATACACAGTTAAACTTAACGGTCTTCTTTCTTCAGAAACCTACAAGGTGTATGATATTGACAACCCCGAAAAGGTTTATGAAATGTCGGGTGAAAAGCTTATGAGTGAGGGTATAACCTTAACTCTTCCCGAGGGTCCGAAAGCAATAATTCTGATGTTTAATGCAAAATAATATATCGGTGATACTATGAACACATATTTTAACGAAATAACCTCAAAGCCTGTGAATACTGACGGTGGCAAGGTGGTTTATAAAATACCTGCCGGTGCAATGAGCGGCAACGGTGATTTGGGTGTGGTTTTTGATAACGATGAAAAAGACCTTGTTATTCACATTTCAAAGTGCGATTTCTGGAAATTCGCTCCCGGTGCCCATAAAGACGGCGGCATAAAAACCGTTGGCGATTTGCGCATTAAAAATGTTGATTTGGAAAACTACAATATCAAGCAATATTTTGATAAAGGTCTTCTTCTTTGCAAATTCGGCGACGTGGAAATGGAGCTTTTCGTTGCCCCCGAAAACAGAGTTTGTTTTGAAATTAAGGTAATTGACTCTGAAGAACTCCCTGAGGTTGAAATTAATCTTCCCGAAACCTGTAATTCAAAAAATTCTGAATCCGAGAAAAATGGCGCTGAATGCTATTCACGAAAATTTTCGGGCGAAGAGGTAGATAGGGAATCTGCTGTTGCAGTTTGCATAAGAAAAATAAATTCAAGTACGGCGGTGGGCTTCAAAACAGCCCGCTACTGTGTTTCGGTTGCCACGAATTTTGATGCTGACGAATACGTAACCAAAGCCTTTGAATTGGCTTTCGGTTGCGATTATGACGTTGACAAAGTGAAAACAGAGAAAAAATGGCAAGAGTTTTATTCCGCATCAAGGGTCACCCTTCAAGATAAAGAGATCGAGGGCTTTTACAATTCAAGTCTGTATTACCTTGCGGCTTGTATGGGTAATGCTGAATTTCCCCCCGGTCTTTTCGGTAATTTTATAACTGACGACTTTTTCCCTTGGGCGGGGGATTACCATATGAACTATAACTTTGAGGCGCCCTATTATTGCATTTTCTCTTCAAACCATCCCGAGCTTTTCCACGGATATATGACACCCGTTAACGAGATGCGTGATGAAGCCAAAAGAATGGCGAAATTATTTGGGTGCAAGGGCTATGCGTTCCCTGTCAGCTTCGGGCCGAAAGCACTTGACGTATACAGTCAGCCGGATTGCAAAGAGCACGGCATTCTTTTCCTTGGTCAGAAAAGCCACGCCGCCTATGCTTGCGTAATTCCCATTATGCATTGGTTTTCAACCTATGACAAGGAATATGCCCTTGAGAATTACTATGATTTTGTGTTGAATACAGCAGCCTTCTGGGAGGATTACCTTGTCAAGAAAAATGGTAGATACGTTATAAAAGGTGATGCCGCTCACGAAATTCCGTATTACCGTGGCAAGGATTTTAAATATATCACTCACTTTGGTCAGGTGAATACCGTAAATGCAATTAACTCAATGGGTCTTGTGAAGCTGTTGTTTAACGGCGTTTATGACATGGCTAAGGAAATGGGTCTTAATTCTGAAAAATACGCTTTGTGGGAAGATATTATAAAGAATTTCAGCGATTTTCCAACCTTTATCAAAAAAGGTAAAAAATGCTTCAGATATTCTGATTTTGGTATTCGTTGGCGTGATGAAAACACAGTTGGTCTTCAACATATTTACCCCGCATCACAGATAGGCTTCAATTCGGGCGAAGGGCTTCTTAAAATTGCAAGAAATACATATTTTATCAATGACAGACGTCTTGACGATAACGGCTCCAATTCCTATCTGCCTGCAGGTGCAAGAATCGGTGTTGATCCCGCATTTCTTATTGAGGGAATCCACCAGAACATTGATGAATACGCTCTTCCCAACAAGCTTTTCCGTCACCACGGCGGTGGCATAGAGCACCTTGCAATGGTGCCCGCAACCATCAACGAGATGCTTATGCAAAGCTACGAGGGTGTTATAAGATTGTTCCCTTGTTGGGATAAGTCAGATGCGAGCTTTGAAAATCTTCGTGCAGACGGTGCGTTTCTTGTTTCTGCTGAGCTTAAAAACGAGAAGGTTTCTTCACTTATAATAAAGAGCCTCAGAGGAAGAACGTGTACAGTTGAATGCTATGGTATTGAGTTCGTTATAGATAAAGCGGATAATACAGAAGTTGCTTTTGAAAGAATAGGTGATACAGTCATTTTCAAAACAAAAGCGAATGCAGAATATATTTTGATATAATAAAAAATCCGTTTCGTTATATCGAAACGGATTTTTTGTGAGATATTCTATTATAAGAAACTGCATATTTTTCACTCGATTTTTAATATAAATTTACTGTTTTCTCCGTATGTAATTTTTCCTTGGAAATCTCCCGAATCCCTAAACCAACCTTCATCAGTCATTGACATATCAATTATATATATATCATCACTGTTTCCCAGATTAACATTTCGAGAGTCAACAAATAAATTAAACAACAAACTGGTGCGGCGGTAATCATCACACAAATATGCATCGCCATTATAAACTACGAAGGCATTTTGATTGAGATCTTTTTTTAGGTTGTTTAATGTGTCAACATAATTTCCGACAATAAATATTTCAACAATAATAAATAAGCCGGAAATAATAATTTGACCAATAACGGTTTTGGTTTTATTTGCTTTTTCAATTTTTATTTTTCGCTTGGTTTTGTGCTTCTTTTTCAGTGGGTTCCCTATGTGGGGTACCAACCAAACTAAAATTAACATCAAGAAAACTGAAAGCACTTTGATAATAATCAAAATAGTGTATCTGTTTATTAGGGATTCTAAATCCATAATATAACCGCTTAAATCCATTGTAGTAGCTCCTTGCTTAGTTTTACCAAACTATATGTTTTATTCAGACTTTATGTTTCTGTATATTTCTTTGGCAAGCTCCTCTGCGCCGTAGGGGTTGAGGTGAACTAAGTCAGAACTGTAATACTCGGGGTGGTCTTTTGTGAATTCGTAAATGTCAATACATTCATAACCCCGTTCTTTTGCGATTTCTTTTACAATTTCACCGATTTTAACAACAATGTCATTCTGAATTCCCATAAAAGCGGGGCCGCTTGTCTGACTCTTATCCTTGTAAAATGCCCTTGTGGGTGTGCAAAGATAAACCCGGGGCGGGTTTTCACCCACAAGATAAGTGTCTAGCAAAGCTAAGTATTGCTCTTTGAAAACATCCTCATTTTTCCAATAGTTGGTGATGGAGTCGTTCGTGCCGAGCATAAAAACAAGAATATCAGCTTCGTAACCAATGCTTTGTGAGTATGTAATGGTTTTTGAGTAGTCACGGAAAAGAATATTTTCAACACATTTTCCGCTGTCGCCGAAATTTCTGACGTTGTAGCCATCGCCGAGAAGTGTCTGCAAAACAGCGGGGTAGTTTGTTTTGTGCCAATCCTCAAGACCGTAGCCATAGGTTACGCTGTCGCCCACACAAGCTACCTTGATTTGCCCTTTTTTCTCTTCTTCATTTAAATGCAATCCCGAATAGCCGTTAAAAAAACTATATACAAGAACTACACAGCAAAGAACAATTAAAACAATCGATATTGCAATAATTCTTCCGCTCTTTTTCTTCACAATAATCACCCGTGTACAACATTATCGTAAAACGTATATTTACACTATACCATATTTGTTGACCTATTTCCACTTTTTGGGATAAATATTTGTCTTCGTTGTTGAATTTTTGTTGTTGATTATATATAATGGTAAATATAAAATTCGAAAGGAATAGGGGAAATGATTAAAGAAAAGCTTTCCAAAAAATCCTGGTTTACAATATGCCTGTTTAGCTTTATGGGTGGCATTGCGTGGAATATTGAAAATATGTATTTCAATACCTTCCTCTACAATTCTGTTTATGCTAACGCTTCAGAAGCAGCAATGGCTGGCTCAATGGCTCCCACAACGGCAATCAGCCGCATGGTTGCTCTTTCAGCTGTTGCGGCGGTGCTCACAACCTTCATAATGGGCACGCTAAGCGATAAAATGCGAAACAGAAAATTCTTTATTTCTGTTGGTTACATTCTTTGGGGTATTGTTACGGGTCTTTTCGGCTTCATCACACGTGATAATATCGCAAGCCTTTTTGGACTTACCGGCGAAGCATTAATTCTCACAACTACTGTTTGGGTAGTTATCGCTATGGATATTATAATGACATTTATGGGCTCCACAAGTAACGATGCAGCCTTTAATGCGTGGTTGACAGATATTACAACGCCAAAAATCAGGCCAACTGTTGAAACAGCACTTACCTTTGTCGGCTTCCTGTCTGTTGCAGCGGTTATGGGTGTTGGCAGCCTTGCACAGTCGGGCTTGGTTTCATATCAGGTGTTCTTTGGCATTTTGGGTCTTGTTGTTGCCGCTTGCGGTGTGGCTGGCTTGTTCCTTGTTGAAAATCCCAAATATAAGGTGAAAGAAAACGAGGTTTCCTCAAGCTATTGGGCGGATCTTTTCTATGGCTTCAGACCCTCTGTTATCAAAAACAACTCCCGCCTTTATCTCGCACTTTTCGCCATTGGTTTCAGCAGCATTTCTTATCAGGTATTTTTCCCGTATCTTCTCGTTTACCTTCAGTATGTTGTTATTCCGGATAATGGCGACAATCTTCTTTCAGCAAGTGTTATTATTACGGCTGCGTTGGTTATAGCTGCTCTTGTTGCAGGTTTTGTTGTTCTTCTCAAGCTTTCTGCAAAAAACAAGGCGTTTGGTCTTGTTCCTTGCACAATACTTATGACGGTTGGCTTGTTGCTTCTTTCAACTTCAACAGATATCCGCATTATTCTTATAGGCGTTGTTCCCACGTTGGTTGGTAACCTGGTCATGGGCATACAACTCAACGCAGCAATCAAAGACTTTATCCCCGAAGGCAAGGCGGGTCTTTTCCAAGGCATCAGAATGATATTTACAGTTCTTCTGCCTATGGTTATCGGTCCTGCGTTGGGTGATTTGGCTTGCCGCAATTCTGCAGTTACCTATACAAACGAGTATGGTGTTGAAACAATCGTTCCGTCAAGCAGTATGTTCCTTTATGCGGCGGCAGTTTCTGTGTTCGTTGTTATTCCCCTCATCTTCCTTATCAAAAAAGGCTTCAAAGTTGAAGAGAAATAAATCCTAATAATCAACACCCGCCGTGGCTTAACAGATAGCTCCGGCGGGTGTTTTTTATTGCAAATTTGCTTTGCGCTTTGGGTGGTTGCCCTTAAATATAATGAAAGGTTACCCATTTTTTATAGTGTTTATTGCCCCTTTTTCAAGTCTTGAAACCTGTGCCTGTGATATGCCGATTTCTTCTGCAACCTCGGTCTGGGTCATACCTTTTATAAAACGCATTGAAAGGATTTTCTTTTCTCTGGGCGGAAGATTTTTTATTGATTCCTTTATTGATATTTCATCAATCCAGTCGCCGTCGCTTTCATCTGAGCCAAGCTGATCCATAAGAAAAATGGTGTCGCCTCCGTTTGAGAAAACGGGCTCGTAAAACGAAACGGGGTCAACTATGGATTCAAGGGCTATAACAACCTCGCTTTTGGGCTTGCCCAGTTCTTTTGCTATTTCTTCAATGGTTGGCTCTCTGCCCGTAGCTGCCGATAAACGCTCACGCACCTGCATAGCGTGGTAGGCTGTGTCACGCATTGAGCGGCTGACTCTTACGGGGTTGTTGTCACGCAGATATCTGCGCACCTCACCGATAATCATCGGCACGGCATAGGTCGAAAAACGCACGTCGTGGCTTGTGTCAAAATTGTCAATGGCTTTCATCAGACCGATGCACCCGACCTGAAAAAGGTCATCAAGGTTTTCACCACGGTTGGAAAAACGCTGTATTACGCTGAGAACAAGACGCAGATTTCCTGTTATGAGCTTGTCACGTGCAAATTTATCACCCGATTTTGCTTTGAGAAGCAACTCGTTTTTTTCTTTTTCTGTGAGGACTTTCAAGGTTGAGGTATCAATTCCGCAAATTTCAACTTTATTAAAAAACATGGCAGGCACTCCTTTTCGATATGTACGGTGTCAAAAGCGCCTTTTAAAATTATTGCCCTTATAACAAGTTTTAAACACGAATATAAAAAGAAAAAGGGGCTGTAAAAAAAGCGCAGACCGCACAAAACTATATAAATAAAGGGACTTTTATAGGTTTAAAGCCTATAAAAGTCCTATTTTTTAATAAAAATCGAAATTCTTGAGTTTTGTGCTACGAACAAACCTCGCCACAAGGGAGCGTAAACAAGGGATTTAATAGCCTTAAATCATTAACTTTGGCGCATAGCGTCGTTAAAATGGGAGGGAACCCGTCAGGGTGCCCTCCCATTTGTGCCTTACTCTGCATCCAAATTTAAAAGATTTAAGGTGCAATGCAGTTTAAATTTTAATAGTTTTCGTTCAGACGAAATGATAAACACACCGTTAGGCTGACGCCTACGGTGTGTTTTCATAAAGTATTAACGGAAAATCTTAAATTTAAACCTAATAAATCTCTTGTTTACGCTCCCTGTACCTTTGTACGCCTTCGGGCAAACAAAAACAAGTCTGAAGCCTTGTTTTTGCTCGGTTTGTTTGTTCTGCATCTTTTTTCCTAACCCCTTTTTTCTGTCTTGATTTGGCTGAATTTGACAAAGGTTACATAATGTGGTATAATTTTTCTCGTTTTTGATTACAAATTGTAACTTTTGGAGATAATTTATGACAAAACGTTTACTTTCAACGGTTCTGGCACTCATTGTTGTAGTGGGCATTCTTCCATTGAACGTGCAGACCTCGGCGGCTAAAGCCGACGGCTGCTACAACGTTTCAGCAGCCATAAAATATGCCGAAAAAAACTGGAATAACGGAATCGGTCTTTGTGCCGATTTTGCTTCAAAATGCTTGCAGGCAGGCGGTGTTGACGTTTACGGCGATACTGTAAAGCTTTTGTATGATTCGCTCAAGGGTACATACGGTAAGGCATACAAGCTCACATTGACCGGTGGCAAAAGAGGTACCGTTTCCATGGCAGACAACAAGGGCAAGCTTGAAAAGGGCGACCCCATTTTTTACAAATGTAACTATTGCGGCGATTTTGAGCACGTTGTAATCTGCAATGGTGCAAACAGTGCCGGTTATTCACAGGATTACGCTCACAATAAGGCTCATAACGGCAAAAAACAGACCTACACCTACAACCATTGCGGTGGTGACAGCTGGACTCTTTATTCAATCAATATGTACCACGCACCAAAGCTTTATGGCAAAAAAACGTCGGTAGGTGTGCCTGAAATCAGCTCTGCTAAAAACGGTGCAAACGGCATCGTTATAAAATGGAGCGACGTCAAAGAAGCTGATAAGTACAAGGTTTACAGAAAAGACGGCAAAAAGTCTTTCGAGTGTATCGGTTCAACAGCGGCAGAAAGCTTCACCGATAAAACAGCAAAAAACGGTGTTAAATACACCTACACAATAAAAGCGGTTGATGGCAAGAAAATCAGCCAGTATTATGCAGGCGAAAGCGTGAAATGTCTTGCATCACCAAAGCTTGTGTCAGTCAGCAATAAATCGGATTCCATTCAGTTCCAATGGGGTAAGGTAGGCTCCGCTGATGGGTACTTTGTTTACAGAAAAACTGCCGATTCATCCTGGCAGAAGATTGCAAAGCTCAAGGGTGCAGGTAAGCTCAGCTACGTTGACGAAAACATTGAAGACGGCAAAAAGTACGTTTACACCGTTAAAGCCTATGACGGCAGTCTCACAGGCTCATATAACGGCTCGGGTAAAAAGATTGTTTTCCTTAAAACCCCCAAGGTTTATGCCGAAAGCACAGCGGAGGGCATCAGCATAGGCTTTGAGGATGTTTCAGGTGCAAAGGGCTACAGAGTATATCGCAAAACAGACAGCGGCAAGTGGCAGAAAATAGCCGAGGTAACCGACGGCTCAACAAGCTTTGTTGACACCAATGTGAAAAACGGCGAAAGCTACACCTACACCGTCAAGGCGTTCAACGGAAGCAGCGTCAGCCTTTATAACAAAAAAGGCGTTGCTTGTGAGTTTCTTGGTGACAGCGTAGTGGGCGCCCCTGAGATTAGTGTTAATAAGTAAATGAATAAAAGGACGTATCGCTTGATACGTCCTTTATTTATTCCATTTAAAAAGAAGTATTCCTGCGATTGATATGGCAACGCCGAGGAGCTTGTGCCATTGAAAGCTCACTTTTTCAACACCGAAAAGACCGAACAGCTCGATAAGATATGCCACAACAAGCTGTGAGGTTACAATAATCATAACAGCCTGAGCAGGTCCCAGACCCGACATACTCTTTACAACGGTGTAGGTAATAAGAGCACCGAGTACACCGCCCAGGAGCATATATTTGTTATCTATTCTGAAAAGGGCACCTACGGAGCTTTCACGGCCTGTAAAAAGCCACGCTCCAACGCAAAAGAGAAATGCTGTGAGCTGAACGAATGCGGCAGAAATCCAGATTGAGGTCTGCTTTGTGACTCCCTCGTTAAAAACACCCTGAATGCTCATCAGAGCGCCCGAAATAACAGCTATAATGGCAGATAACATAAAATCACCCTAAAATTAATATACTGTTATTTTTACCCTAAAAAACAAAAATACCACAGTTATTCACAAAAAGAATAACTGTGGCGTTTTTTATCTTTCTTCTCGGAAATAGTTAAGACCTAAATTCTGAGGAGGTTGATTTTTCTTTTTATCACGGATGCTTGTGAAAAGAAGAACGATGATTGTAACAATGTAGGGGAGCATTTTGAGAATCTCGTTATCGTGAATAGAGAAGCCTTTGATATATGTGCTTGCAATATAAAGGCCGCCGAAAACGATAGAGCCGATGATTGCAAGGTTTGGCTTCCACACTGTGAAGATAACCAGAGCGATTGCAAGCCAACCGATGGCATCGATGCAATATTCCCAGTTTCCGTTAAGGTAGTTCATAATAAATGAAAGACCGCCCAAGCCCGAGATGCCGCATCCGATGCAGGTTGCAACGTATCTGTATACGGAAACATTTATGCCCGCCGCATCAGCAGTTGCGGGGTTTTCACCAACTGCACGAAGGTGAAGACCGACTTTTGTTTTGTTGAAAACGAAGGTTGTCAACAGGGCGATTGCAATAGCAAGATAAATCAAAAAGCCGTGTGAGAGGAAAATTTCACCAAACCATCCTAAATCATCTGCAAATTCAAAGGAAGCATTGAAAAACTTTGAGCCTCTCTGGTATGCAAGGCCTGTCTGTGAAATGATGTAGTCAGAAATACCGACACCGAGAGTGGTGAGAGCAAGACCTGTAACATTCTGGTTAACTCTCAACGTAACGGTCATAAAGCTGAAAAGCAAGCCCATCAGGGCGCTGCCGGAGAATGCAGCAACAACAGGAATCAAAACTGCCAAAAACGGGTCAGCGTAAAGGCCTGTTTCAGAAAGATAAAGAAATTCGGTAAAGCAACCGCAGGCAGCACCCACGCACATAACGCCGGGAGTGCCAAGGTTAAGGTGACCCGCTTTTTCGGTGATTGTTTCACCGGTGGAGCCAAGGAGGAATGTCATACCCAAGCGGATTGCGCTAACAAGAAAGGATAACATTATTTTTCCTCCTTTCTGTTTTTATTTAATACGATTTTGTATTGAAGGAAGAATTCACAGCCGATAATAAAGAAAAGAATGATACCGGTGAGAATATCTGAAATTGAAGGGTCAACATCAAAATCCGAGCTTATCTGCTCAGCACCACGTTCCATAAAAACAATAAGGAAGGAGGTGACTGTCATAAGCAGGGGGTTGAACTTTGCAAGCCATGATACCATGATTGCGGTGAAGCCTCTGCCACCAACTGTTGTGGTGCTTATGGTGTGGTTTATTCCGCCAATAAAGAGGAAGCCTGCAATACCTGCAATGGCACCTGAAAGGGCAAGAGTTCTGATGATGACTTTTTTAACATTGATGCCTATATATTTAGCGGTGTTAACACTTTCACCGACAACGGATATCTCGTAGCCTTGTTTGCTGTGCTTGAGATAGATATAAACAAGAACAGTCAAAGTCAGGACGATTAAAATACTGAGAAGATAGTCCATATCGCCAATTACCGGCAAGCCGTATTGAGGCATCGGCTCCAGAACGCCTGAGCCACTTTTAACAAAGCGCTTGAGAAAATATGCAACCATTTGTATGGCGATATAGTTCATCATAAGGGTGAAAAGAGTTTCGTTAGTGTTCCACAACGCTTTTGCAATTGCGGGGAGTATTGCCCAAACGACACCGGCAAGAATACTTGCGCCGAGCATCACTGCCAAAAGAACGGGGAGAGGCATTTTGCCGCCCAAGAAAAACATACAGCAGATTGTTGCAAGGCCGCTTACAAGAACCTGGCCTTCGGCGCCGATGTTCCAGAATTTCATTTTAAATGCGGGTGTAACGACCAGCGAAACACATAGAAGCATCGCCAAATTCTGAAGAAGGTTCCATATTCTTACAGTGGAGCCGAAAGAGCCTTCCACCATTGATTTATAAACCTCAATAGGGTTCTGTTGAGATAAAAGAGTGATTACTACCGCTGACACTATAAGAGCTGCTGCAACAGCGCCCACTCGAACACCCAAGGCAGAGTACCAGGGGAGAGGCTCTCTCTTTACAATGTGAAAAAGAGGGGTTTTTACTTTCTTTTCTGTTTTAGCCATCAGTTACCCTCCTTTTCTGATGAGTGGGATTTTGTCATAAGAAGACCGATTTCTTCTTTTTTAGCACCTCTGCCGTCAACAATGCCGGTTACTCTGCCGCCGCTGAGGACAAGTATTCTGTCGCAAAGCTCGATAAGAACGTCAAGGTCCTCGCCGACGAAGATAACGGCAACGCCTTTTTCCTTTTGCTCGGTAAGAAGATTATAAATCGTGTAAGATGAGTTGATGTCAAGCCCACGCACGGGGTAAGCCGCCATAAGAACTGTGGGTGATGCGGCGATTTCACGGCCGACGAGAACCTTCTGAACGTTACCGCCCGAAAGTCGTCTGACGGGAGTGTTGGCATCGGGTGTGACAACCTTTAAATCGGTAATGATTTTGTTGGCAAGGTTTTTGGGTTCTTTTCTTTCAAGAAAGAAGGATTTGCCCTTTTTATAGCTTCTGAGCATCATATTATCAGCAATGCCCATATTACCGACAAGACCCATACCCAATCTGTCTTCGGGAACGAATGAAAGGCGAACGCCGAGATTTTTGATTTCGTTGGGAGTTTTGTTGCGAAGGTTTTCATCCTTTCCCGAGGAGGGGTCTTTGTAAATAATTTCACCGCCGCTGAGCTTTTGAAGACCCGCAACAGCCTCAAGCAGCTCACGCTGACCGGAGCCGGCGATGCCCGCAATGCCGAGGATTTCACCGCTTTTTGCAGTGAAGGTGATGTCGTCAAGCACCTTTACACCGTCGGAATTAAAGCAGTCAATGCCTTTGACAATGAGCCTGTCTGTTGTGTCGTGGGGCTCGGGCCTGTCAATATCGAGGCTGATTTTTTCACCCACCATCATTTCGGTGAGGCTTTGCTCGGTTGAAGCTTTTGTTTCAACGGTGCCTATATATTCGCCCTTTCTGAGGACAGAAACTCTGTCTGAAATTTCGAGCACCTCGTTGAGCTTGTGGGTGATTATGATGATAGCCTTGCCGTCGTCACGCATGCGGCGAAGAACGGCGAAAAGCTTTGTAATCTCCTGGGGAGTGAGAACTGCTGTGGGCTCGTCAAGAATGAGAATATCTGCACCCCTGTAAAGCACCTTTACAATTTCAACCGTCTGCTTTTCTGAAACGCTCATATCGTAAATTTTCTTTGAAAGGTCAATTTCAAAGCCGTATTTATCGCAGGTTTCACGAATTTCCTTTTCAGCTTTTTTGGGTGAAGATTTTTTGCCTTTTATACCAAGAAGAATGTTTTCGGTGGCATTAAAAACATCAACAAGCTTAAAGTGTTGGTGAATCATACCAATTTTGAGATTGAAAGCGTCCTTAGGGGAACGGATTGAAACCTCTTTTCCGTCAACGAGAATGCTGCCCTCATCGGGGAAATAAATGCCCGATATCATATTCATAAGGGTGGTTTTACCGCTTCCGTTTTCGCCGAGGATAGATAAAATCTCCCCTCGATGAACGCATAAATTAACATTTTTGTTGGCAACAACATTGCCAAAGGTTTTTGTTATGTTTTTCAGCTCAATTGCAATGTCTTTTCCCAAACTATACACCTCCAAATGTCAAGTTAAAAGTAAAAAGCCAAATGCACTAACAAATGTTTTTTGCTTTTGACGCTTGACTTTTAACTTGAAAAAGGCGGAGTTTCCTCCGCCTTTCTTTAGTTTAATCAGTCACCGAAATCTTCGTTAAGACGTGTGATGCCGTCAATCTTGAGATCGAATGAAGGAGCAGAAACCTTTTCGGATTCATGATAGTAGCCATCGTAAACGATGTCTGAATCCTCAAGAGCTTTGCCGTCAACTGTGAATGTGCTTGTGTCAAACACTTTAATCTTGCCTGCTTTGAGGTCAGCAACAGCAGCTTTAACAGCGTCAACTGTGCCTTCAGCAGCAACATCCTGGTTGATACCTGTGAGAACAACTGAGCCTTCAGCGATACCGCCGCACCAGTCAGTTGCGATTTCTTTATCTGTGTTTACACATTCAATGATGTATTTGAAGTAGGGAGCCCAGTTGATTCTTGAAGAAACCATAAATGTTTCGGGGCAGGATTCATAAGTGCTGCCGTTGTAAGAAACGTTGGGAACGCCTGCAGATTCGCAAGCACCGGGAGCACCCATGGAGTCAGCATGCTGGCTGATAAGAACGCATTTGTTAGCGATGAGAGCTTCGGCAGCGTTTTTCTCCAATGTGGGGTCATACCAAGAGCCTGTGAACTGAACATCCATTGTAACTGAGGGGCAAACTGATTTTGCACCAAGGTAGAAGGATGAATAGCCTGAGATAACTTCAGCGTATGTGAATGCACCAACGTAACCCATCTTTGCTTCTTCAGCCTTGATTTCGCCTGCTTTGATCATTTCGTTGGGCTTCATACCTGCAACGATACCTGCAAGATATCTGCCTTCATAAATAGAAGCGAAAGCGTTGTGGTAGTTGGGAAGCTTTTCGATGCTTGCTTTGAAGCCTGTTGCGTGGCAGAATTCAACATCTGTGAACTCTTTTGCAGCTTTAATCATGAAATCTTCGTGACCGAAGGAGTTAGCGAAGATAAGTGTGCAGCCCTGGTCAACAAGGTCTTTTGCAGCTTCGTAGCATTCGTTACCTTCAGGGATGTTTTTCTTGATGATGTACTGGTCTTTTGTTAAACCGAGAGCTTCGATTGTTGCATTAGCTGCTTCAATGAAGTTAAGGTCGTAGGTTGAGTTTTCATCGTGCAAGCAAATGAAACCGATTTTGAAATCTTTTTTGATATCAAAATCTTTTTTGATTTCAGGTGCTTCAAGAGGAGAATCACTCATACCGAGTATTTCGGGTTTGTCTTCGGGTTTTTTCTCGCCATCGCCACAAGCTGCGAAGCAAAGAACTACCATTGCAAGAGCAAGGCAAAGAGCGAGAACTTTTCTTGACTTTTTCATTCTTTTTTCCTCCGTTTTTATTGGAATTTATCAAAAGCAATCTTCATCGGGACGGAAGGTGATTTTGCCATCCTCCATACTTTCAATGATTGCTAAAGACCTGACTTTGTAGCCCTTTTGGCGAAGGGCGGCGCCACCGGGCTGAAAGCCTTTTTCGATGGCGATGCCGATGCCCACAACCTCAGCACCGGATTGATTTATTATATCAAGCAACGCATTGCAGGCATTGCCCCCCGCAAGGAAATCGTCAATAACAAGAACCTTGTCGCCGGGGTGAAGATATTTTTTTGAAATGTTCATTAAATATTCTTTACCGTGAGTGAAGGAATAACACTTTGCGGTGAAAATATCGCTGCCCACGTTTTTGTGGGTTGCCTTTTTTGCAAAAAGTGCGGGTACGCCGAAATATTTTGCGGCAGCAACTGCGATTGCAATGCCTGAGGATTCAACCGTTACAACCTTTGTGGCACCGCAACCCTCAAAAAGGCGGAAAAATTCCTTGCCCATTTCATCTATGAGGACGGGGTCAATCTGGTGGTTGAGGAACATGTCCACCTTGAGAATATCGGAGCCGATAGCAGTGCCCTCGGCAACGATTTTTTCTTTGAGAAGCTTCATTGAGTATCTCCTTAACAAAAACAGAATCTAATACCTAATTTATTAACAAAAATTATATACTCAATGTCCCTCCATTTCAAGTGGAAAATTGACGAAAAAGAGACCTTTTTGTTTTTTTGTAAATTTCCACTAAATAAATGGTACATATTTTCACGAAGATGATAGATAAAAATCGCACAGAGTCGGCTTTTGCAAAACGCAGAGCAAATCACCTGACGTAAGTCACTATATCAACGCTGTCGAGACGGAGTTCACCAACAATAGAGAGATCGATGGTATCCATACCTGCGAGCAGATCATTATCGACTAAGTCGAGAGCGAGGTCAGCAACCTGTTCAGGAGTAAGCTGAGCATCGTCGATAGCATCATA
>JAZRPC010000146.1:0-8526 GCA_045649005.1 Acutalibacteraceae bacterium
GGTGATGCAGGTACAGGTATGGTAGCTACAAACTCTGTTCGTAAAAGAACAGGTAACGTTTCTGCAGGTACATCTGTTTTTGCAATGATCGTTCTTGAAAATGCTCTTAAAAAGCTTCATCGTGAAATTGATATGGTTACAACACCCGATGGTGCACCTGTTGCTATGGTACATTGTAACAACTGTACATCCGATATAAATGCCTGGACATATCTTTTCAAAGAGGTTCTTGACCTTATGGGTGCAGAGTGCTCTCTCGGTGATTTGTTCACGGCGCTCTTCAAAAAATCTGCAGAGGCAGACAAGGACTGCGGCAAGCTTCTTTCATATAACTATTTCTCAGGTGAATTCCTCACAGGCTTTGAAACAGGCAAGCCCCTTTTCGTAAGGGAGCCCGACAGCAGATTTTCTCTTGCAAACTTTATGAGAGTGCAGACATTTACTGCATTCGGCGGAATAAAAATCGGTATGGAAATTCTCGAAAAAGAGAATGTAGCAATCGACAAAATTCTCGGCCACGGCGGATTCTTCAAGACACCCGTTATCGGTCAGAGTGTTCTCGCCGCTTGTATGAATGCACCCGTTTCCGTTATGGAAACAGCAGGCGAAGGCGGTGCTTGGGGTATTGCGGTGCTTGCGGCATTCGCTGTTAACAAGGAAGAAAACGAGCTCTTCCCCGACTACCTTGACAACAAGATTTTCGCAACACAGAAAATGACAACTCTTGAGCCGGACGAAAGCATCGTTGAATCCTTCAACCTGTTTATGGAAAGCTACAAAAAAGGTCTTTCAGTTGAAAGAGCAGCGGTGGAAATGTAATTCGGAATTCAAAATGCGGAATGCGGATTTTTTCTCTGCATTCCGCATTTTTTGAAATTGCAACTGTTGGTTGCTAAATTTTAAAGCTTTCTTGATAGACAAACCGATTCCCGTCATAGTATAATAATGTCATAACAAAGGGGTGACAAGCTATGACTATCGGCGAAAAAATTTATGAATTACGAACCCGAAACAACCTGTCCCAAAGAGATTTGGCGAATGAGCTGAACGTTTCAAGGCAATCCATTTCAAAATGGGAAAACGGCAACTCCACACCGGATTTGGAAAAAATAATTAGGCTTGCGGAAATTTTCAACGTGTCTCTTGATGAGCTTATACGAAATGAAGAAAGAGAAACAGAAGTTGAAAAAATACCCGAAGCAGCTTCTGCGATTCAAACAAATGACAGAGAAAAGAAAATCGGAAAAGGTCTTTTAATCGCAGGTGTAGTCGCAATTTTTGTTTTTATCTTTTTAAACCTCGGCATACTCGGACTTTTCGTTGCTTTGCCGTTATTTGCCTGCAGTATCGTTTTTTATAAAGCCAAAAGCAATTATGCTCTTTGGTGCCTTTGGGCGATTATTCCCCTTGCAGATATTTTTATCCGTGCAACAATGGGTATAGCCTGGAGCGACATAAAAAGAACCTTAATTTGGGAATACAGCTTAAATTACTGGCGATTGGCGATTGCTTGGATACAATTTGCTGTGATTCTGTTTTTCCTTGTTTTTTCAATCATCAAGCTTTCTAAAAAGCCATACGAATTAAACCAAAAATTCAAAAAGAATTATATAGCCTCCGGCATTGGATTTGTTCTTTTGGAAATGGTACCGTTGGCTTTATCCTTTATTATATGGGAAATAGTATCAGTTGATTCTATCGGCCATATCCCCGATGCACTTGCTGTTTCTGCAAGCGGAATTTCCGGCGTTTTTGAATGGTTGAAATTTTATTTATTAACAGGCTTTGCTTCAAAAACGATTGTTATAATTCGCACTAAAAAGCAAAATAAAGCCTTGTAACTATTTTTAAATTTCACTTGCATTTTACAAAGCCTTGTGATATAATATCAAAGCCTTATGACTCGGAGTATGGAGTAAGCCAATTTCGTGGCATTCACCTACCGTATTGCTGGGTTGTTTGGGAATATATTAATGAGGTGAAAAAAATGACACAGGCAGAAAAACAGGCAATCATCAAAGAATTTGCTACACACGAGGGCGACACAGGTTCTCCCGAAGTTCAGATCGCTGTTCTCACAAAAAGAATCAACGACCTCAACGCACATCTTAAAAACAATATGAAGGACCACCACTCTCGTAGAGGTCTTCTTAAAATGGTTGGTCACAGAAGAAACCTTCTTGCATACCTTCAGAAGACAGACATCGAACGCTACCGTGCAATCATTGCTCGTCTTGGCCTTCGTAAATAATTGCTCTTTTCGGGACAAACGGAAAACCGTTTGTCCCGTTAGCCGTTTTTTAAAACAGGTTTTATCCCGTTTTTTCGGGTAAAATATAAAAATCCAATCCACCGATGTATGCGTTAGCGATAAAGAAAAGCGCAAGCGTTTTGTGTTTTTCTTTGTTGCTAATCATACGGTGGAAATCTTAAAAAGAA
This sequence comes from Acutalibacteraceae bacterium, assembly GCA_045649005.1. GTDB lineage: Bacteria > Bacillota > Clostridia > Oscillospirales > Acutalibacteraceae > DTU089. Next base: position 2,440 of record JAZRPC010000146.1, read on the forward strand.
TTGAGGTAAAATTATGTTTTTCAAGGATTTCAGAACTTTCGAAACAGAAGTTGCCGGCAGAAAATTAGTTATCGAAACCGGCAAAATGGCAGGCCTTGCAAACGGCGCTTGCCTTGTTCGCTACGGTGAAACAGAAGTTCTCTGTACCGCAACAATGGCAGACAAGCCCCGTGAAGGCGTTGACTTCTTCCCCCTTTCAGTTGACTTTGAAGAAAAGCTCTATGCAGTCGGCAGAATCCCCGGCTCATTCCAGCGCCGTGAAGGTAAGGCTTCAGAAAAAGCTGTTCTCACTTCACGTGTTATTGACAGACCCATTCGCCCCCTCTTCCCCAAGGATATGAGAAACGACGTTTCAGTTGTTGCAACAGTTATGTCTGTTGACCCCGACTGTTCACCCGAAATTGCCGCTCTCTGGGGTGTTTCCACAGCTATCGCTATTTCAAACATTCCGTGGGACGGCCCCGTATCAAGCGTTTCTCTCGGCCTTGTTGATGGCGAATACGTTATCAACCCCACTCTCGAGCAGAGAGCAAAAACAGAAATGACTGTTACCGTTGCTTCAACAGACAGCCTCGTTGCTATGATTGAAGCAGGTGCAAACGAAATCTCTAACGAGGTTATGTTTGACGGTATTATGTTTGCTCACGAAGAAAACAAGAAAATCGTTGAATTCATCAAGGGCATTGTTGCTGAAATCGGCAGAGAAAAAATCCCCTTCGAATCAAACGACCCCTCTGAAGAGCTCTTCGAAGCAATCAAAGCATTTGCTATTGACGACGTTAAAGCGGCTCTTGATACAGATGACAAGAGAATCCGTGACGAAAGACTTCTTCCCATCTACGATGCTGTTCACGCAGAATTCGATGAAAAATATCCCGAAGAGGCAGACAAAATCGAGGATTGCCTTTACAAGCTCCAGAAATTTGTTGTTCGCCGCTGGCTCCTTGACGAGGGCAAGCGTGTAGACGGCAGAGGCATCGACGAAATCCGTCCCCTCAACGCTCAGGTTGACCTTCTCTCAAGAGTACATGGTTCAGGTATGTTTACCCGTGGCCAGACTCAGGTTCTTTCAATCGCAACTCTTGGTACTGCACGTGATGCACAGATGCTCGACGGTATCGACGAAGACGTTGAAAAGAGATATATCCACCACTACAACTTCCCCTCATATTCTGTTGGTGAAACAAAGCCCTCAAGAGGCCCCGGCAGACGTGAAATCGGTCACGGTGCTCTTGCTGAAAGAGCTCTTCTCCCCGTTATCCCCTCAATGGAAGAATTCCCCTACACAATCCGTGTTGTTTCTGAGGTTCTTTCATCAAACGGTTCAACATCACAGGGTTCAGTTTGCGGTTCAACTCTTGCTCTTATGGCAGCAGGTGTTCCCATCAAAGCTCCCGTTGCAGGTATCTCCTGTGGTCTTATTTCTGAAGGCGACCGTTTTATGACAATGGTTGATATTCAGGGTCTTGAAGACTTCTTCGGCGATATGGACTTCAAGGTAGCAGGTACAAAGAACGGTATCACAGCCATCCAGATGGACCTCAAGGTTCACGGCCTTACACCCGAAATCATCAAGGAAGCATTCGAGAAAACATACAAAGCACGTATGTATATCCTCGATGAAATTATGTGCCCCGTTATTGCAGAGCCCAGAAAAGAGCTTTCAAAATACGCTCCCAAGCTTCTCACAACAAAAATTGATGTTGAGAAAATCGGCGACGTTATCGGCAAGCAGGGTAAGGTTATTCAGAAAATCTGTGCTGAATGTAACTGTAAGGTTGACGTTGAAGAAGACGGCACAATCTTTGTTACAGCAGTTGATATTGACGACGCACACCGTGCTCTTGACATCATCAACACTATTGCAAACGACCCCGAGGTTGGCGCAATCTACAAGGGTGTTGTTACAAGACTTATGTCCTTCGGCGCATTCGTTGAAATTGCTCCCGGTAAAGAGGGTCTTGTTCACATCTCAAAGCTTGACGTTAAGAGAACAGAAAAGGTTGAAGATTGCGTAAACGTTGGCGACGAAGTAATTGTTAAGGTTACAGAAATCGACGACCAGGGCAGAATTAATCTTTCAAGAAGAGATGCTCTTATCGAGGTTGAAGGTCTTGTTCCCGAAAACGACGACGAACCCGAAAGAGAAAGACGCCCCAGAAGAAACTTCAACAGAGACAGAAGAAACTAATTGATTTCAAACAAGCGTTCCCGATTAAATAATCGGGAACGCTTTTATTTTTTGAAAAACTATTGTACATCGCAAAAATTAAGTGTAAAATAAACCCATATACAAAATGAAGCTTGAAAGGGTGGTTTTATGAAATATATCATAGGTGTTGACCTTGGCACTTCTGCAACAAAAACAGTTTTGTTTGACGAAACGGGTAAACGAATTGCATCAAAGAGCTGCGAATACGATATGCTTCAACCACAGAACGGCTGGGCGGAGCAAAACCCTGCAGATTGGTACAATGCCGCCATTGAAACCATCAGCTTTGTTGTTTCACACAGCGGCGTTAATAAAGAAGATATCGTTTCTCTGGGCATTTCGGGTCAGATGCATGGTCTTGTTATGCTCGACGAAACCTGCCGTGTTCTGCGCCCCGCTATTCTCTGGTGCGACCAAAGAACTGCAAAAGAGTGCGAGGAGCTCACGGATAAGCTTGGCTACGACACACTCATAAACATCACCGCTAATCCCGCTCTCACGGGCTTCACAGCATCAAAAATACTTTGGGTTAAAAATAACGAGCCCGAAATTTTCGAAAAATGCCGTCATATAATGTTACCAAAGGACTATTTGCGTTTTCGCCTGACAGGCGTTTTCGCAACAGAGGTTTCTGACGCTTCGGGTATGCAGCTTCTTGACGTCCCCAACAGAAAATGGTCTGACGTTATGATTGACGCTGTGGGAATAAAAGAAGACTACCTCCCCAAGGTTTATGAATCCCCCGAGATAACAGGCTATATCGACAGCCTGACTGCCGAAAAAACAGGCCTTACAACAAACGTTGCGGTTGTTGGCGGTGCAGGTGACAATGCGGCGGCGGCTATCGGCATGGGTGTTTGCGAAGAGGGTAAGGCTTTTACAACTATCGGAACGTCGGGCGTTGTTTTCGCCCACACAGACTCCCCCGTTATTGATTCAAAAGGCAGAGTACACACCTTCTGCTGTGCCGTTCCCGGTGCATGGCACGTTATGGGTGTTACACAGGGTGCCGGTCTCTCCCTTCAATGGTTTAAAAATCAGTTCTGCTTCAAGGAAGCTAAACAGGCTCTTGAAACAGGCAAGCCCGTTTACCAGATAACCGACAATATGGCAAGCGAAATTTCCATCGGTTGCGAAAATCTTCTCTATCTCCCCTACCTTATGGGCGAACGCACACCTCACCTTGACCCCGATTGCAGAGGCGTGTTCTTTGGTATGTCTGCAATACATAAAAAAGCCCATTTCATCCGTGCGGTGATGGAGGGCGTTACATATTCACTTTACGATTGTCTTTGCGTTCTTCACGAAATGAACATCAGACCCGAGGCTATGCTTCTTTGTGGTGGCGGTAGCCGTAGCGACCTCTGGAAAGGAATGGTCTGTGATACCTTCGGCATCAATGTGGAAACTGCAGATTCGGCAGATGCGGCGGCTCTCGGCGTTGCCATTCTCGCCGCTGTGGGTGCAAAGCTTTATCCGGATGTGAAATCTGCCTGCAGGGCTATGATTTCATCGCTCCCCTCTGTTATTTATCCCAATAACGACAACACTTATCTTTACAGAAAATATCACAGGCTTTACAGCTCCTTGTACTCTTCACTCAAAGACAATTTCAAAGAGCTTGCGGCTTTGTAAAAGAAGGTTTAATTTTGAAAATAGAGTCTCTTTTTAACGGTGAAAAAACTGTTCTTTCTTTCGAGGTATTCCCTCCCAAAAAGACCGGCTCCCTCGAAACTGTTTACAGCACAATAGCAGAGCTTCAGAATCTTCGCCCGGATTACATCAGCGTTACCTACGGCGCAGGCGGTTCGGTGGCAAACAATTTCACCTGCGACATTGCCTCGCTCATAAAAAACAAATACGGCATTGAGGCAATGGCACATCTGACCTGTGTTAACAGCACAACAGCCGACGTTGACCGTGTTCTTGCTGAGTTAAAGGCGAATAACATTGAAAACATCCTCGCTCTCAGGGGCGACAAAACACCCGATTTTGAGCCTAAAACAGATTTCAAATATGCAAACGAGCTTGTTTCATACATTCACTCCAAGGGCGATTTCGGTATTTCTGTTGCGGGCTACCCCGAGACCCATTTTGAAGCACCAAGTGGCAAGGTGGATATTCAGAATCTTAAAAACAAGGTGGAGTGCGGTGCACAAAGCATTGTTACACAGTTATTTTTCAACAACTCGTATTTCTACCGCTTTATGGAGCGTTGCGATTATGCGGGCATCAACGTGCCTGTTTCGGCAGGTATAATGCCCGTTACAAACAAAAATCAGATTGAGCGTATGGTTTCAATGTGCGGCGCAAGCCTTCCGAGAAAATTCGTTAAAATGATTCAAAAATATGAGGACAGACCCGATGCCCTTGTGGATGCAGGAATCGCTTTTGCGATTGACCAGATTGTTGACCTTATCTCAAACGGAGTGGACGGCATACATATTTACACAATGAACAACCCATATATCGCAAAAAAAATCACCGAAAGCATAAAAGGTCTTTTGTAACCAGAAAACACCTTCACTACCCAAACGGGTAATGAAGGTGTTTGTTTATTATTTCATATCGCTTGATTTGAAATCGGTCAACGGCAAATTAACCTTTTCGCCTGTTTTCTGGCTTTTATATATTGCAAGAACAATCTCAAGTGCATTTTTGCCCGCATTCAAATCAACGTAAGGCTGTCTGCCCTCGTTTATTGCGTTAACAAAATCGAGATACAGGCTTGTGTGACCGTTGCCGTAAACGTTGGGGGCTTTTTCTTCAATAAAGCGCCTATCTTCATCTGCGGCTTCTTCATCCTTGAAATCCCACACATCAACTGTGCTTGCGTTCATTCCGCCAAGTCGCACCATTCCGTCTTCGCCGAAAACGCACAGAGTTTCTTCAAGGTTATCAAGGGTGTTCACTGTACCCTCAATGGTTGCAACTGCGCCGTTTTTAAAATTGACAACAGCAACACCGATATCCTCCGCCTCTATGTAGGGGTGCTGAAGGTTTCTTGTTGAGCCGTAAACAGACTCAACCTCGTCACCCATCACCCAACGAAGAAGGTCGATGCCGTGAATGCATTGGTTCATCAATGCACCGCCGTCGCTTGCGTATTTGCCACGCCAGGAATCCTGCTTGTAGTAATCCTCTTTTCTGCACCAACGGATATGTACGCTCCCGTGGGAAAGTCTGCCGAATCTGTTGCAATCAATTGCACGCTTTAATTCCTGCACCGCTATGTTAAAACGGTTCTGGTGGCACACACCCGCTACAACGCCTGTCTTTTTTGCTGCCGCAATAACTCTGTCTGCCTCGCAAATACCCATTGCCATCGGTTTTTCTACAAGGAAGTTAACGCCCTGCAGCGCACAGTATTCGGCTATTTCACCGTGAACTCCGCTTTCTGTTGCTATTGCAACAAAATCGGGCTTCACCTCATCAATAAGCTTTTTGTAATCAGAAAAAATCAACGGATTTTCTATTGAATTTTTTTCAGCAAAAGCCTTCGCCTTCGCTGTGTCAATATCACAAAGTGCAACTATCGAGAGATTATTCTCTTTAGCGGCTTTTATATGGCTCGGGGCAACTCTGCCACAGCCAATAAGCGCATATCTCATAAAATCACATCCGGATCAGAATTTTCTCCAAACCATTTTATCTACGACACCTGTGTAGCTCTGAATAAGTTTAACAACCTTTGTTGAAACGTTTTCTTCAACGTAATCGGGCACAGGTATGCCGTAGTCGCCATTATCGTTCATTGATACCGCAGTTTCAACCGCCTGCACCAACGATTTTTCATCAATACCCGCAAGAACAAAGCAAGCCTTGTCGAGTGCCTCGGGGCGCTCTGTGCTTGTTCTGATGCAAACAGCGGGGAA
>JAZRPC010000147.1:0-44629 GCA_045649005.1 Acutalibacteraceae bacterium
GATTCCGACCGGAGGCACCATTTGCGGATGTAGCTCATCTGGTAGAGCGCCACCTTGCCAAGGTGGAGGTAGCGAGTTCGAGCCTCGTCATCCGCTCCAGGAAGGAACTTTTGATTTCAAAAGTTCCTTTTTTCTTTATCAAACTAATTATTGGTGATATTTATGAAAAAACGTTTTTTAGAAATAATCTCAATAACCCTGTTGTTAACTATACTATCATCTTGCTCCAATGGTAAGGTTTTAAAAACAAAGGAGATAACCACTGATATTAAACAAACAAGCGTTGTTCTTGAATCCGACATTGAAAACGTTGATGAATTCAATGATTTCAACAATCTGTTTTCTGCTGATTTTACAATCCCCGGTTTGTTTGAAGGAGTTATCCCCCAGGGGTTATGCTATAATTCTGATACAGCTTCATTTATTGTCAGCGGTTATTATGAAGACGGCACTCACCCTTCGGTTATTATGACAATTGACTCTAACACAAAAAAATTAACAAACTTCCATTTTTTGAAAAATATCGATTCATCAGATTTTTACGGTCATGCAGGTGGTGTTGCTTGTAGTGAATCAACTTTGTTTTTAACAAGTGACGGTGTTTGCTACACCATTTCGCTAAACAATTTATCAAAAAAGACAGACAACTCCCCCATAACCTTTGAAGCTAACTTCAAGCTCCAAACAAAAGGCTCTTTTGCAGCATACAACAACGGTATTTTATGGACTGGCGATTTTATTGAAAGCGATAAAAAAGAGCTTGAAAAGGTTACTAACGTCACAACACTTGAAAACGGAGAGACGTTATACGCTTATTGCGAGGGATACGTTTTAGATGATGGTTTGCCCTCCGTTGACAGAATCAACAGCAAAAAAAGCGGATATATTCCCGACTATATGCTTGCAATACCCCAACAGGTGCAGGGTATGGCTTTCGGTTACACGGGAAAGGTTATTCTCACAACCAGCTATGGCAGAAAGAACAATTCTGAAATTTATGTGTTCGATGATCCACTTTCTGCTGACAGAGTGGGTACATACACGGTAGATTCAACTGAAATTGATTTATATGCTTGCAGTAGCGAAATTTTAATCCAAAAAATTATTGCACCGCCTATGGTTGAAGGTGCAACACAAACTACAGATAACATTTTTATAATTTTTGAATCGGGTGCCGCAAAATACAGAAACCACGGCGGGAAGCATCCAACAGACACCGCTTATTATTTTAATATAGAATAAAGTCAGACCTCGCAAGGCTAAGCCTTGCGAGGTTGTTTTTTACCACGTTTTCTCAAATACCACGTCGGGCACACTTGACGAAACATCGTTATAAAATTCAATTTTAATATAATTTTTTTCATCATTCAAAGCGAATGCAACGCTGGCTGTCAAGGTGCCTGAGGTTTCAATTTCACCGGGTTCAAACATTCCCTTTTGAGGAAACTGCTCCAACTCATTACCCTTAGAATCGTATGCTTTGAAATGTGTTTCACCGATAGAAAGACCGTGTGATATATCCGCATTTGTGTATTCGTACACAACAACCGCAACCCGCTTTGCCTCAGGGTATTCAGAAGCATCTGTGTCAGGCAACACGTCCAAAACAGTTGTAACATTCAATGAATAGCTACCCTCCTGAGCTGTAAGGGTAACCTCACCTGTTACGCCGGAAACAGGAACTTTATCGGATGAAATATTATCCCCTTCTTTTCGGGAACCGGCAACAATCAATGTGAAAACCAATGAAAGAAGAATAACAGTGAAACAGATGATAATATATTTTCTATTCATACAATCACCTCAATTTATTTCAATGAATTTATCAAGAGAAAACGAATAAACATAGACCTCAGCGACACTTAAGCCCGTGCACTCTTCAATAGCCTCGGAGTATATTCGGAGCTGTGGCGAATAGGTATTTATATAGTATTCCTCTTTAGTGCTTTTATCTGTTTTGTAATCGATAAGAATAATTTTACCGTTTTCAACAAAAGCACAGTCAAGCTTACCCTGAACAACAATTTCTTCATCCAATGCTTCCTGTGGTAAATCATTATATAAATCCTTAGCTTTTTTCAGAACCGAAAACTCATATTCTTTAAAAACCTGTTGGCTGTTCAACAGTCGCTTACCAACTGATGAATCAAAAAATGCAGAAAGCTTTTCACCGTCAACAACCTCAAGCTCTTTATCACTCATATAACCGGCATTGAAAATTCTGTTTTTTTCCTGCTGAAGATCATCATTTGCATTTCTGAAATCACACAACTCCAAAAACCTGTGAACAGCGGTACCCCTATCAGAACCGACGACCTTATCCGATAAAAACCCCGGCTTTGATGAAGCGAAATAATCTTCGCTCTTAGCATTTGATTCAAGAGATGAAGCTGTTCTTTTTGCAAGAATTCCGCTAAAATCATAGGGATATGAATAAGAAATATTTTTCTTAACGGTTGATAAAAATTCCTCGTCAATTTCTGTTACAATCGTGGAATCTTCTTCAGTAAAACTATCACAGCAATCAGCAACAACGGTGTCAATATTGAAAGAGGTATCATCGTCAAAATCATCCATAGAAATGCCGGATATGCTTCTTATTACACCGCAATCCCTATGAGAAGCAAAAGCAGTAAGCAACCATTCAGTATAATGGGATGCATTAAACACGCCATAAGGATGAAATTTTCCATTCAAGTCCACAGAAAACTCATTATTGGCTTTAATCTTTGTTTTCAACGACTTTGAGGAAACGTCGCAAACAAGGGTTAAATGCTCCCTAGCTCTTGTTAATGCAACGTATAACACACGAAGCTCCTCCGACATACCGCTGAAAAGAATTGCCTTTTCAGTAGCAAATGAAGAAATTGTGTGGTATTTTGTCATTCGCTCATCATCACGAATCTTTAAACCGATACCAGTTTCTTTTGAAACGGTTAATGTATCGTAGCTATCGCCACGGTTAAAGGGTTTTGAGCAATCGGCAAGAATAACGCAAGGAAATTCAAGACCCTTGCTTTTATGAATAGACATTATCTTGACGCTGTTTTCATTTGAAACGCTTCCCAGACTTTTGAGCGCTTCATTGTCAACAGCATTGTCAATATATCTGACAAAATCGCTGAGACCGCCCCTGCCGGAAGCAACGAAATCATCAGCAAGCTTTTTAAAGCCGTTAATGTTAGATTGTCTTTTTTCACCATTACCGACAGCATAGTATATATCGTCGACAGCGGTATCTGAAAGAACAAAACGAACAAACTCATCTATTGGGTGCGCTGCCGCAACGTTTCTGTAAAGCTGAAGCTTTTCTAGAAATTTTGTGATTTTGACTGAATTTTCAGAGCACCTTAAAAGACAAGTGTAGAAATCACAATTACGATCAACCATTCTGACTTCAGAAAGCTCGTCAACCGTGAAACCGAAAACAGGCGAAGACATCACAGAAATGAGCTCAATATCCATTAAAGGATTATTAATCGCCTTTATTAAAGAAATTAAAAATTTAATCTCTTTATATTCAACGGACTCACCCTCGGCAAAGGCATTGACGGGAATCCCCGCTTTTTTCAACTCTTCTGAATATTTAGCGGTTTTTTTCTTTGCACTTCTCAACAAAATGCAAAAATCTTTCCACTTAACGGGGCGCATCTCATCTGTTTCTGGGTCAACAACCTCAACACCGGAATTAACTACTCGTCTTATGTAATCACAAATAGCTTTTTGTTCTGTCACATCTTCACCGCTGTCGGTATTTTCACCCACAAATAAAATATCGGTATCAGCCCCGGATTTTTTAAAATAATTCGCCTCAGGATATAAAAATTCCTTCTCATTATAATCAATTTCACCCACATTTTCGCTCATAATTCGAGAAAAAATGTAGTTAACCGCACTTGTAACACCGTTTCGGCTTCTGAAGTTTTTTTCAAGAATAATCTGAGAGGGTTTTTTAGTGCCGTCGTAATCGCCCAGTGTGTTTTTGAGATTCATAAACAGCTCAGGACTTGCAAGACGGAAGCTGTAAATACTCTGTTTAACGTCGCCAACAAAATAAAGATTATTTTTATCTCTGGAAATTGCTTCGAAAATCATATTTTGAGCTTCGTTAGTATCCTGATACTCATCAATAAGAATCTCTTTATATTTTTCTGTCAGTTCTTTTGCTAAATCAGTTTTTTCCCAGCCTTCTTTACTCTGAATAACAAGAAGATTTATACATTTATGAAGAATATCATCAAATGCATAAGCGTCTATTTCTTTTTTTACTTTTTCAAGCTCGGTTGATAAAATCTTAACCGCAGAACACAAAACCTCAACTATAGGATATAGTTTTTTACAATCCTTCTCGTGCTCAATTTCGGTTGGAAGCGTTCTCTCCATAAGCTTTATTGCATCGTCTTTATATGCATCATAAACCGTTTTTGTCAATTCTTTGTTCGCAACGTTACCGTTAATTCTTGCAATTTTAACATAGTAATACAGACCGTTACTGATGGCATTCGCAATACCATCCCAATCACGGTTCTGAACACAATCACGCAAAACCGCAAGCTTACTGAGGGATCCTGTGAAATTTGTTATATAATCCGGATGAAAATCCGGGTCACTGTTTATTATTTCAACAGATTTCTCAAGACGGGGATAATGGTAATCTACGAAAAGCTCCAAGAACTTAAAAATCGCCGTTGCATAAGAGGTTTCAGACGGTTTCTTTTTAGGTGAAAAATCCTCAAGAATAGTGTCGAGCCACAACCACGGCGAACTATGAGCCCTTGAATTATCATAAAGTGTGGTTATGACTTCTTCAAGCATGGAATCATCACGCTCTGAAAGAAACATTTTATTAAGCTCTTGAAATGCGGCGCTGTTTTCTTCATAAAGCGAGGCTATAACCTTTTCAACCGCTTCTTTTTTTAATTGAGCATCATCCTTTTCATCAAGCATGATAAAATCTGCACCAACGCTGGCAAGATGAAAATTCTCACGGACGATTTTAGCGCAAAAGGAGTCAATAGTGCAAATATCAGCCGTGGGCAAAAGAACCATTTGACGACGGATATGGTCATTTTTTTCTTTATCTGAAAAATCAACCTTTTTAAGCGCCTTATAAATTCTGTCACGCATTTCGCCAGCAGCTGCCCTTGTAAAGGTTACAACAAGAATATCCGAAACGTTGCATTTATCGTCAGTATCACTCAGGATTCTCTTGACTCTTTCAGTTAAAACGGCTGTTTTACCCGAACCGGCGGCGGCTGATACGAGCACTTGCATGCCACGGGCTTCAATAGCCTTTTTTTGGTTATCAGTCCAGTTTCTGCTCACTTAATCAGCCTCCAATCTTTTTATAGCCTGGCTAAACAATCTCAAACCGTTTGTTTGATTAACTCTACCCTTTTCTTCTCTGCCGCAAATAGATTTATATGGGCAATATTTACAGGCTTTTCCCTCTTCATTGGAGCCCAAAGGCAAAGCGTCAACCGAACCGCTATGAAGCGATTCACCCATATCAACTATTTTTTCGTTGATAGCTTCTGATAATTTTTTGAAATTATTTGTGTTATAAAGATTGCCTTTATAGATGTTTTTATTACTATCAAATTCAGCAGGGAAATACCCGGGCAACTTATCAACGCCCATTCCCTCCAGCACAACGGCGTTGTCAAGCATCATACCGGATAATTGACCTGTAACCTGCTTGTTTGCATCAACCTCAGCCTGTGACGGGTTTCGTGATTCAAGATACTTGTCAAAGCCGATTCTTGACGGAAGATAAAGCACACCTGAGGGAACAACATCGCCATATTTACTCTTGGCGTTTTGTTCGATAGCCATAAGATACAGCACCATCTGAATATTCTTTCCGTCAAGCAATTCTTGCAGTTTGAATGTTTTTTTACCGGTTTTGTAGTCAATTACTCTGATGTAATTTTTGTCGCCCTCTGTCATAAGGTCAACTCTGTCAACGTAGCCCGTTACCTTTACGCTACCATCCTTTAACGGCAATTCGTATGCCGGAATCTCTTCGCCGCCGATATGAAGCTCATAATCGCAAGGCTTAAATTCACCAACAGAAAGCTCAGCCTTCAAACGGGCGATAATAGTCATCGCAATATCGGTAAACCTATTGTAGAGGAACATAAATCTGGGCGTTTTTTCGTTGGCACCACCCATTTTTTTGTTAAGGTATTCTGTCAATACAGATTCAATAAAGGCTTTAATGACATCGTCACCGGTACAGGTTATATCATATTTTTTCAAGACGTTTTCCAAGATATGGTGTATAGCCTTACCACTCTGAAGCGGGTCAAGTGTTGCAAGCTCCAAGGGCTCTGCCTTCAGACCATATCGCACAAAATACGCAAAAGGACAATCATAGAAGCTGTCAATTTTACTTGCAGACAATAAAACGTTTTCACCAAAAAGTCTTTTGGAAACATCGGGATTTTCAAACACAAGCGGCTTCTTACCCGCCGCAATTTCAAGTGACCTTATTTTTCCGTTATACTCGCCTGTTTCAGAAAAATAATATCTTAGTGTTGATTCAATTTTATTATTCGAATTAAAATTCTTTGCTAAAACCGAAAAGGCAGAATCTGTGTTTTCGATGAAATAATCCGCAGAAAGATTTGCACTGTCATCAATCCTTACGTTTTCGATAGAATTAACAGCAGTTTCAATGAATTCTGAGGGTATCAGCATTTCATCTGAAGAGCCTACTGTTCTGTAGGTCATATAAAGCTTTTCACTTGCGGCTGTTACGGCACAATATCCGATAAACTTTTCTTCGTGAACGTAGCCTTCAAAGGGTTCTCTCAAATCAAGACCGATGTCATTAATCAGCGTTACTCTGTCTGACTCAGTAAGAATACCTTTTTTAATGTTAACAAGGGGAAACAAATCCTTATTACAACCGACAAGAAAAACAACCTTCAGCTTTTCTGTTCGGATTCTGTCGGCGTTGCCGATAGTAACCTGGTCGAGCCCTTGAGGAATTTCACCCACATCACAGCAAGAAACGAGAAGTGAAAAAAGCTCGTACCATCGTTTGAGAGAATAAAATTTATCCTCAGTCAATTTAACCATTGTATCAAGCAATTCCATTAGCTTGTTCCACGAAATATCTAATCTTGATGCTTCAACAGAAAAGCCATCTTTTTCAAGTGCACAAGCCAAATTATACAGTTTATTTCTGACCTTTGTCTGTACAATAAAATCATAAACCGCTTTTGCTACCCCTTTTCCATCTTGCCCGTCACAAGCATTTTGTAAGTTAAAAAGCGGAATTACAGCCTTTTTGCGAAGTTCGTTAAGGTGTTCAAGCTCTTTTACAGCGGTCTCATCAAAGGAGCTGCCAAGCCCCTTGGGATTCATAGAGAAATCGCTTTTCCACGCCTTGGCACCAAGACCCCAGATTAATGCATATTTCTCAAGCTTTGAAATTTCATCAAGTGTTAAAGGTGATATACCTGTTTTTAAATATCTTAATACACCTTCAGTCGAAAAGCCATTGAAGGCGCAATCCAGCGCAGCCATCACATAAATAACCAAAACCTCTGAGGAAAGAGGTCGCCTGCTGTCATCATATACAGGCACACCAAACGATTTCAAAGCATCAATAAGGCTCTGTTTATATTTTCCCTGAGTGCGTTCAATTATCGCAATATCTCTGCACCTGTATTTACTATCACGCAGAAGCTTTTTTATTGTTGCGGCAACATATCTACATTCATCTTCTATGTCAGAGCATTTTGCGACAGTTACGGAATTATCCGTTGCAGCCACCGAAGGCTCATCTTGTGAAAAAATATTTTTTTCTAACTGATAAATATCGGATGAAAATGCATATTCTGATTGTTCAAGGAAAACCTCTGAATACTTGCAGTCACATTTGCCCGCAATCTTTTTAAGCTTTTTTTGAAACTCATCCATAAAATGGAAAGCAGAAAACATTTTTGGTGTTTTATCAACACAAACTGTTACGTAAACGTTATCTGCCTGCTTCAGCATAACACCTAGACATTCGCTTTCTTGCTTTGAAAACTCACGGAAACCGTCAATAAAAACGGTCTTGTTTCTGAAATAACCCTCAGACAAAGCGTAGTCATTAAAATACGTAAGAAGCTCAGTGTCATTAAAATAGCTTTGTGACAACAAGGCATCATAAGTGTCGTTGATAAGACTCAGCTCTTTTAATTTGCTTTTCAAAAAGCAATCGTCCATTGAGTCTATTTTATAGTTAAAATCAGATGAAGAAATGCAACAATGCTTTAACTCCTTACAAAATTCAAGAAGCGGATCGATACCGATTTTATTAATTCTTATGTTTGAAAAAATCTGAAACTCGTCTTTAAGCTGTTCAAGAGCTTCACTCATCAAAACAGACTTAACTCCTTTATCTGGAATTGCTTTAGACAAAACACCGCTGTTTTTCAAAGCAACAGAAGCCATGCGGCGAAAATTAAACACATCAACGGATTTCAATTTTTTTGCGCCGAGTTTTTTTAACATAATTCTTTCGGATTCAAACGAAAACTGTTCAGGCACCAACAAAACAGGTTTACTTTCACCATTCAAAGCAAGCTCACCTATTTTCTCACGGATGTATTCAGTTTTGCCGCTACCCGCTCTGCCTTTAACAAGATATAACATTTTACACCTCCGAAAGTTTTTTATATATAATACCACAAAACAACAAAAAATTAAACTGTTTTTTTATTTTAGAAGTACCAAAATCCGTTATTTAAAGTTATGAATAAAAAATCCTAAAAAGACAATAATACTATTAATCTTAACCGTGAAAGGAGATAAGTTATGATTGACAGAATTGCACTAATTCTTGTTACAATAGGTGCGCTTAACTGGGGCAGCGTCGGTTTGTTTAAATTTGACCTTGTTGCCTGGTTGTTCGGCGGTCAGGCGGCTTTGTTATCAAGAATTGTTTACGTCCTTGTTGCCCTTGCCGGTGTGTGGTGTATTTCTCTTCTTTTCAGAGAAAACGATATGGTATCGGAGCACAATGATATGATTAACGATTCAGTTGAATAAATGCCGGTATGCAACATTAACAGAAAACACTCCGCAAGGTTAAATCGCCTTACGGAGTGTTTTTTATAAATTTATTTTGTACCGAAAATACGGTCACCTGCGTCGCCCAAACCTGGAACGATATATCCGTGGTCATTGAGCTTTTCATCAAGAGAAGCAACAATAATATCAACGTCGGGATGAGCCTTTGAAAGTGCTTCAAGACCTTCGGGAGCCGCAATTATACCCAAGAACTTAATATGCTTTGGGCCCCTCTTTTTAATCTGAGAAATTGCATCTATTGCAGAGCCGCCTGTAGCAAGCATGGGGTCAACAACAAAAACCTCACGCTGCTCAATATCTGCAGGCAATTTACAGTAATATTCAACGGGCTGTAAGGTATCGGGGTCACGGTAAAGACCGATGTGACCAACCTTTGCAGAGGGCAAAAGAGTGAGCATTCCGTCAACCATACCTAAGCCTGCTCTGAGAATTGGAACAATAGCAACCTTTTTACCCGAAAGCATCTTTGCTTTCGTTTTGCAAATCGGGGTTTCAACCTCAACCTCTTCAAGTGGCAGATCCCTTGTTGCATCGTAGCAAATAAGGTTAGCAATTTCAGATATAAGCGCTCTGAACTCTTTAGAAGGCGTTTTTACATCACGCAAAATTGACAGCTTGTGTTGAATAAGCGGATGATCCATTACTATAATTTTAGCCATACAAAACAACCTTTCTTTTAATCAGTTATTGATTTTAATATTTCAACAGCCCTCGGGAAATCGTAGGCAAAATTTTCCGTGTGGGCTTCAATTGACAAAGTGTTACAACCCATATTTTTTATTGTTTCAATAAAAGACTTGTATATTGAAACAACATCCCCACTATCGTCTGAAGAAGGATAAATACGTTTAACGGGCTCGGCAATGTGAGCGTGCTTCAGCTTGCCGCCAAATTTTGATACATCATCAAAAGAATCGTTGTTTCCATACACATGATACAAATCAGCAAGAGCAAAAACATTATCGCAACCGGACATTTCTGCAATCTCGAGACCGTCTGAAACTGTGTGTATCATTGAAGATTCACAAAACCTGAGAGGCTCCATAACTATCACGATGCCCGCCTGAGCAGCAAGTGGTGAAGCATATTCTTTCAAAAAGAAAGCAAGCTGTTCTTTAGCTTTTTCGGGAGAAAAGCCCTCCGGAAAGCTTCTTGATTTGCCACTACCGAAAACAACAGTTTTAATGCCAAATTCTTTTGCTCTTTCGAAACCCTTTTTTAGATGTTTTTCAAGAGTAACATAATCGACATCGTCACCGACAACCTTCATATCACCGGGGATAAAGCCATTGGCAACGGTACAAGGAATGTTATTACACTTTAAAGCATCCTTGCACATCTTTATTTTTTCATCATCATAATTCACAAGGCTTCCAAAACCGCATTCCCAATAATCAACACCGTTCACGGAAGCAATTTCCATAGCCTCAAAATCATCGAGACCTCTACAAACACCTATTTTCAAAATATCCCCTCCGATGCATTTTTAAGGAGTTGTTCTGCGTTTTGCAGTTGAATATCTGTGATTTTTCCACCACCGATTATCCTTGCAATTTCGTTCATTTTGCCTTCTCTGTCAAGAGGAATTACATTTGTATATGTTTTACCGTCAGAAACTAACTTTTCTATTAGATAATGATTGTCGGCAAATGCCATAAGCTGAGCCAGGTGGGTAACACAAAGAACCTGTTTGCCAACGGAAACGTTTTTAAGCTTGCTTGCAACCTTAATTGCGGCACGCCCGCTTACACCCGCATCAATTTCATCGAAAATCATTGTTTCTATTTTATCTTTATGAGCAATAACGGTTTTAAGAGCAAGCATTATTCTTGAAAGCTCACCACCGCTTGCAATTTTCGCAATCGGCTTAGGAATTTCGCCGACATTCGCTGAAATCAAAAATTCTGCGGTATCAAATCCGTTTTCAGAAAGTTCTTTTTTATCAAAGCTGACATCAAAAACAACGTTTGGCATATCAAGAAAAGCAAGTTCATTACAAACTTTTTCAGCAAAAACCTTTGCAACCGACTTTCTCTCACAAGAAATATTTTCTGCAGCTTCAAGCGTTTTTGCCAACAATTTTTCGTATTTATCGTTCAATTCAGCAAGCTTTTCGTCAGAAAAACTTATATCGTTAAGCTGTTGTTTTGCGTTTTCAAGAAATTCTAAAATCTGAATTTCGGTGTCGCCGTATTTCTTGCTGAGTTTATAAATTACATTAAGTCTGTTTTCAACGTCTTCCAGCTCTGAAGTTGAATAACCATCATCATCGATAAAGGAACGCAAATCCTCGGAAGAATCGCTGAGGTCATAATAAACATCGTTAAGCTTGTTGTAAAGCCTTGCCATTTCATCGGAAACAGAGGAAACAGCCGACAACTCTCTAAGAGCAGATGAAACCAAATCAACCGCACCGCCAAAATCGTTGTTGCCGTTAAGAGCACCGTAAGCACCGCTTACGGCAGACTGAATTTTTTCAAAATTGAGAAGCTCATTGCGACGATTTTTTAACCTGTCCCACTCACCGTCTGTGATTTCGGATTTTTCTATTTCATCAATCTGATAAGTCAGAATATCAACAAGACGAGCCTTTTCCGCCTTGTCAACAGTAAGCTTCTTAATTAGTGATTTTAAAGAAACCAATTCTTCATACATCGCAAAATAATCTGTAAAAATCTGTTGATTTTCAATCATAGAATCGATGTATGAAATATGAGTTTCATTGTTTAAAAGCTCTCTGTTATCCTGCTGACCGTGAATACTGATTAATTCTGCGCCGATTTCCCTCAAGGCCGAAACATTAGTAAGAGCATTATTTACACGACAGACGTTTCTTTCATAACCGATAACACGAGAAATAAGCACAGAACCATCGTCATTTTTAGGTAAGCCTAATTTTTCAAGAGCTTTTGAAACGTTCTCACCTACACACGAAAACAACGCAGTAACCCTGGCTTCCTCAGCCCCCGTGCGAATTAATTCACGGGATGTGCGAAAACCCAGTACTGCGTTTATAGAGTCCAGAATAATTGATTTACCTGCACCCGTTTCACCACTTAAAACATTGAACCCCTTTGAAAATTCAATTTCCGCACTTTCAATTATAGCAATGTTTTCAATCTTTAAAACGGAGAGCATATTTTTTCACCTTGATTATAGGATTTATCGGCTGATCATACGGTTGAGTGCTTCTGCAACACCATGGGCTTCATCAGATGTTCTGCAAAGCATAAAAATGGTGTCATCACCTGCAATAGTACCAACAACCTCATTAACGTTCATAGCATCAATAGTGGCACAGGCAGCACCGGCAAGACCGGGTGAGCATTTAATAACACAAATGTTGCCTGCGTGGTCAACCTTAGTCATAGCGCTTTGAAAAAGGGCGTCAAACATACCTGTATAGCCTGTGTCATTGCTACGTTCAACTGAATATTTATATATACCGTTTGAGCCCAAGGTTTTCAAAAGTCTGAGTTCTTTAACGTCACGTGAAACCGTTGCCTGTGTAACATCACAGCCTTTATCACGCAAAAGAGCAAGCAGCTCCTCCTGGGTTCCGATATCATATTGAGCTATCAGATCGAGAATCAGTTTATGTCTTTTCTTTTTCATAACCTTCACCTATTTACCCTGAAATTTTTTGTTAAGAATTTCTATGAATGTGTCACCCTTTATTTTAACAAAGGATGAGCATTTATCTGATTTTGTGATTTTCACCACTGCACCTTCCGGGATAATCACAGCCTCCTGCCCGTCGCAGGAAAGAATTGCCTCACCGCTGTTATCATGAGTAATCTCCAATAAAGAGTCACCCCCAAGAACAACCGAGCGTGAAAAAACACTATGGGGGCAAACCGGAGTTAACAGAATACTTTCAACACTGGGCTCGATAACAGGGCCGCCTGCAGACAATGAATATGCCGTTGAGCCCGTGGGGGTTGAAACTATGGCACCGTCTGCCATGTATTGTATCAACGGAGCACCGTTACAGGATATTGAAAGCTTCATTATTCTTATGGCACCACTTCTTGATACAACAGCATCATTCACACAATATGAATGATATAATATTTTGCAGTTTTTGTCAATAATCGACACGTCCAACAGCATTCTTTTTTCGGTTATGTAATTGCCCTTTATAAATTCGCCGATTAACTCCAATTCATTGCTTTCAATGCACGCCAAATAAGCCAATTTGCCCGCATTGACACAAATTATGGGTTTATCAGCTTGCGTTGCCTTTTTAGCGGCATTGATAAATGAGCCGTCACCACCGACAGAAATTACAGCATCACAATTGCCAAGCTCGGCTTCATCACAATAAGAAACACCTGCAACCTCGCCAAAAACATTTTTGAGAGAATTGTTAAGAACAGCCGTAGAGCCAAACTCACTGATTTTAGCCAACAAAGATTTTGTAATATCAAATGCATTGGCTCTTGTCATATTCGGAATAATGTAAAATTTCATACACTAAATCATCCTAACACATCGTGTGAACGTTTCACCAATTCAGAGGCTGTTGCGATAACTTCCTCGGAATTCTGTTTTTCTTCTGTTTTTCTGATATACATAAGATACTCAATGTTACCTTCAGGTCCCTTAACGGGTGAATGCTCAAGCCCCACAATTTCAAAACAACAATCGTTTGCAAAGCGTGTTATTTTTTCAATAACACTCAAGTGAACGGCGGGGTCTCTGACAACACCTTTTTTGCCCACGTTTTCACGACCCGCTTCAAATTGCGGTTTTATAAGACAAACTGCCTCACCGGTTTCTTTTAACAATTCATACATAACCGGAAGAATTTTTTCCAAAGAAATACACGACACATCAACCGATGCGAAATCAATTTCTTCGCTTATTTGTTCTTTTGTGACATAGCGAAAATTGGTTCTTTCCATATTAACAACTCTGTCATCGCTTCTTAATTTCCACGCAAGCTGACCATAGCCAACGTCTATTGCATAAACCTTGACAGCGCCGTTCTGAAGCATACAATCCGTAAAGCCGCCCGTTGAGGCTCCAATATCCATGCAAACCTTACCATCCAAAGAAATAGGGAAAGATTCCATAGCTTTTTCAAGCTTCAGACCGCCTCTGCTCACATATCTTAACGTACTACCTCTGACTTCAATAACATCGTCAGCTTTAATATCTCTGCCGGCTTTGATTTCTTTTTGGTCGTTAACGTAAACTATACCCGACATTATCAATGCCTTGGCTTTTTCACGGCTTTCTGCAAAGCCACGCTCAAAAAGAACAATGTCAAGCCTCTTTTTATCACTCATCGGATGCCTCCGTAAATTCTTTGATAACTTTACTCATACCTTCAAAATCCAGGTTATATTTATTGAGAATACTATCGGTTTTGCCCTGTTTTACAAAGCAATCAGGGAAAGCTGTCAGCTTATATTCGCCAACAAACCCATTATTTAAAAGCGATGCACCAAAGCTTTCACCAACACCGCCGCTTTTTATACCCTCTTCAAATAAGAAAACATTTTTACAACCAACAACTTCTTCAACAGCCCCTTGGGGAACAGGAATAATTTTATTAAGCTTAATAACCTTAATTTTTTTGCCGTTTTTTATAGATTCGTCAAGTAATTTCGATGCTTCGGCAAAAATTCTGCCGTAGGTTATAATGGCAATTTCGGCATCTTTATCCCCGAAAACATCGAAGCTGTTGCCCGTGCATTGATACCATTCGGGTTTAAAAGGCTCCCCACCTCTTGGGTAACGAATAACGCAAGGCCCCTCACTATGATATAAAGTATTGACAAGCGAATTATTCAAGTCACAGTAATATGATGGTGAATAAACACAAACATTGGGGATACCGTTGAAAAACGCTGTATCGTAAATGCCGTTATGAGTTTCACCGTCATCACCAACGATACCGGCTCTGTCAACGGCAATAATCATCTTACTCTGTTGCAATGCGAAATCGTGCATTAACTGGTCATAGCAACGCTGCAAAAACGTTGAGTAAACAACAAAGACAGGTACCATTCCGTTTTTTGAAAGGCCCAATGAGAACGGTATAGCGTGTTCTTCGGCAATACCGACATCAAAAAACCTATCAGGGTATTTCTCTGAAAAGGCACGAAGCCCCGTGCCTAAAGACATTGCAGCTGTTACAGCACAAATTCGTTTATCCTTCGCCGCCTGGTTATATAAAAACTCACCGAATTTTTCCGAAAAATTGTCACGATTAGTCTTGAACTCACCTGTTTCAACATTGAAAGAACCGATGCCGTGAAAATCGGATGGATTTTTCTCAGCGGGTACATAACCCTTACCTTTAACGGTGTTTATATGAACAATAACAGGTGAATTAATAAGCTTTGCCGCCTCAAACGTTTCGCATAGAAGCTCAATATTATGACCGTCAACGGGACCCATATAGCGAATGCCGATATCCTCGAAAAAATTACTTTGGTAAAGCATATTTTTCAGGTCGGTTTTTATTTTAAACATTTTCTTTGCAATCGAGTTACCCACAAGTGGCAATTTAGACACAATTTTTTCAGTTACAGCCTTCAATTTGAAGTATCCTGTGCGTGAACGCATAACAGCAAGACGCTTTGCAAGGTGTCCGACATTCTTGGAAATGGACATACCATTGTCGTTAAGAACAATAATAAGCCTTGTATCCTGCATTCTGCCGGCATTGTTAAGCGCCTCATAAATAAGCCCGCCTGTGAGGGCACCGTCACCAAGAACAGCAACGGCATAATCCTTTTTGCCGTTGATTTTGTTTGCAGTTGCAATACCTAAGGCGGTTGAAACAGAAACACTGCTGTGACCGCTGAAAACAATATCGTGTTCGCTTTCATCGGGGCGTGAAAAACCTGAAAGTCCGTTTTCTGTTCTTAAAGTGTCAAATCTATTGTAACGTCCGGTAAATAATTTGTGCGTATAAACCTGGTGGCCAACGTCCCAGATTATTTTATCATTGGGCGAATTAAATGCTCTGTGCAAAGCGATTGTCAATTCAACAACGCCAAGATTAGATGCAAGGTGACCGCCGTTTTCAGAAACAGTTGAAACAATAGTATCCCTTACCTCCTGTGCAAGCAAAGGAAGCTGTGAGGCGTCAAGTTTTTTTACGTCTGACGGAGATTCTATTTTTTCAAGCAATTTTCGATTCATAATCTCAATTCTCTCTGTGTGCAAGATATTTGGCAAACTCAACGAGTGCCTCATTATTTTCAAAGCTTTTCAAAGAAGAAATAGCCTCATCAGTCAATTTTTCAACGAGCCTTTGACATTCCTCAACACCTAAAAGTGTGACATAAGTTGATTTATCGTTATTAGCATCGCTACCGGTCAACTTACCAAGCTTTTCAAGTGTACTTGTGACGTCAAGAATGTCGTCTTTAATCTGAAAAGCGAGTCCTATTTTATATGCGAACTCCGATGCGGCTGAAAGCTTTGCTTCATCCGCCCCTGCGGCAATACAGCCAAGAACGCACGCCGCATCTATTAAAGCACCTGTTTTTAAATTATCGGTAAGCTTCAATCTGTCAAAATCAGCATCGGGGTTATTCTCATTCTGAATATCAAGAATCTGACCGCCGATCATACCGTTACAGCCCGCTCTTTCAGAAAGTGCTCTGACAGCATTAATTGCAATATCGGCGCAATAAAGACCTTCGGTGCAGCCGTCGGCAATAAGCTCAAAAGCGGCGGTCAACAACCCGTCACCCGCTAAAACTGCTGTTGCTTCGCCATACACCTTGTGATTTGAAGGCTTTCCCCTTCTGTAATCATCATCGTCCATACAGGGTAAATCATCGTGAATGAGAGAATAGGTATGAATAAATTCAACAGCCTCAGCCATAGGCACAGCATTTTTTGCGTTACCGCCACAAGCATCACAGAAAAGAAGCGTAAGAAGAGGTCTAACCCTTTTACCACCGTTTCTGACACTATAATCCATTGACTCAAAAATCAAAGACAACTCTTTTCGACGGCCATCAAAATATTTAAAAAGATTATCATCTATGAGGCTTTGATATTCTACAATTCTATTATGCATTTTTATCACCGGATAATTTAATTATGGTTTGCTCGGCATCATCAAGATACTTGGTGCAAGTATTCAGAAGTGAAGTTCCCTCAGAAAAAAGCTCGAGAGTTTTTTCAAGGGGTTGTCCACCCTCTTCAAGCATTTTGATTATTTCTTCAAGCCTTGCCAAAGATTTTTCATAAGACTTTTCCATAGATTACTCCTTATCTATACCGGAAACAACCGCTTTAAAATTGCCATCAGAAACGCTGACAACTATTTCATCGCCTTTATTTACATCGGTTGTTTTACTTATAATTTTATCGTTGTTTTTAGCAATCGCATAGCCACGGGAAATAACACCGAGAGGGCTCAATGCGTCAAGCTTTCCTGCAAAACGTGAAATTTTGTTTTTCTCGTTTAACAAAGCGTTTTCTGTAAAAGAACATAGCTTTTCGCTTAAATAGACCAATTCTTTACGGTTTTCGTTAACGATAACGGCAGGGTCACGAAAAGCAGTGTTTTTTTCGAGTAAAGATAACCGTTGCCTTTGCTGTTCAATAATATTTTTTGTGAACAAAAATAATTGTTGGCGATATTGAAGCATGTCAGATTTTAATTCCTTGATATCGGGAACGGCACATTCAGCCGCAGCAGACGGTGTTGGTGCTCTTAAATCTGCAACAAAATCGCATATTGTGTAATCCGTTTCATGCCCAACGGCAGAAATAACAGGGATTTTTGAATTATAAACCGCACGGGCAACAACCTCTTCGTTAAAAGCCCACAAATCCTCAATTGAGCCACCGCCCCTGCCGACAATAAGCACATCAGCAAAGTCACCACTATTAAATTCATAAATTGCCGAAGCGACATCCTCTGCCGCACCGTCACCCTGAACCTTGCAGGGTCTTAAAACTACTGTTGCCAAAGGGTATCGTCTTTTTAAAACGTTAAAAATATCCTGAACGGCGGCACCTGTTTCAGAAGTTACGACACCTACACGTTGCGGAAACCTCGGCAACGGCTTTTTATTGGCTTGGGAAAATAATCCCTCAGCCTCAAGCTTCTTTTTCAGTTGCTCGAAAGCTACATTCAAGGCACCTGCCCCATCGGGCTGCATATCTGAAATGTAAAGCTGATATGAGCCATCACGAGGAAATAACGAAACTGTGCCGAGAATTATGACCTTCATGCCGTTTTCGGGCATAAATCTCAATCTTGTAGCCTGACCTGCAAACATAACCGCTTTAATTGAGGCAGATTCATCTTTAATTGTCATATAATGGTGACCGCTGTAATGAGCTTTATAGTTTGAAATCTCACCCGTTACAAAAATCTGCTTTAGCGTAACGTCATCATCAAGAAGATTTTTAACATAAGCATTAAGCTGTGCAACACTATAAACAGCAGGTTTAACAGAAATCATTTTTAACCTCTTTTATTTCAGTGAAGTAAGGAAAGCAATGCCTGCGGCATTGTCACACGAAAACTCAGGCTCGGCAAAGCTTGCCTCGAACCTTGAAGTAATAATATTTTTGATAATTGAATTTGACATTACACCGCCCGCAAAAACAACCGGCATGTTGCCGTGTTCAAGAAATGCGTTATTCAGCATTTCTGTGAGCGTATCTGCAATGTAAGTTAAAAGGAATTTTGATACATCCTCTTTAGTTTCACCGGTTTCAAGCATCTTCAAACACTTATTCTCCAAACCGGATAAAGAACACATACCATCTTTTAGTTTAATTTTATTTTTAAAGGTCTTGTTGCTGTTTAACGCTAATTTTTCAACACCAACTCCTGCAGGAAAAGTCAACCCCATTTTCACACCTATTCTATCAACAGCCTGACCCGCTTTGAGGTCAGAGGAGCAAGCAATAAGCGTAGTTTTAAAAATGTTATCATCAGGTTCACAAAGGATTAAATCAGTTGTCCCCCCCGAGATATGGAAAGCCAAAAAACGCTGCTCGAACAGCTCTGTTCTGTCTGCAGAATAAAGTGCCGCAGCTATATGACCCTGTTGATGAGAAAAAGCATAAAAAGGAATGCCGTTTATTGCAGCAAAAGACCTCGCCACACCTTCACCAACAAGAAAACAAGGCATATAAGACCCTTGTTGGGTTGTTGGCGTTACAGATGCACCAACTGCTTTAATATTGCAATTTCCGCATTTTTCAAAAAGCTCGGAAACAAGAGATGGATATGCTTTTGTGTGATGAAAAACGGCGTCACTCTGTCTTATTCCTTTTTCACCTTGTTTAACAGGCAAAAGTTTCTTGACTTGACAGATATTATTATCTGAAAACACAGCAACGGAGGTTGTATAGTTGCTGGTATCAAAACCCAGGTATGCGTTCATTGTGCTTTAAGAATAGAACTCAATAAACCGTTCACAAATGAAGCATCTTCAGCCGTGCCATATGTTTTTGCGAGCTCCACAGCTTCATTTACAGAAACACTTTCGGGCACTTCGTCATTAAATTTAATTTCGCCAACAGCCAAGCGCAAAACAGCAAGCGAAACCTTGGGAAGGCGTTCTATCGACCATTGCTTTGAATGTTCAGAAATTAACGCATCTATATTTTCGGCATTATCTTCTGCTATTTTTAAAGTTTTTTCAGCAAAAGAATTGATTTTTATTAAATCAGCGTCTTGTGCGTTTTCAATAATCTGAGAAATTGTAAAGTCGTCGTTAAAAATTTTTTCAAAAAGAACAAAAAATGCCTGTTCCCTTGCTTCGTGTCTTGTCATAGCTTTCTCCTTTTAACCAACGTGGGCACACTCCCCCACGATTATTTATTAGAAAATTATATCATAATAATATCAATTAATCAAGGCAAAAAAAGAAGAACAAGACAAACTTGTTCTCCTTTTAAAAACGTATTCTTTAGA
This sequence comes from Acutalibacteraceae bacterium, assembly GCA_045649005.1. Lineage (GTDB taxonomy): Bacteria > Bacillota > Clostridia > Oscillospirales > Acutalibacteraceae > DTU089. The sequence continues at coordinate 20,006 of JAZRPC010000147.1, forward strand.
TAATGCCGTAGTCGAAATCGCTGTACTCAGAAACCTCAGTAACAGTACCCTTACAGGTAAAGACTTTATCCTTAACCTCACCAACATAGGATGTTGTCTGTTTTATTGATATAATTCTCTTTGTTGCGGGGTTATAAATGAGTTCAACCGTGCAATTCTGATATGTTACACTCGCAGATTCGATAGAAGAAAGCTTAAGTGTTGCATTAACCTTTTCAGCAATAATATCGCTTGAAAGCACAGGGAACATTGAGCTGGTATAGCTTACGGCTTTTTTAGCATCAGCGGGAGTGATTTCAGGGTTTTCTTCACTACGCAATGTGATAACAACCTTCTTAGTGCCGTCTTCAAGCTTAACACTTGTTGCGGATTCAATCGCATCAGAAGCCTTATCTGAAGCGAGCATGCATGCGTAATACTGGTTATCAATCAACAGCTCAGATGTTTTTTCATTAGCAGGAACAATAATGGGGGCTGCTTCTGCATTTTCTTTTGAAATGAAATAGTCGGGATAAGCAGATTCAACACTGTGAAGAAGGAAGCCGTCTGCGAAGCCTTTATCAAGTGATCTGTATGTAACCTTCTTGAATGAAGGCATACCAACTTTTTTAGCGTAGTTTACAACATCGGAATACTCAGAGAGAACAGCTTTTTTCTGTTTGACTGTTTCTGCAGAATCCGTAACGGGCTCTGTGGGAGTTGTGGGCTCTTCTTCACCGGAGCCACCACCGCCTGTGAGCGAACCTAAAATACCGGAAAGTGAACCGAGAATATCACCGAGACCGGAGGAGTCGCCTTCGCCCTCACCTTCACCTTCAGCTTCACCGGAACCGCCGTTGTCGGGGGTTGATGCGTCTGGTGTCGAAGCATCCGGTGTTGATGCGTCGGGCTCTGATGCGTCAGGTGTTTCCGAGGGAGTCTGAGAATCTGAACCCTGAGAATCATCTGCAGGTGTATCTGCAGGCTGCTCGTCGTCTGTATTATCAGTCTGAGGGCCGGTGATAAGGTTGTTGTTACCGGTAACAAAGCCGATTAAATTATCGACAAAAGGAATTTCTGTTTTGAGCTCACGCTTATATTTCAAATAGTAAGTTGCAGATGCAAGCTTGATTGCGGTACTTGAAACAAGACCGATAGCAAGGCATGAAACAAGCAACAAAGCGATTGCTTTAGTAAGGTTGTTGCCTTTTAAATTGATTTTTTTCATCCGAAGTATCCCCCTTGATACCATAATTATTCCTAGATATTTTACACAAATATCCCTAAAAAGTCAATATTATTTGAAATATACTTTTGCTAAAATGATACCCAAAGCTATTTTTGTGCAATATCCTTAATTATGTTAGCATAATTTATACACATTGATGGTTGAAAAAGCTCCTAATATATAGTAAAATATGGTATCAAATAATATCGTGAAATATTGCGATATAAAAGGAGACTTCAAAATGAAAAAAAGCAGATTAACCAAAATCATTGCTGTCATTCTCACGTTGACTTTGGCATTCTCTTCATTCGGCGCTGTTACTGCCGGTGCATCAAATGCCTACCCCTTCACCGAGAGTGACAACCCCATCGGCGTTATCTTCTCTGATATCGTTGAAACTCTTTTGAACTTTATTCTCAGTCTCTTCTCGAACCTTTTCAGTGACGGTCCGGGATTTGTTCCTGAAACCGAGTTTGAAGGTGCAACCGAGAATTTCTACGAAGGAATAGGTAAAGATTTTGTTTCCGAAGCTGAAGATGATGCTAAATGGAATCTCGGCTACGCAAACACAAGCCTTATCCCCGAAGATTACGACAGCGGCGCTTACTATATCGGTGGCTACATCGCCATTGAAAACGGCTTTTCAAACGTTGTTGAAGGCATTGCTGAAATCCCCGGCATCGGCCCCGACGACATGAAAGCAAGATGTATTGCTATCAACGATGGCACAGGTAAGGGTACTGTTCTTTTCGCAACAATCGACTGTATCGGTATCACAAACGCTGATATAAAAGATATCCGTGCTCTCCTCGCTGATTACGCTGAGGCAAACAGCATCGTTGCCATTAACGTTGCTTCAACTCATACACACAGCTGTATCGATACTGAAGGTCTTTGGACAAAGAACATTGCTAAATTACTTTACAACGGTCTTATCAACGGCACTAACTCAGAAGATGAACTCGTTCAGGGTACTAACCCCGAGTATATGGCTTTCCTTAAACAGAAGGTTGCTGACACTCTTATTGAAGCTCACCAGAACATCAAGGAAGGTGAACTTACATACGCTACAAAAGACCTTGGCCAGGATTACTTCAACAACAAAAACCGTCCTTCCTCAGGTCAGCTTATTACCGGCATCGACGAAAACGGTCAAGTTGTTTACACCGGCGAAAAAGAAATCGCTATGACCGACATCGACAGATTCATCTTCACACCCGATGACGAATCCGTTGACCCCACAATGATGATTAACATTGCTGCTCACCCCGACGTTGCAGGTCTTCCCACTGAATCCAACTCCGGTAGAGAAATCAGCGGTGACTACCTCTTCTATTGCGGCAAATTCCTTGATGATGCAGGCTACAACTTCATGTTCTTCCAGGGTGCTATCGCAGGTATTTATATGTCAAGAAGCGTTACAGGCGACGGCGTTCCCACAGAGCAGCGTGTTGAAGAGTCACAGAGATACGGCTTTGAGCTTGCAAGAATGGCTCTTTCTCTCACACTTACAGAGGACGAAATCAAAGCAGACGACAACCTTAACTGTGCTGATGAAATCGCTGAATACGGCGACACAGAATACTATTCAATCTGGTACGAAGGCTGGACTCCTGTCGAAGAAGTTGCAGTTGACCCCTTCCTCAACCTCTACATCAAACAGGTTGAAATCCCCGTTTCAAACAACCTTATTGAAGCTATCGGCAAACTCAACATGGCAAACTATGTTGTTATTGCAAAAGAAGACGGCTCATATTCAACAATCACAGAGGTCGGCTATATGGAATTAGGTAACCAGTTCAAAACTGTATTCCTTCCCGGTGAAATCTGTCAGGACCTTATCGCTCCCGATGGTGCATCACTTCTTGCTGAGTATTCTGTAACAGCTAAACCCTTCAGCAGCTTACCTGCTTGCAGCATTTTCGGTGACGACGTAAGATGCTTTGGTCTTATGAACGACGCTATCGGTTACGTTGTTCCCGATAACGACTACACAAACGGTGACCCCGTTAACCACTACCACGAGCTTATTTCTCTCGGCAGAGGCGTTGCTTCCGCTCTTATGAATGGACTTGTTGAACTCAACTCCGAAATCGTTCGTGTTTAATCTGCAATAATGATATTACCCTCGGTTTAAATTGAACCGAGGGTATCTATTTTTATTCTATTGGTTATTAAATATCCTATAAGATATAATATTGTAAAATATTAAAAAAAGTTTAATAAAACACTTGATTTATACTATAATTAATGTTACAATTACAAAGCTTTTGGAGGCGTAGCTCAGTTGGCTAGAGCACTTGCTTGACGTGCAAGGGGTCACAGGTTCGAGCCCTGTCGTCTCCACCAAAAAGAAGATGTTACCCTTTGGTAACGTCTTCTTTTTTAGTGCGTTTTTTTACTAGGGCTCGAACCTGTCTCGGCGAAGCCGAACAAAATCGGGTGTTCGCAAGTTTACTTGCGAATGATGGGCAGAGCCCATCGAGCCCTGTCGTCTCCACCAAAAAGAAGATGTTACCTTTTGGTAACATCTTCTTTTGTTATTCTCTTTCTTCAATTAATTTTATCAACTCACCTATTTTTTGCGGTCTTGGTTTGTTGATGGTATCAAGAAAATCGTCGATTTTTTTATTAACGGCAAATATCTCTTTTTCAAAATCCTGGGCTGACACCTTTGAAACACCGAATCTGACAGCAGAGAGGCGGATAAGATTATCTGAGGTGACAACCTTAACATTGTCATTTTTACCGATTTCGCTTATGAGCTTTTCAATATAGTTGTCGCCCAATTCCTTCTCTTTTGTATATACAATATTAATATTATTATACGTAATACGTTTACCGTCGTTTTCTTTGACCTTGTATGCATCAAAAACGAGAATAACTCTGCATTTAACAAATGCGGCATAATTACAAAGAATATCACTCAGCCTGTCACGTGCGAAGGACAAATTTTCTTTGGCAAGATTTTTGAGTTCATCCCAAGCGAAAATCACGTTATAGCCATCAACTATAACACATTTATTTCTTTCAACGTGAACATAGTCACCGCTGACAGGCTTTGCAGGACTTTTATGGTGTGAATAGCGGTAAAACGGATGCTTATCCTCACCGAATTCACGCACCATTATAGCTTCGAGCTCTTTATCGTCAATATGAAAATTGCGTTGATTTACCACAGCTTCATATGGTGTCTTTTCTTGCTCAAGACAGCTCTCAATATGCATATATTCACTGACCTTATCCCACTTGACGTTGAATCCGCCGCCATGTGCACAGAAAACAGAATCAGGTGAATTATCAAGGTCACTTTCAGGTGAATATTTTAAACTCTCAATAATATCATCGCTGTTGTGACATTTTTCATAGCCACACACATCGCAGAAAAGTCTGCCCCTTCCGCCGGAATACGATGCAACAACTGAAGCATAGCCGTTCATAGCAGTAACGGGTGCCTTGCCCGTAAGAACACTCATACCGCCGATTTCTGTTGGCGGGTCAAAGGTTCCGTTCATCATTCTTACGTCATTTATACCCCTACCAACCATCTCAGATGGAAGCTCAAGGCGGAAGCTGTACCAAGGCTCAAGTAGCTCAGATTGAGCCTGCATAAGCCCCTGCCTGACGGCTCGGTATGTAGCTTGCCTGAAATCGCCACCCTCTGTGTGCTTTAAATGGGCTCTACCTGCCGCTAACGTGATTTTCATATCAGTTATGGGTGAGCCCGTAAGAACGCCTAAATGCTCTTTTTCAGCAAGATGCATCAATATAAGGTTCTGCCAATTGCGTGCAAGGGAATCCTCGTTGCATTTTGTTTTAAACACAAGGCCACTACCCCTTGGCAACGGCTCCATTATAAGATGAACCTCTGCATAATGCCGCAGCGGCTCATAATGGCCAACTCCCTCAACGGTATTGGTAATAGTTTCTTTATAGAGAACAGTTCCGTTGTCGATTTCAACATCCACCCCAAAACGTTCAGAAATAAGGCATTTTAAAATTTCTGTCTGTATATCGCCCATCAAAGAAACGTGAATTTCCTGCAAAAAAGTGTTCCACGTTACGTGTAAAAGCGGGTCCTCTTCTTCTAGCTCTTTGAGCTTTGGCAAAAAAGTTTTAGCGTCACAACCCTCGGGTAGAATTATGCGGTAATTCATTACGGGCTCAAGATATGCCTTTGAAAAGTCAGCCTCAAAGCCAAGGCCATCACCACAATTTGGCAAAGACATACCCGTAACTGCACATAACGAGCCGGGCTCAGCTGTTTCTGCGGTTACAAATTTTTCGCCGTAATAAAACCTTATGCCGTTAATTTTTTCTGTTTTGCCATTATATTCAACAGTATCACGCACTTTTAAGGAGCCACCTGTTATTTTAAGGTGTGTAATGCGCTCCCCCTTTGAATCGTGGGTTATTTTATAAACCTTGGCGCCAAACTCCTCAGGATAGCTGTTACAAATAAGGTGCGTTTTAAGCCCGTCTAAAAACTCAGCAATACCCTCACCCTTCAGCCCGGAGCCGAAATAACAGGGAACACATTTTCTGCGTTTTATTAGATCAGCAATAACGTTGTTTTCAAGTGCACCGTTTTCAAAATACTTCTCAAGGGCTTCATCATCACAAACAGCGATATTTTCATCACGTATTTCCCGTAACTCGGTAAAATCAACAAAAGTGCTGTTGTCAAGTTCTGAAAGCATTTCTATATGCTCTTTGTTAGTAAATCGCCCAAAATCCATTTTAGTGACAAAAATGAATGTGGGAACATTATAATTCTGCAACAATCTCCACAGAGTACGTGTGTGGGACTGAACACCGTCAGTTCCGCTGATTACAAGAATAGCATAATCTAAAACCTTTAGCATACGCTCCGTTTCAGCAGAAAAATCAACGTGCCCGGGAGTATCAAGAAGCTGAACCTCAACATCGCCCAGCTCAAATCTTGATTGACCCGCAAAAATTGTTATGCCCCTTTCACGCTCAAGGGTATGAGTATCCAAAGCCGTGTCACCATTATCAACACGACCGAGCTTTCTGAGTATGCCCGATTTATATAAAATCGATTCAGCAAGGGTTGTTTTCCCCGCATCAACGTGCGCCAGAATACCCACAACAATTTTTTTCATTCTAAAACTCCAGACCGACAGAACAACGCTGCTCTGTCGGTCAAAAAATTATGATTTAAAGCTAACTGAAATTTCGCCGTTTTCTGCAGTTACAACGATTTCAGTAACGGTAACACCCGCATTATCAATAAGAATGTTGGCAACCGCATCTTCAATTTCTTTGCGGATTGTGCGCCTTATATCACGGGCACCTCTGCCGCCATCCTCTGATTTTTCGGCAATTATTTCAAAAACACCATCGCCGACAACAAGGTCGATGCCTTTATCTTTAAGAGGTGCACGAAGCTCTTCAAGCAACACGCCCGAAATTTTAACAAGATCGTCTTTCTTGAGGTTATTGAACACAACAATCTCATCAACTCTGCCCAAAAATTCGGGACGCAAAAACTCCTTGAGAGCTTTCATTGCCTTATCCTTACTTGCCTGACCCTTATCTCTGTTGAAGCCCAATGCATTCTCAGTAACGTGGCTACCTGCATTGGATGTCATAATGATAACGGTATTTTCAAAGCTGACAGTTCTGCCCTGTGCATCGTTTGTTTTGCCCTCATCAAGTATCTGAAGAAGAATATTCATAACGTCGGGATGAGCTTTTTCAATCTCATCAAACAAAACAACTGAATAAGGCTTGCGTCTGACCTTTTCGGTAAGCTGACCCGCTTCGTCGTAGCCAACATACCCGGGAGGTGAACCGATAAGCCTTGAAACGCTATGCTTCTCCATAAACTCGGACATATCAAGTCTTATAAGAGTTTCGGGAGTTTCAAAAAGCTCGTTTGCAAGCTGTTTTACAAGCTCGGTTTTACCAACACCCGTGGGACCGACAAATATAAATGATGCGGGCTTTCTGACTGCAGAAATCTGAACTCTGCTTCGACGGATAGCAGCTGAAAGAACCTCAACCGCTTCATCCTGCCCGATAATTCTCGCTTTGAGCTTGCTTTCAAGACCCGAAAGCTTTCTCATATCATTCTCAATAATCTTAGAGGTGGGAATCCCTGTCCAAAGGTTGATAACCTTTGCAAGGTCAGCCTCAAGAACATCGTTGTCATCAGCTTCAACTTTAAGCTCGGCTGCTTTTTTCTGAAGCGTGATTTTTTCAGATTTTATATTCGAGATAGCTTCATAATCGGGAGTCTCGTTGGGATCTGTGTTAATAAGCTCTTCTTCCTCAATATCAAGCTGAGAAAGTCTTTTGAGAATTTTCTCGTGTTCACCAATAGCAACGTTGCGAAGATTTGCACAAGTGCAAGCCTCATCAAGCAAGTCGATTGCTTTATCGGGAAGGAATCTGTCATTAATATAACGTTCCGAAAGATGAACTGCCTTGTAAACAAGGGCATCAGATATTTTAACCTTGTGGAAGGTTTCGTAATATTCTTTAATGCCAACAAGCATTTTATAGCAATCAGCTATCGAGGGCTCCTCAACCTTAACGGGCTGGAAACGTCTTTCGAGAGCCGCATCCTTTTCAATATGCTTGCGGTATTCATTAAACGTTGTGGCACCAATAACCTGAATCTGACCACGGGAAAGTGCGGGCTTCAGAATATTTGCTGCATTCATTGAACCCTCGGCATCACCCGTGCCAACAAGGTTATGAACCTCGTCAATAAAGAGGATAATATTTCCCTCCGCCTTTACTTCATCAACAAGCCCCTTTATTCTGCTTTCAAACTGACCACGGAACTGTGTGCCCGCAACAAGAGCAGTCAAATCAAGAAGATGAATCTCTTTTTCGTAAAGCTGAGCGGGAACGTCGCCCGAAGCAATTTTTATTGCAAGACCCTCGGCAATGGCAGTTTTACCGACACCGGGCTCACCAATAAGGCAAGGGTTGTTTTTTGTTCTTCTGCAAAGAATCTGAATGGTTCTTGCAAGCTCTGTATCCCTGCCGATAATTCTATCTATTTTACCCTCACGGGCTTTGGCAGTCAGATCTGTGCAATAGGTGCTCAAAAATCTTCGTTTATCTTTTTTGTTTTCTTTTTTCTTTTTTGATTTATGGGGCTTTTTATCGGCACTGTCGTCATCTGCATCAACATCATCAGAAACAGAATCGTCGCTTTCTTCTGCCCCACTCTGATTACCGAATAAATTCTGCATAAAGGGCATTGTGCCGGCGCCACCTAATTGAAAATCATCCATATTTTCCATCATATCACCAAACTGCTCGCTGACAGCCTCAAGGTCATCCTCGGTGATCCCCATATTCTGCATCATCTGCTTTATGGGGCCGATGTTCAATTCGGTAGCACATTTAATGCAAAAGCCTTCCTGAGTTGTTTTGTCGCCGTCAACACGTGAAACAAAAATAACCGCAGGACGCTTTTTGCATTTACTGCATATCATTTTATTGTTCATTGGGTACTCCTATATTGCGGTTTATTTCTTAGCCGCTTTTTTCTCTGCGAAATGCTCGCTGAACTGTCGTTTAGTTTCAGGCAAATAACTTGCAAAAGCCACTAAGGTTAATATTGCCGAAATAACAACAAGTATCATCATCAAAAGATTGGGAATTGTAAATACTGCTCTGAAAACGCCGATTTCGGGACCGAAAGCAACGATGAAAATCATAACTGCATAAAAAGCGAAGGTTGCAACCTTACCATAAATTTCAGCCGCACCGGGACGGATATTCATAGCAAGCATAATTGCACCACCGATAACCATTACAGCTTCTTTAGCAATAAACACAAGGAAAACCCAGCTGAATGCATTGAGAGTTGCGTCCTCGGCACCATTGAAGGAAAGGAACAAAAGAACAGCAAGAGTAATTTGTGTCATCTTATCTGCCACGGGGTCAAGAATTTTACCCAAAGCGCTAATCTGGTTAAACTTACGTGCAATTTTGCCGTCAAAGAAATCTGACAAGCCCGAAAGAACGAGTGTAAAAACTGCCCAACCATATTCTTCGATAATAAACAAATAAGCAAACACAGGAACAATGACAATTCTCAAAAAGCTGAGAAGATTTGGAATTGTCCAACAATTTTTAAATAAGCCTTTCATTTTTACACCTCGTTATTTAATTAAATCCAAAAACGGATTGTTTTCGATTAAATATGTATAAATCGTTGAGCCATTGATACCGTCGACCAAAGGATTGGGCTCTGACGCAGAAGCGATAATAAACAAGCCTGTGCAAACAACAACCAAAATGACAACTGCTTTAACAACACCGATTGCACCGCCCAAAATTGAGTTAAGCTTGCCCACAAGAGGAATTTTATTTGTGTTTTCAAAGAATTTCGAAGCAAAACGAACAAGAAGAGCAACTAAAACAAACAAAACAAGGAAAACCAAAACTTCGGTGATGTTTATCATAATTGTGTAGCCGATTTTATCAACAACAATGTCAGCAATCTGTTCGTCGGTTGCATTTCCCGCAACAGAAACAGAGTTTGCCAATGAGTTCATATCAACACCTGAAGCCTCGGCAAGTTTAACTGCCATGGGAGGCAACCCGTCAATCATCGCCAAAACCTTTTCACGAATGCTGATGCCTGACGAAATCTCATCAAGAACTCTTATAAAGCGGGTTCTTACAAGATCGTGAACAAACATATCGTAGAATTTTTCAGCAACGGGGGCGCTAAACATCTTTGCAACAATGGCGGAGATAAAAACCGAAAGTGTGTCAAGCACTGTTGAAATAAAACCTTTGCTTGCAGCTCTGTAAATAACAAAACCTACAAGTACAACAAGAAGAATATCAATAATAAAATTCATAAACAAACCTCCTTAATTTATATAATCAATTCTAAGACGCTGTCACCATAAGAGAAGCATCTTGATATTTTATCAAGGGAAACAACGTAGATAAAATCATCATTGGGCATAATTGAATAGGCATCGCCCTGAATTTTTATTTCACTAACCTGTTTTCCACTTAGATTATAAACCATTATCACATTTTCGGCAAGAGCAAATATATATTTATCGGTAATTGAAACGCCTTCAACAGGTATATTCAGCGCTATATTTGCTTTTTCTTTTCCGTTAGTTTTATAGACATTGATGTTTATGTCATTTGTGCTTCCGTACTTTGCCAGAGCCACAGCCGAGACACCGTTTGAATTAACGTCACAGGAAACAAACTCAGTCGAGTAATAATCAGCTACCTTTTGTGGCTTTTCAGCACCCTTTTCGACACGGTAAACACCATTGTCAGTAAACATCATCAACGTGTTAAATGCGGTATATTCAAGGTCTAAAACAACCGCACCGTTAACTGTGTGGGTGTTAAACGGCTCTTTATATTCAAAGCCGAAATAATTAACGGTTGTGAACAATTCGCCGTTATCAGCGCCAACAACGGCAACACCTGCAAATTTACCATCGCTTGAAAGAGCGATGTTTGCTATATGCTCATAATCACAAGTCCAGTTGAAAATCAACTTATGTGCATCGGAATAAACCGATAACATACTTGTTGACGATTTACCATGTGTGCCCAAAGCATAGTTACCGTCTTCGCCGTATTCTGCACAGATTATGTCGTGTTCTGAATTACCGCTGTGCACAACCTTTTTTTCATTCAGAAGCAGAAATCCCTTCTCACCTCTGTCAAAAACAACGGCTTTATCACCATTAACAGACAATGCAGGTGAAGCGAAGGTATGAGTCTGCGAATAAGTAAGAACACCTCTTTGTGAATACACAAAAATGTTATTTGTGGTGAGAATAATTATACTGTCACCGAGATTATCCGTTCTAAGGGTTGAATCGGTGTTAATTGAAATGGGGAAATTCTCTTTGTCTTGAGTTATGTTTGACATAACCTTTGCTTTCAAAGCACTCAAAGGAATAACGCCAAACAAAGATAAAACATAAACCGACACAAACACAAGAACCAACGATGCAGCAATTATGATTTTTGCACGTGTTTTTTTCGAAAACCTCGGTACCTTGGCATAGCCTTCGTAACCGCTGTTGACGTCTTTAGCTTTTATTTTCATTTGGTATTCTCACCTCCGTAATAAACTTTATTGAGATACAATCCGTCAGGAATTGCTGTAATTCCTGCCATTGTTCTGTCTTTGCTTTTTATAATCGCCGGAATATCCTCTGCTTTTATTTTTCCGTTATTTACATAAAGCAGTGTACCAACCATAATTCGAACCATATTATAGAGAAACCCATCACCGCAAACATAGAATTTAACAAGATTCCCCTCACGAACGACCTTGGCATTATACACAGTTCTGACTTTTGATTTTACCTGTGCATCGGCAGCACAAAACGAAGAGAAATCAAAAGTTCCGATAAAGAACCCTGCCGCCTTGTTCATAAGCTCAACGTCAAGGTCATATTTGTAATTAAACGAATGCTTGAACATAAACGGAGAAGCCACAGCCGAATTCTCTATTACGTAAACATACTCTTTTTTTACACAATCAAACCTTGCATTGAATTCATAAGGTACTTCAGTGCAAGAATAGACGGCTATCTCACCCGGAAGCTTTGAAGAAGCCAATGCAACAGGAAACTTTTCAACAGGAATGGTAGAGTTTGTTCTGACGTTAAAGAAAAACTCATTTGCATGAACTCCCGCATCCGTTCTGCTGCAACCGATGATATTGGCATCCTCACCAGTCAGGCGAAACCACGCTTTTCGCAGCTCTTCCTGAATGGTAACCGCATTATTCTGTTGTTGCCACCCGTGAAAAGCGGCTCCGTCATAGGCAATTTTAAACAATAAATTTCTCATAATCAGATAAGATGCTCGAAAATAATATTTAACGCAACCATACCGCCGCAAACTAAAGCTGTCACAGCGTAAGCGACAATATCTCGATAGGTCATTTTCATTTGTCTGAGGCGTGTTCTTCCCTCACCTGTGTAGCAACGACATGACATTGCATCTGCAAGCTCAATTGCACGCTTGAAAGCTGAAATAAACAGCGGTACAAAAATGGGAATCAACGCTTTTAATCTTTTTATTATACTGCCGCTTTCAAAATCAGCACCTCTCGCCTTTTGGGCTGACATTATGCGGTCAATTTCATCAATTAACGTCGGGATGAATCTAAGGGCTATGGTCATCATCATAGCAAATGTATGAACATCAACCTTGAAAACCTTTAAAGGTGACAACAGCTTCTCAATAGCATCCGTTAAATCTGTCGGCGAGGTTGTGTACGTTAACAATGAGCTCATAACAATAAGTGCAAAAATTCTTACAGAAATAAAAATCGCCGTAAAAATGCCGGTATCTGTTATTGTTATAAACTTCCATTGTAAAACAATATCGCCTTGCTTGATATAATACAACTGCAAAACAGTAGTCAGCAGAACAATCGGTACAAGGGGTTTAAGGCTCTTCATAGCAAGCTTTGGCGAAAGCCTTGATAACAAATAGCTGAATATTGCAAAGAAGCACAGAAGCCCCAAAGACCAGAAGTTTTTGCAAACGAAAACAAAAACAAGAAAAACCAAGGTCAGTATAATCTTTGTTCTAGCATCAAGCTTGTGCAAGAAAGACTTCCCCGGGAAATATTGCCCGATAGTAATATCTTTAATCATACAACCCCTCCTTTTTAAGATATCGAAGGATTGCATCAGAAGCACCGGACACGGTGTATTCGGTTTCGCCAAGGTCGAAGCCCGACTTTTTCAGTTCAAGAAAAATACTCGTAATTTCAGGAACATCAAGGCCAAGTGAAGAAAGAAGCTCGCCCTGTGAATAAACCTGCGGAACCGTTCCGTCCAGAACTGCTTCACCCTTATTCATAACGATTACACGCTCGGCAACAGCCGCAACATCGTCCATATTATGGGAAACGAAAATAACTGTGCTGCCTGTTTTATCGTTATATTCTTTTATAAGGCTCAAAAGATTCTTTTTACCAATCGGGTCAAGTCCTGCGGTTGGTTCATCAAGAATAAGTACCTTGGGCTCCATTGAAATTACGCCTGCAATAGCCACACGGCGTTTTTCGCCACCCGAAAGGTCAAAGGGTGACTTTTCGAGATAATCCTCGCTGAGACCAACAAATTTTATTGCATCATAAACTCTGCGTTTTATCTCATCCCCGGAAAGCCCCATATTCGACGGGCCAAAAGCAATATCTTTATAAACTGTGGATTCAAAAAGCTGTTGCTCGGGATACTGAAAGCAAAGACCAACGTCAAACCTGCATTTACGCAAGGATTCTTTTGATTTATAAATGCTTTCACCCTCAAAAAGAACATCACCGGAATCGGGCTTGAGAAGGCCGTTAAGGTGTTGAAGCAACGTGCTCTTTCCCGAGCCGGTGTGACCGATTACAGCAACAATCTCGCCTTGTCTGAAATCAAGTGAAACGCCCTTGAGAGCACCCGTTTCAAACGGTGTGCCCTTGGAATAGCCATATATTAAATTGTGCACTGAAAGCACTGACATTTTTTAACCTCTGTTTTTTGTAAATTCTTTAAAGCATTCAACAAACTCTAAACAAGTCAAGGGCGAACCCTTAATCTTAACACCATTCTCTTTTAATACTGACACAAGCTCAAGTGCCTTTGGAACAGTTAAGCCGATATCCTGTAAAATATCCTTCTCTGTAAACACCTGAGCGGGTGTACCGTCGAGACAAATACCGCCGTTGTTAACAACAACTACCCTATCTGCCAAAACAGCTTCATCCATAAAATGAGTAACGAGAACAATGGAAATCCCCAATTCATTTTTCAATCTGAGCAAAGCCGCCATAACCTCACGGCGACCTTTGGGGTCAAGCATAGCTGTGGGCTCGTCAAGAACAATGCAACGTGTCTGCATAGCAATAACGCCCGCAATAGCAACACGCTGTTTCTGACCACCCGAAAGGCGGTGGGGCTCGTGGCGCCTGTATTCGTACATATCAACGATTTTTAGGGCTTCGTCCACTCTGCGACGTATTTCATCACGAGGAACACCGAGGTTTTCGGGACCAAATGCCACGTCATCCTCAACAATAGTTGCAACAATCTGGTTATCGGGATTCTGAAAAACCATTCCCACGTTGCGACGTATTTCTATTTCATTATCTTCATTATCTGTCGGCAAACCAAAAGAAACAACAGAGCCCGCTGTTGGCAAAAGCAACGCATTCATAAGCTTTGCCATAGTGGATTTACCCGAACCGTTGTGACCTAAAATACAGGTAAACTGACCTGCATACAAGTCAAGATTCAAATCCTTTAAAGCATCTGTTTCATCATCCGGATAACGGAATCTGACATTTTTAAACTCAATAATCTTTTCCATAATCATTTTGTCCATACCGCTGTTGACCCGCAAGGAAGAACCAATCCTGTATCGGTAACCATAAGACCGATTTCATCCGCAGTTGCTTTACCACCGAATTTGTTTGCAACGGTAGAATTCAATATGTAGCTCATAACAGCGGGCGAAATACCTGCTGTATATGAATTAATTAAAACGGCTAATGAATTTTCGGTGAGAAGCTGTGAGCATTGCTCGACGAAAGAATATATCTCATTTTCGAGCTTCCACACTTCGCCACCGGGACCCCTGCCATACGAGGGCGGATCCATAATTATTATGTCATATTTATTGCCACGTCTGATTTCACGGGCAACAAACTTCATGCAATCATCAACAATCCAACGAACGCTTTTGTCTGCAACGCCCGATGCGGCGGCATTTTCTTTTGCCCATTGAACCATACCCTTTGAAGCATCAACATGAACAACAGAAGCACCCTTTGAAAGAGCGGAGATAGTTGCGGCGCCCGTGTATGCAAAAAGATTGAGAACCTTAACGTCTGTTCTTTGGCTCTTTTCTATTATTTCGCCAACCAAATCCCAGTTGCAAGCCTGCTCGGGGAAAACGCCTGTATGCTTGAAACCCATTGGCTTGAGATTGAATTTCAAATCCTTGTAGCAGATTTGCCACACCTCGGGTATCTTCTTATAAAACTCCCATGAACCGCCACCCTGATTTGAACGGTGGTATCTTGCGTGAGCATTTTTCCACATAGGATTTTTTCTCGGTGTATTCCATAAAGCCTGAGGGTCGGGTCGGATAAGAAGAATATCCCCCCATCGTTCAAGTCTTTCTCCGTCAGAGCAATCAATAAGCTCGTAATCTTTCCAAAATTCTGTTACTCTCATTTAAAGTAATCTCTCCTTGATAACTTGCACAAGTTCTTGTGAAAGCACTTCTATCTGTTCTTGGTTTTTGCCCTCAAGCATCACTCTTATCAGAGGCTCTGTTCCCGAAATTCGAACAAGCACCCTGCCATCATTACCCAGCGCCTTTTCAGTTGCGGCAACAGCTCTTTTTATTTCCTCATCGTGCGGGAACCTTGCTTTTCCGATATCCGAAACCTTGATGTTTTCAAGACATTGAGGATAAACTCTCATAATCCCCGCAAGCTCTGAAAGGGATTTGCCCGTTTTCTTCATAACCGAAAGGAGCATCAATGCTGAAAGCTGACCGTCACCTGTTGTTGCAAAATCGCTGAAAATAATATGACCGGATTGCTCCCCGCCGATTGAATAATCGTTTTCGAGCATATTTTCCAAAACATATCTGTCGCCGACCTTTGTTTTTTCGCAATTAATGTCGTTTTCTTCGCAAAACTTAAAGAAACCCATATTGCTCATAACCGTTACAACAGCAGTATTATTTTTTAATTTGTTTTTATTTTTAAGAAATTTTGCAAAAATAGCTATAAGTCTGTCACCGTCGACGATGTTACCATTTTCGTCAACTGCAAGAAATCTGTCAGCGTCGCCGTCAAACGCAAGACCGACATCGCATTTGTTTCTCACGACAAAATCCTGCAAAATTTCCATTTGAGTTGAACCGCACTTCTTATTTATGTTTATTCCGTTAGGGTGCGATGCAATAAAATAGCAATCCTCATTTAAGGACATAAACAACTCAGGTGCCGTTACACAAGCAGAACCGTTTGAGCAATCAACCGCAATTTTAAGACCGCTAAAATCCTTGTGCCCATCTTCTGCCAAATCATTTTCTGCAATTTTCCTGAGATAGTTAACGTAATCAGAAACCGCTGTCTGCGAGCGGGTAATTCTGCCAACGTCGCCGCCCACTTTAATCGGCGGTATCTGTGATTTGTCTAGAATGATTTTTTCAATTTCCTCTTCCAACGAGTCGGGAAGCTTATATCCGTTTCCTTGAAATATTTTAATGCCGTTATACTCACAAGGATTGTGAGAGGCTGATATCATAACAGCGGCATCGTAGCAATATTTCTTAACAAGGTAAGCAACCGCCGGTGTGGGTATTTCACCAAGAAGCATAACGTCTGCACCAACAGAACAAAAGCCCGAAGCCAATGCAGATTCAAGCATCTGCGACGAAACTCTTGTGTCAACGCCGATAAGAACTCTTGGCTTTTTGTTGTTATGCGATGTTAAAACCATCGCCGCCGCTCTGCCTATCTGCATTGCAAGCTCACACGTTATTTCTGTATTTGCCACACCTCTTGCACCGTCGGTACCGAATAATCTACCCAAAAAACCACTCCTAATATGTTTTATGTAATATCAGAATGATTCAAACTTCCCTTGAGCATCATCCGAAACAGGTGACAAACCAAGGTGCTGGTAACCAAGCGCCGTCACTTTTCTGCCTCGGGGTGTTCTTGTTAAAAATCCGAGTTGCATTAAATACGGTTCATAAACATCTTCAATTGTTATGGCTTCCTCGCCAATCATTGCGGCTATTGTATCAAGACCAACGGGGCCGCCGTTGTAATTCTCAATCATAGCACGCAACAGATTGCGGTCAACAAGATCAAGCCCCAATTCATCAATTTCCATTCGGGAAAGAGCATTCTGAGCTGATTCAACATCAATAATACCATTCCCCATAACCTGAGCATAATCCCTTGCTCTTTTTAATAATCTGTTGGCAATTCGTGGAGTTCCTCTTGATCTTGAAGCAATTTCAAGTGCTCCGTCATCCTCTGCAACAATATTAAGAATCCCCGCACTACGCTTAACTATCTGTGCAAGCTCTTTAGGTGAATAAAGCTCAAGCCTGAGAATTACACCGAAACGGTCCCTCAACGGTGCAGATAACTGACCTGCCCTTGTTGTTGCACCAATCAAGGTGAATCTTTTCAAATCCAATCTTATAGACCTTGCGGAAGGACCTTTGCCGATTATTATATCAAGCGCAAAGTCCTCCATAGCGGGATAAAGAACTTCCTCTATGCTTCTTGACATACGGTGTATTTCGTCTATAAACAAAATGTCACCGTCGTTAAGACTTGTTAAAAGTGCCGCCAGGTCACCCGGCTTTTCAATGGCGGGGCCCGAGGTTACCCTTATCTGAACACCCATCTCGTTAGCAACAATGCCGGCGAGGGTTGTTTTACCGAGACCGGGGGGACCGTAAAGAAGAACGTGATCCAACGATTCATGTCTGTTTTTTGCGGCTTCTATATAGATTTTGAGGTTTTCTTTTGCTTTCTCCTGCCCTATGTATTCATCGAGAGTGTGGGGGCGAAGTGACGTTTCAATATCCACGTCGGCATTTATATATTCCGGCGCTATAACACGCTGTTCATCTGCTACAAAAAAATCGTCCATTTAATACTCCTTAAAATCTCAACGTCATATTCTTTAATGCGGCTTTTATAAGCTCCTCAACTGAAAGGTCGGGTGAAAGCTTACTGACAGCAACGGATGCCTCCGCCTGAGAATAACCGAGAGCTGTTAGTGCAGAAATCGCTTCAGCAGTATTGCTCATATCGTTAACGCTTCTGACTGCATTTGCTGTTAAACTGCTTTCCTCTGAAACGAATGCCGCCGAAGTTATTTTATCCTTCAACTCAAGAACTACTCTTTGAGCAAGCTTGGGTCCCACACCGTTTGCGGCTGTGATTGCTTTTGTGTCACCGCTGCTGACTGCAATAGCAAAAGCATCGGGAGTGAGCTCTGAAAGAATAGCCAATGCCGCTTTGGGACCAACGCCGGAAACACCAATGAGCAATTTGAACGCCTCAAGCTCTTCATTGGTGGCAAAGCCAAATAAATCGAGAGCATCCTCACGCACGTTAAGATGGGTGAACACCGTAACCTCGCCATTCACATTTGAAAGCTTGGCAATAGTGTTACGGGTTGCAAAGCACTTGAAACCAACACCGCCGCAAGAGATAGCAATACTCTGCTCCCCTTTAAATATAATTCTACCGGTTAAGCTATAAAACATAATTTTTACCTCCTGCCAATGGTGTTCATCAGCGAACCGCTGGCGTGACCGTGGCATATTGCTAAAGCCAACGCATCCGCCGCATCATCAGGTTTTGGAATTTTATCAAGGTGAAGAAACATTCTTGTCATTTCCTGAACCTGTTGCTTTTCTGCACGACCGTAACCAACAATACTTTGTTTGACCTGCAAGGGTGTGTATTCATAAATCGGGATCCCCGATTGCTCTGCCGCAAGAACGATAACTCCCCTTGCCTGAGCAACGTCAATAGCGGTTTTTTGGTTTGTGTTGAAATATAACCTTTCAATACTTATTGCGTCGGGCTTGAATTTATTTATCAGTTCAGTAATATCGTTATAAATTTTTTCAAGTCGTTTGTTAAAGGGCATATCTTTATCTGTGGTAACGGCACCATAACCCATTAGCGTGAAGGTGTTATGCTCATAGCGAATAATTCCGCAACCAACTATTGCATAGCCGGGGTCAATGCCAAAAATAACCACAACCTCACCCTTTCGACAGAAAATTTTTTCAGATTATTATAGCACACATCAGTATGAAATATCAATATATTATATATTTTTTTATTTATAATATATATAATATTATTAAGCATTTGTAACTTTCTTGTAATCAAAATTGTGTTGATTTTTGGCGAAATGGTTGTTATAATGTAAAAAAAGATACAAGGAGATGGATTATGAAATTCTTTAAAAATAAAAACACAGTTGTTTTAGCTGTCTCTGCTCTTCTTATCGTTATTGCAATTATTGTTGCTATTGCAGCTTCTGCCGGTGGCAACGCAGATGAAAAAAAAGAAACAACAACTAAACCCACAGAAAGTGTAAATCTTGACCTTGGTGCTATTGCCAACAAGAACAACCAGTCTGATAAGAAAGATAACACTTCTGCAAACGTTAAAAACGAGCCCGGTAAATACAAGATTGCCACTAAAGATGACCCCCTTGGTCTCAGAATCAAGCCCGGCACAGATGCAGACAGACTTCTTTACATTGACAAAGGCGAAACAGTTGAAGTCCTCGCTGTATGGGAAGATTGGGGTTACGTTGTTTATGGCACAACAGGCGGTTGGCTTTCAATGAATTACCTTGAAAGAGTAGCAGACTGATATGTTTACTTGTAACATTTGCCCGAGAAAATGCTCAGTAAAAAGAGAAGCTCTCACCGAATATGGTGAGGGCTTTTGTGCTGTTGGTGAAACACCTTTAGTTGCCCGTGCCGCATTGCACCACTGGGAAGAGCCCCCAATAAGCGGCACCAAGGGAAGCGGAACAATATTTTTCTGCGGATGCAATCTTCAATGTGTTTTTTGCCAGAATCACGAAATCAGCCGAGGCAAAAATGGTAAGCTTGTTACCGTTGAGGAATTGAAGCAAATATACCACAAGCTTGTCGAGCAAGGTGCCCACAATATCAACCTTGTCACAGGCACACACTTTATAAATGCAATTTCTCAATCCCTTGACGAACCATTGCCCGTACCCGTGGTATATAACACCTCGGGCTACGAATCACCCGAAGCATTAAAATTATTAAAAAACAAAGTTCAGATTTATTTACCTGATTTAAAATATGCCGATGACTCACTCGCCGCCCGATTATCAAAGGCGCCCGATTATTTCAGCATTGCCACAAAGGCAATTCTTGAAATGTTCGACCAAGTTGGCAGATATGATATCGGTGACGACGGAATAATGAAAAAAGGCGTTATAATCCGCCACCTAATTTTACCCGGTTACCTTGAAAACACAAAGAAGGTTATTGATTGGGTAAAGGATAATTTCAAGGATGGCGACGTTATATTCAGCCTTATGAGCCAATACACACCAACAAATCTCTGTGAAGACGATAACCTGAACAGATGTCTCACCCGTGAAGAATACGACGAAATTGAGGATTACCTGTTTGATTCGGGCATTGAGGACGGATTTATTCAGGAGCTTTCTTCCGCATCTGAGCATTATATTCCGCCTTTTGATTTAACGGGTGTATAAAAATTGTAACCATATCTCACCTTGCTCATATTATGTATTGAAGTTTGTAACCGACTTCAATACTTATATACAGGAGGAAAAGATATGGCTGATAAAACCACTTCAACACCTGATCTTCGCCACGTTAAAGAAGCTATTTGCATTGACACAAACAGAGTTTATGACTCCTGTGCCGACAAGGATTGCATCACCGATTTAAGAGTTTATCTCACAGACAGAGGTCAATGCATACTTGAAAACGCATCAAGCGTGCGCCCCAGATCCGCCCAGATACTAAACTGTGTTGTTGAGGTAGAAAAGGTTCCCTTTAACCGTGGTTGCTACTCAGTTGATTTAACCTTTTTTGTTAAAGTTACACTTGATGCATTCACCTGCCCCACAGCTCCCCCTTCAACTATTGAAGGACTTGTAACCTTTGGCAAAAAATGTATTCTTTACGGTAGCGAGGGCAACGTTAAAATCTTCTCATCAAGCTACGTTTGCGACGGTGCAGACGACCAAAACCCAATAGGTAACACAAACCCCCAGGCAAAGGTTCAATGTGTTGAGCCGATTATTCTTGACGCAACCATTTGCAGAATTTGTGATTGCTGTAACACAATGGGCTCTTGCTGTAACGGTGTTCCCAGAAATATTTGCCGCTGTTTTGAGGGCAGCTTTGACTGTGACTGCGGCGAAAAAGCCATTAAGGTAACTCTCGGTATTTTCACCATTGTTCAGCTTGAACGTGACGTGCAGATGCTTATCCCCGCTTATGATTTCTGCATACCGACTAAAGAATGCTGTTGTGATACAGAGGACCCCTGCGACACATTCAGAAAAATCAGCTTCCCTGTTGACGAATTCTTCCCCCCCAACCTCAAAGGTCCCGATTGTGCACCGCCTTTTGACATCGGCGGCAGCGGTGCCTGCGGCTGTGGTTGCGGGTACAATAAATAACTCCAGATTTAAATGAGGCAGCACGAACGTGCTACCTCATTTAATTTTTATTTATACACTATTTTATCTTGCAGCAATTTGTCTGCATTATCTTTATCGTACCAATGAGATTCAATTAAAACATTTTGCTTTGTTTCTTTACCGGTGGCGGCATTGAAGCATTGTTCAACAGCATTATACCCCATATTGTAGGCATCCCTTGCAACAGAACCGTTGAGCTTCGCCTGTTCACCCTCAGTTTCAATCCATTTCAACTGTTTTGTTCCCGAATCAAAGCCCCAAAATGAAGTATCCTTATAATCCGATGGATTCTGATGAATCTCGTCCGCTGCCACATTGACTACACTCTCACCTGCGAGAAAAACATAATTAACTCCGTTTTCGGCAAATTCTTCAAGTCTGTCATCAACATCATCTTTCTCGCACGAGCGTCGGATAAGTTCAAATCTATCTTTTGTTTTTTCATTTGAATCAGCTAATTCGTTAAGCTTTTCTGCGAAGCCGTCAACTCTTTTTTCGGCGCTTCTGATTGAAGAATCGTAAACAACCCCGACTTTAAGCTTATTATCAGACTTTTCAGCCTTTTCTTTTATTTGCTCAAACAATTTTTCTGCACACAAAGAGCCCGCCGCCTTTTCATCCGCACCAACTGTTGACACGACAGGGTTCTTTTTAGCCTGAACAAGTGTATTTTTATCTTTTGAGCTCAAGCCGCTTTCAAATTCAACAACGGGTATTTTTTTATCAAAAGCAATTGACATCAACTCCTCAAAACCGTCGCCGACACTCGAAATAATGATACCCGATGCACCCTCGTCTATTGCATCGGCAACTACATTCTTTTGGGCTTCGGTATTGAAAATTCCGTTTCTTTGCGTACCTTCAAAAACGATTGTGCAGCCGTATTTCTTCGCTGCATCACGAGCACCCTTTTCAACGTTGCTCCAGAAGCCACCTGCCTCGCCCGTTGCCACCATAACGATTTTCTTTTGCATAACGGTATTACTGTTATCTGTCGGACTTGTAGTTGACTCATTCTCCTTTTCACCACAGGAAGAAAGCAACGTAACGCATAAAACAAGTAGAATTGATAAAAGTTTTTTCATATTTCTGTACCTCCTATACAGAAATATTCTTGCCTTTTTAAACCAAAAATAAACCTCAGACAGAAAAAAATCTGCCTGAGGTAAAATTCAATTAATTAAATTGTCAATTACTGTTGAATAAATCTTACCCGGGTCATTCAAAAAACCGTCTCGCAACTGCTCAGCCTGAAGAATGTCGGGAACGTTAAGGGTAAGTGTGAAATATTTCACGCCTGCATCTTCAATTTCAAGAACAACGTCGTAGCCGTTTTCGGTTTTGTTTATTACGGCATTGTTTTCTTTTTCAAAGCGAGCTCTTTTAGCAATGCCTATTGCGGCTTTAACGGCTCTTTCCCTCACACCGGGGAGCAAGGTGTTTTCAAGCTCACGGGCGCTGTTTCTGCCCTTTGAGGCAACCTCGAGATATTTAACCCCATCTGCTTCTTTTTCGAAAACAGACTCACTCTCAAGCAATTCATCAATAGCGGTGTTTGCATCGAAATAGTTAACCAAGCCTGTTTGTTGAAGAGAATCGCAAAGCTGATTTCGTGTTATGGGCATATTAACAGAAGAAAGTATATAGCACACAAGGATTTTAATTTCAAGCATATTACGAAGGCCGCCGATCACTATACCACCGGCGAATGCATCAAATTCAACCATCAAACCACCCTTTCGGAATATCTGTATTCATTTTACCATTCTGTTTCGCATTAATCAACACAAATTGTTGTTAATTTTCTATTAATTCAATTAATTGTTCACGCACTTCACCCGCAAGGTACAACGACCCCACAACAAACACGGCGCTGTTGCCGGTTGCACCTGCAAAAGCAATTTTCAAAGCTTCGGTTACCTTTTCAACACTAAAGACTTTTTTTGCATATTTAAGACCGATTTGTGCGAGCTCCCCTGCGGGCATCGCCCTTGGGTTATTTGGCGTGACACATAAAAGCACGTCTGTTTTTGAAAGCAGATTTCTCAAGGATTCTTCCACTTCCTTGTCAGCCATCATACCCGCAACGACAATAATACGGTCTTTGTTTGCAAGCTCTGAAGAAACCGCAGCATAAAACGCTTTTGCACCGTCGGCGTTATGACCGCCGTCGAGAATAACCAACGGTTTTTTCGAAAGCACCTCTACCCTTGCGGGGAGAACAGTTTTATTTATGCCGTTTCTGATATTATCTTCACTTATTTCAAAGATTTCTGAAAGAATATTACAGGCCTCAATAACACAGGTCATATTTTTAACCTGATGCTCACCTGCCATTTTCACGGAATATTGCTTGTTTTTATATAAAAATTCAGTTCCAAAAATATCGCTTTTAATAATCTGAACGTCACTTTGGCAAGGGATTATTAGTGTGTTATTTCTTTCTGTAGCAGTATTTTCAACCACCCTTAAAGCCCCGTCGGGTTGACCGAATGAGCAAACAACGTTGCCGTTTTCTTTAATTGTTCCGCATTTTTCAAAGGCTATTTTTTCAATGGTGTTGCCTAAAACCCCTGAATGGTCAATGGAAAGCGAGGTTATAACGTTAACGAGTGGCGTATCAATAATGTTTGTTGCGTCAAGCCGGCCACCGAGACCCACCTCGAGCACAACAACGTCACACTTCAGTTCTTTATAGCAAAGAAAAGCAGAGGCAGTTAATGCTTCAAATTCTGTTATTGTGACGCCATCTTTTTCCAGTGCTTCAACGGCAGTTTTTACCTTTTCAACACAAACCGCAAAAAGTGCTTTATCAACAGGCTTGCCACAAAACTGCACTCTTTCGAGAAAATCGCTCACGTAAGGTGAAGTGTACAAGCCCACCCTGTAACCGGCATCCGTGAGCACATTTGAAATAGCTGTTGAGGTTGAGCCCTTGCCGTTTGTCCCTGCAACGTGAACGTATTTCAGCTTTTTGTGGGGGTTGCCCAACAAACGCAATAAGGCATCCATCCCGGAAAGACCGGGACGGATACCGAATTTTAATAATGAATGTATATATTTTACTGCTTCAATATAATTCATTTGAGTTTAAGTAAGCTTTCTTCAAGCATTGCGATTTTTGCTTTATGCTTTGCC
>JAZRPC010000148.1:0-19816 GCA_045649005.1 Acutalibacteraceae bacterium
CAAGGCTGTTGGCTCCGCTATCTATACAGCAGACGGCAAAACTCTCGTAATCGCAGGCGGTGCTGACACAAAGAGAATCATCGTTGCAGAGGGCACAGAGAAAATTGCCGCTAATGCTTTTGAAACAGCAAAGGCAATTAAGGAAATCAGCGTTCCCGCTTCACTTGTTGCAGTTGAAGACAATGCTCTTGATGTTACTGCATGGTTTAAAAATGCCAAAGGCGCAGTATATGTTGGTAAAGTTCTTTACAGAGTAAAGGGTGCTATACCTGCACTTATCATCACAGACGGCACAACAGCTATTGCTGACAATGCTGTTAACAATGCAAGCGTTACTTCAGTAGTTATCCCCGCAAGCGTCACAGTTATTGGTGACAATGCATTCAAGGGTTCATCACTTAAATCGGTTGAAATTCCCAACAGCGTTAAAGAAATCGGCACAGCCGCTTTCGCTGATATCAAAACTCTTAAATCAGTTAAACTCGGCAACAAAATCGAAGCTCTCGGTGGTTCAGTATTCAAAAATTGTGTAGCTCTTACCGAAATCAAGCTTCCCGAAAGCCTCAAGGCTGTTCCCGCTGATGCTTTCGCAGGCTGTGCAAAGCTTGCTAAGATTGACCTTGCAAAGGTTGAAACAATCGGAAAATATGCTTTCAGCAACTGTGTTGCTCTTAAAGAAATCGTTCTTCCCGCAACTCTTGTTGAGCTTGATCCCATGAGCTTTGTCGGTTGCTCTGCACTTGAGAAATTTGACGTTGCAGAGGGCAACGCAACATTCAAAGCAGAAGACGGCGTTGTTATTGTTGCAAACGAAGAGGGTACATTTGACACAATCGCTCTTTACCCTGCAGGTAAAAAAGGCGCATACGCTGTTCCTGAGGGAATCAAGAACATTGCAGACAAAGCATTCTATGATTGCGACGGTCTTGAAGAAATAACATTTGTTCAGGGCTTTGAAAACATCGGTGCAGAAAGCTTCTTTGATTGCGACAACATCAGAGAAATCAATATGCCCGAAAGTGCAAGAAACATTGGCGACCACGCCTTTGCTTCCTGTGACAATCTTCGTAAGTTTGTTGTTAACACCAACCTTACATCATATGCAGACAATGCTTTCGACGGTTGCTACTACTTTAACTATGATGCAGTTACAATCAACGTTGCTGACAACTCCGGTGTGTTGATTATAGTTATCGCACTTGTGTTCGTTGTTATCGGTGTGGTTTGGTATCTTGTTTACAAGAAAAAACAGAAAAAGATACAGAAAGAAATCCTCGAAAAAAACGCAAAGATTGAAGCCGCAAAAGCAGCTAAAGCAGAATAAAAAATCAATGGTGCAACCTCGTTGAACGGGGTTGCACTTTTACATTCAGTAATTCTTGAGGATGGGGAAAATATCAGGTGATAAATATGTTAGTATTAAAAGATTACCTTGCAGATAAAAATATATCAGTAAAAGATTTTGCAAAAATAACTAAAGTTAAAAAGGAAAAAATAGAGAGTGTTTTTAATTGTCGGGGCTTTTTTGACAATGATGAGGTGGCGAGAATCTCTGCCTTTCTCGGTGTTTCAAAAAATGAATTTTATCATGGAGTTTTAGAAAGAAAAGGCGAGTTGCCCGAGGTTGCAGAGCAAAACAACCTCAATCATTTCAAATACTATGTGAAAAACAGATTTAAAGGCGCAAGGCGCTTATGCCTTTTTTTAAATGAGATTTTCGGCTTGGCAATGGTTGTAACGCTGTTTATATACATAGGTTCGTTATTTTTAAGCGGGATAGGTAACGCCGGCGATTTAACAAGTTTTGAAACGATTTTGTGTTGCTTTGCGATACCGCTTGCTTTTATAGATTATTTTTGGGCAAGGTCGTATAAAAAAGTATTCAAAAAGCGCTCTGTAAACGGTAACGAAATTAAAACCGAGGGTATCGGTATTTCACTGATGGTCTTGTTATATGCTGTTACAAGCTTCGTTAAAACTTATATTCCTCTTGCAGCTTTTATTATAACGGTCGTTGCTGCAATTATGATTGCGGTATTGTCTGTTTCCCCCGTTCTCAAACGTATTCCGCTTCACAAAAGATTTATCAGTTTTGCTGTTTGTATGATTCCTACCGCACTTTTATTTGCAGCGGATTCTTTTGTGGACAAAAACATTGAAAAGACGCTCCCTGCAGGAGATACGCTGGTTGAAAGCGTTTCGAACGAAACTGTAATAGGTATCATATTCTCTGTGCTTATTATTGGTGTTTTCAATTATTGCATTATTCTGTTCTTTAATTCTTTTGTTGAAAAAACAGGTGAATATTTTCAACCGATGAAAAAAGAAAAGTCCATCAGCAAGAAAATAATGGTTCTCAGAACAGTTGCTGCTATAGTATTATGCTGTTTTTTCTTTGTTGCTGTCGGTGCTTCACAAGGGCTTTTTATAAAGACTTTATATTCAAAAATGTTTGCTGAAGATGAGGCAGCACTTAACTGGACGGCTGAGTACCTAACCGATTATGACACCGAATACAAAAAGGGAGAATATCAGCTTTTAGAGTACGAGGGTTTGCAGCTTAAAATACCCAAAGGTTATTCACTTGATAAAGAAACAGATTATAGCGTTGTTTACAAAACAGATGAAGAATGTTATCTTACGTTTTCAAAACCTTATTCGTCGGAGGCTGTTGGAGATTTTTTGGATGAGCAATATATAGACGGTGAATTGACAGAAAGCCAAAAAGAAACGGTTGAAAATGCATTTATTGAGCATTTTGGTTTTTACCCGGATAATAATTATGATTGGTTAAAATTGCAGGGTAGCGTCACACTTGATGATGTGGATATTTTTAATCCCGGAAAAGCGGCGATTTTGTCAAGTGTATTCGTAATGAAATCCGTTACCACTATTCCGAATTCTAAATATTATTTGTATGAAAACGGTGATTTGTATGCAACGGTTTTTGCATATATAATTGAAAATGATAATGGGAAAAAAGAAGTAATTAACGTAAATTTCGGCTCCAAGAATCTGGAATATAAAATCACATTTATTGATAGCGATAAAGGCGATAAAACAACCTTGGAAGAGGTTACCAAGACATTGAATTCAGTGAATATGAAATAAAAAAACAGATGCAATCCATTGGATTGCATCTGTTTTTTTGTTGCCGTTAATTCTCAGGCACCTGGTGTGAGTCCGGTACTGTTGTGTCAAATTTTTTCAGGTTATCCTCTTGCTTGCCGATAAGGTTTTCAAGCTTTTCGAAGGTGTATTCGGGGGTAGTGGTGCGGTAGTGAAGGTGGAGTGTGTCGCCCGCCCCAAGAAGTGGTGAGTGAGAATCTGATGTGTGGCTTTTTCTCACAGAGGTGATAACACAGGTGGGCGGCCACAGAATGTCTCGTATTTCTTTGCCGATTACAAATGAACCCGGTTGTATAACAAAATTTGAATCAACAAGGTGTGCAGGTTTTTCGCTGTTTTCTTGCTTTACCTTTGTTTCAATAACCAAATCGTTGAATGACAGTATTCCGGCAATTTCAATCACCGCATAGGAAAGGGTTGCGCCAAGCACAATGGGTAGAATGTTAGAAAGCCCGTTCATAGCCTCTATTGCAAATACCACGGCGGTTATGGGGATTCGGGAAACTGCACTGAGAAAGGCAGTTATGCCGATTATAATTAAAATAGGGGCGTATTCTTCGGGAAGAATGCCGAGTTCAATAAATATCTTGGTTGACAAAGAACCAATAATAGCACCGAAGGTGAGGCTTGGAACAAACAAACCGCCCGTAACACCAAGGTTATTTGTAACCATAAGCAAAACTGCACGCACACAGAAATATATAAGAAGCATATACCACGCACCGTTGCCGTACATCAATTCACTAATAAGAGAACGGCCTGTTCCGAGTATTTCTGATATAAAAAAGCCTGTAAGAGCGGTCAGAACAAATACAGCGGGTATTTTAACAAAAACAGAAAGTCGGGATAATTTATTGTTTAAAAAGCTGCCGATATATTCGTGAGCCTTTGTGAAAACGATGGCAGTTGCACCGCAAAGCAAGCCCACAACACATGCTAAATATAAATGTTTGATTTCGAGATTTATGGTTACCTCAAAAGGCAGAAGAGCGTGAGCAACGTGGAATTTTGAGTTCAGAAGCTCAAGCGTGATTGTTGAAGAAATAACTGCCGAGGCGGCAGACATAAAAAGCATTGGCGAAAAACGCCTGTGTGCTTCTTCAAGAATAAAAAATAAGCCTGTGAGCGGGGCAGCGGTAGCGGCGGCAAAGCCTGCGGCGGCGCCACCTGTCATAATGTATCTGTCCCAAGCTGTGTTCTTTCGTGAAAAAAGTCTGACAGTACCTCTGCCGATGGCGGTTCCCATCTGCACACTGGGGCCCTCGTTACCTAAAGGTATGCCCGCAAGGAACGTGACCAATGCGGATGAAAATACGGCAAAAATACTTCTTAACCACCTGAAGTCTATGAGACCTCGCATAAGGGCGATTGCCGTGGGTATTCCGCCACCTTTGGCAATACCGAGGAATTTTACAGCACACACAGAAACAAGGCCTAAAATAAGCGCCCCGCCTAAAAGAAGGGGGAGATATTTGGGGTCTGAGCGCACAGATGAATATATCGTGCCGGATAAAGCGAAAACCTTATCTGCCGTTAGCTGAAAAAGGAATATTACAACTCCCGTGAAAATTCCTGTTATGCCCGAAAGCAGAATGCTGGGGGTGAGAATGTTCCTCACGTAGTTACGTTTTGAGTTTTTCATTGTTCACCATCTTTTCAGAAAAATAATGTTTGATATAAATTATTACAATCTTATAGATATTATAGTTAAATTTTAAGGTTTTTCAATCTTTCTGAAGAATATAATATAAAATGCTCCACAGCACGTTGTACTGTGGAGCGCTTTTTATCAAACACCTGAATATGCAGAGAAGCCGCCGTCAACGGGGATAATAACACCTGTTACGAATTTTGAATAGGTTTCGTCTGAAAGGAAAAGGAGGGTACCTGTAAGGTCTTCACATTCACCGAAACGTCCGAGAGGTGTGTGGTTAAGGATTTTTTCACTTCTCGGTGTGAGTGAGCCGTCTTCATTGTAAAGAAGCGCTTTGTTCTGATTTGTTGAGAAAAATCCGGGAGCAATAGCATTGACTCTGAGACCAACCTCTGAGAAATGAACAGCCATAAACTGTGTAAAGTTTGAAATAGCGGCTTTTGCGGCAGAGTAAGCGGGGATTTTTGTAAGAGGCTTGTATGAGTTCATCGAAGAGATGTTAATAATTGTTGCATTCTCTTTTCCTACCATATCCTGTGCAAAAACCTGTGTTGTGAGAAGTGTGCCAAGGAAGTTGAGGTTGAAAACAAATTCGATTCCCTTGGGGTCAAGGTCGAAGAAGGTTTTAACGTCCTCTGCCTTTTCTGCAATATCGCAAAGCTCGAATTTTTCTTTTGTTGTGTTGCCGCTGGGGTGGTTACCGCCTGCGCCGTTTATGAGAATGTCGCAGGTGCCGATAGCGTCGTTAAT
Organism: Acutalibacteraceae bacterium; assembly: GCA_045649005.1. GTDB lineage: Bacteria > Bacillota > Clostridia > Oscillospirales > Acutalibacteraceae > DTU089. The sequence goes on from JAZRPC010000148.1 coordinate 5,534, forward strand.
AACCTTGCGTGCATTTTCAAGGCTCTCTTTTTCAAGAACGTTGCAAGCAACACCAATTGCCTCAAAGCCCTCCGCATTGATTTCGTCAGCGACCTTTTTTGCCGCATCCTCTTTTAAGTCAAGCACAGCAACCTTAACGCCCTGTCTTGCAAGGTCCTTTGCAAATCCGCTGCAAAGAACGCCGCCGCCACCTGTAACAACGGCAACTCTGCCTTTTAAATTATCGTGTTTAAACATATTTTTTCTCCTTTATTAGTAACTTCTGATTGTAACGTCAGAAAGGTTTGCCTGCCTGAGGCAGTTATCCAACGCATCAGCGGCGGCATCGAAAGCCGCACGATTTGTGGGATATGTATAATCATCCTTTAACTGGTCGGCTGTTCCGCCCTCGCCCTCAAGAGCTGCCAAGCCGTCAAACACCTTGAGGTGGGGCTCAAGGGTGAGGAAGTGGTCGCCCGATTTATCCTTTGCGAAGCGTGAAAGAAGCTCAACAATCTGACCGTCGCCAAGACCTGCGGGGCGAACCTTGCCACCCTCATAAAGGCAGTCCTTAACGTGGAAATAATCAATGTAATCCTTCAAAAGCTCGTATGCGGGGAGAATATCCACACCGCATTGAATGAAGTTTGACGGGTCAAAAATACCTTTGATTTTGCCCTCGAAGGCTTTGTATATTTCAAGACAACGGATTTCATTGTCGCCATAAATATCCTTTTCGTTTTCGTGACAGCACCATATACCGTTGCTTAATGAGTAGTTGCACATTTTATCGAGTCTTTCAAAAACCTCGTCACGGTATTCTGTAAGGCTCTGACCCTTTGTGAAAAAGAAGCTGAACATTCTTATTCTTTCTGTTCCGAGAATGTTTGCAACCTCAACACAGTTTTTAAAATCTTCAAAATGGGGAGTGAAATCGTCTGTGATTTCAATTTTGCCGTAGTGTGAGCCAATGGCTGAAACAGAAATGCCGTTATCGTCAAGGATTTTCTTGAGCTCCTTTGCCTGTGCTACGGAATAAAGTGAAATGTTACCCTCGTCAAGACCTCTTGGCTCAATGTGTGTCATACCGTGAGCCTTTAAAGCCGCTATCTGTTCTTTTATTCCGCCGCCTGCTTCATCGGCAAATGCGGAAAGGTGAAAGGTTACTGCCATTTTAATTCTCCTTTATAATTGTTAGTCTGATTTATCTGTTTATGATAAAAATATCTCTTTATTATTCTTTATGTATTGTGAGCAAGCTCTGCACAATGCCTCGGAATCAAACACGGATGCAAATTCTTCATCGGTTTTTGCTATTAAAGACAAATCAATTGATACGTCGCTGTCTTCATCAAACATCGGATAAAGCTTTTTGAAAAAGTCAACGTAGCTTTCAAATCCGACGGCACAAAGTGCCTCGGGAACAATCGGCACAAGGGGAGCGCCGTTGTTTCTGAAAAATGCAGAAAGCGAGGTTTTGCAATCCTCATCAAAATATTCCAAAGCATAAATATACTTCTTTTCATTTGGCAAATCGTTAAAAAGTGTGTTCATATCACTTGCATTTTCCAACGCAACCTGTATATTCATTGCCACACCGTGAAGAAGCTCGCTGTCATCTGTTTCTTTGATTTTGGCTTCTGTGAGAACCGAGAAATTCTGGCGAAGGTCATAATCTCTTTTCCAGATTGCCGCCTCTTTTTTTAGGCGTTCACGCCTTTTTCTTGATGCCTCCATTGCTTTGTGCCACGTGAAAATAAGCAGCACAACCGCTAAAAGAAGCACAAGCCACAAGTACCATTTTACACCGAAAATCATATAATCACCCGTTTTGTATGGATTTATAAATATCGCTCTTTTTCAAGCCCGTTTGCTTTGCAGCTTCCTTTGCCGCCTCGTTTTTGGAGAGCCCCTCTTCGGTTAATCTGAGTGCGATTTTTGTTGCGTCTTCAAGGGTTAACTCGGTTTTCTCCTCTTCGGGCTTGCCCTCGATTATTAAAACAAATTCGCCCTTTGGGCTTTCAACGGAGTATTTCTCTGCCGCCGCAAAAAGCGTTGTTCTTTCAACGTTTTCGTGTATTTTGGTAAGTTCCTTTACAAGTGCGATTTTTCTGTTGCCGAAATATTCTGCCATATCTCTGAGCGTTCCGGGTAATTTGTGGGGTGCCTCATAAAAAATCATTGTGCGCTTTTCGTCAACCAATTCCGAAAGATGCTTTTTTCGGTTTTGCTTTGAAACGGTCAGAAAGCCTTCAAAGGTGAATCTGCCCGATGGCATACCCGAAACGGCAAGAGCCGTAACGAATGCACAGGGGCCGGGCACAGCACAGATATTGATGTTGTTTTCGTGGCAAAGCTTTGTTAAATCCTCGCCGGGGTCAGAAATAATTGGCATACCCGCATCGGAAACGAGTGCACAGCTTTCGCCTGCAAGAAGTCTGTCGATGATAAGGGGGCCCCTTTCTGCCCTGTTGTGTTCATAATAGCTGACCATAGGCTTTTTGATTCCGAAATGGTTAAGAAGCTTTATTGTCACACGTGTATCCTCAGCGGCAATAAAATCAACGTTTGTCAAGGTTTCAACAGCTCTGGGTGAAAAGTCACCCAGATTGCCTATGGGCGTTCCTACAATATAAAGTGTCCCTGCCATAATTAAAGTGCGTTTCCGTCGTTGTCAAAAAGGGGAAGTCGCTCGAGATAAATAATATCGTTGCGGTTTGCGGCGTCACCCTCTGCAAGAATTGTCATATTGGCAACAATGTTTGCCCCCGCTTTTTCAAGAAGGGTCTGAACTGCCTTGAGTGATTCACCCAAGGAAACAACGTCGTCTGCAATAATAACTCTTTTGCCTTTGATTTGCTCTGCTTCTGCTGTGTCGAGGTAAAGGTGCTGTTCACCCTCGGTTGTGATGGAGTTTACAACCGCATCAAAAACACCTGTCATATAAAGCTTTGGTTTTTTACGTGCCACAAAATATTTTTTGCCGCTTTGTCGGCTCATTTCGTGGGCAAGGGGGATACCCTTTGCCTCGGCTGTGATTATGTAATCAAATTCGGGGGCTTTTTTTAAAAGCTCGCCTGCACAGGCAACTGTCAATTCGGCATCGCCGAAAATAACAAACGCACCGATTTTTAAATTTTCGTTAAGCTGACAAAGGGGGAGCTGACGCTTGAGCCCCGCAATAGTCATTTCATGGTACATAAAACCACTCCTTTTAAAATCTACAATACAATTATAAATGAACACACCGAAAAGTCAAGGGAAAACCGTGTCTAATATATTGCAAAATTTTATTGAAAAAAGCAGATGAAAATAATATAATGAACAGTATGAAAGGTGGCGTTTTTATGCACGTACCCGTTTGTGAAACAAATCAGCTTGAAATAATCAGCTTTGAGGATGCTTTGCGTAATGAGTCGCAAGGCTCTTTTGAATACGATACGTCTAAATGGCTTTATGTTCCAAATGCATATACAGAATACCGTTACATCCTCGGCACAAGGGGGGAGAATCCCCTTATCTGTATCGGAATTAATCCGTCCACAGCAAAGCCCGATGACCTTGACAATACGTTGAAATCTGTTGAGCGAACAGCCGCATTTAATGGGTTTGACAGCTTCATAATGTTTAATGTCTATGCCCAGAGGGCGACAAACCCCAAGGATATGGATGGTGAGTTTAACACTATTTTACATAATGAAAATATGAATGCTTTCCGATACATTCTATCATCATACGGTGAGGGCAAAACTCCCGCCGTGTGGGCGGCTTGGGGCACCATTATCGAAAAAAGACCGTATCTTATTCCCTGTGTAAAGGATATGATTGAAATCGGCAATCAATTCGGCGCAAAATGGTACACCGTGGGTAAACGCTCCGTAAAAGGTCACCCCCATCATCCCTTGTATCTCAAAAATAATAGCCCTATTGATGATTTTGATATTGAAAGTTATATCGAAAGCATATAAAATGTGTTGTATTGTTGACTTTTTGCGACATTTTTGGTAAAATTTTTATTTGATATTTTATATTTCATAAACAAAGGAATGAATAACTTTGCCTATTACAGAATTTCTTGTAAATAACGCAAAAAATTACAAAAACGAGGTTGCTCTTGTTGAGGTTAACCCCGAAATTCAAGAGAAAAACCGCCAGACATGGCGTGAGTATTCTCTTATTGAGCCCAATCCCTTCAATGTTGGCAGAACTCAGCTTACGTGGGGCGAGTTTGACAAAAGAGCAAACCGCTTTGCTAACCTTCTTCTTTCAAGAGGTATTAAAAAAGGTGACAGGGTAGCAATCCTTCTTATGAACGGCATCGAGTGGCTTCCCATCTATTTTGGTATCCTCAAAACAGGTGCGCTTGCAGTTCCGCTTAACTATCGCTATACTGCGGATGAAATCAAATACTGTCTCAAGCTTTCTGATAGTGACGTTCTTGTCTTCGGCCCCGAGTTTACCGGCCGTGTTGAAGAAATTGCTCACAGAATCCCCGATGTCAGATATACCTTCTATGTCGGTGAGGATTGCCCCACCTTTGCAGAAAGCTACGACAGGCTCGTTACATATTGCTCTTCTCACGACCCACTCATTAATATAACCGATGAGGATGAGGCGGCTGTTTATTTCTCCTCGGGCACAACAGGCTTCCCCAAGGCTATTCTTCATGCCCACAAGAGTCTTGTTCATGCGGCTTTGACAGAGCAGAATCACCATTCACAAAACAGAGATGACGTATTCCTTTGCATTCCGCCGCTTTATCATACAGGTGCAAAAATGCATTGGTTCGGTTCGCTTGTAGCAGGTAGCAGGGCAGTTCTTCTTAAAGGCACAAAGCCCGAAACCATTATCAAAACGGCAAGTGAAGAGAAGTGCACAATCGTGTGGCTGCTTGTTCCGTGGGCGCAGGATATTCTTGACGCCATTGAAAGCGGTAATATTGATTTGAGCGAGTATACACTCAGCCAATGGAGGTTGATGCATATCGGCGCTCAGCCCGTTCCCCCGAGCCTTATCAAACGTTGGCTTGACGTTTTTCCCCATCATCAGTATGACACAAACTACGGTTTGAGCGAATCCATCGGTCCCGGTTGCGTGCACCTTGGTGTTGAAAACGTCCATAAGGTGGGCGCTATCGGTAAGGCAGGCTTCGGTTGGGAAGTTAAAATTGTTGACGAAAACAAAAACACCGTTGCTCGTGGTGACGTTGGTGAGCTTGCGGTTAAGGGCCCCGGCGTAATGCTTTGCTATTATAAGGATGAAAAGGCAACTAACGATGTTCTTGCTGACGGTTGGCTTTATACAGGCGATATGGCGCAAGAGGATGAAGATGGCTTTATTTTCCTTGTTGACCGCAAAAAAGACGTTATCATTTCCGGTGGCGAAAACCTTTACCCCGTACAAATTGAGGATTTCCTCAGAAAATACGACAAAATCAAGGACGTTGCGGTTATCGGTCTTCCCGATGCTCGTCTTGGTGAAATTGCCGCAGCCGTTATTGAGGCAAAAGATGGTGAAGAAATAACAGAGGATGACATAAACGATTTCTGCTATGATTTACCAAGGTACAAACGCCCCAGAAAGCTTATTTTTGCAAAGGTTCCCCGCAACCCCACAGGCAAAATCGAAAAGCCCAAGCTTCGTGAAATGTATTGCGGTGAAAGTCTTGTTGCTTCACAGAACGAAATCAAAAAATAATTAGAGGTATAGATAATGAAAAAATTACTTTTAGGTAACGAGGCAGTTGCACGTGGTCTTTATGAGGGCGGCTGCAGAGTTGCTTCAAGCTACCCCGGAACTCCCAGCACAGAGGTTACCGAGTGCATTTCCACATACAATGAGATTACAAGTGAGTGGGCACCCAATGAAAAGGTTGCAATGGAGGTTGCATTTGGTGCATCAGTTGCAGGCGCAAGATCATTCTGCGCTATGAAGCACGTTGGTCTTAACGTTGCGGCAGACCCACTTTTCACATCATCCTACACAGGCGTTAATGCAGGTCTTGTGGTTGTTGTTGCAGATGACCCGGGTATGCATTCATCACAGAATGAGCAGGATAGCCGTCACTATGCAAGGGCGTCTAAAATTATGATGCTTGAGCCCGCAGATTCTGACGAGTGCCTTAAATATTCAAAAATGGCATTTGAGCTTTCTGAGAAATTTGATACCCCTGTTCTTCTTCGCCTCACAACAAGAGTTTCTCACTCGAGAAGCCTTGCAGAGGTTTCTGACAGAGTAGATAACGGGCTTAAAGCTTACGAAAAGAATCCTCAGAAATACGTTATGGTTCCCGCAAACGCAAAGGTGAAACACGTTGAGGTTGAAAAGAGAATCCTTGAACAGGTTGAATCCTGCGAAACAGAAGCTCTCGAAAACGGACTTAACAGCGTTGAATATAACGACAAGAAAATCGGTGTTATCACAGCGGGTATCTGCTATGAATATGCAAAGGAAGCACTCGGCGATAAAGCATCTTACCTTAAATTGGGTTGTGTTTACCCGCTTCCCGAAAAGCTCATCAAAGACTTCTGTGCAGAATGTGAAACTGTTTATGTTCTTGAGGAGCTTGATGATTATATCGAAACTCATTGCCGCAAAATCGGCGTTGACGTAAAGGGTAAAGCAGAATTTACTCTTCTTGGCGAATATTCACAGGGCCTTATCAGAAAGGTTATTCTTGGTGAAGAAAGCAAATCTCTTAAAGCAGATGTTGATATTCCCGCAAGACCTCCCGTGCTTTGTGCGGGTTGCCCCCATCGTGGCCTTTTCTATGCTCTTAAAAAGCTTGGTGTAACAGTAAGCGGTGACATCGGCTGCTATACACTCGGTGCATCAAAGCCCCTTGGTATGATTGACACTGTTCTTTGCATGGGTGGTAGCGTATCAGGTCTTCACGGCAGAAACCTTGCAGACCCCGTTAATGCAAACAAATCAGTTGCAGTTATCGGTGACTCCACCTTTATTCACTCAGGTATAACAGGTCTTATCGATATTGCATACAACAACAGCAATTCTGTTACAATTATCCTCGATAACAGCATCACAGGTATGACCGGTCACCAGCAGAATCCCACAACAGGCTTCAATATCAAAGGCGAGCCTGCGGCGGCTGTGAGCCTCGAAAAGCTTTGTGAGGCAGTTGGTATCAACAATGTTTTTGTAGTTGACCCCTATAACCTTGATGAAAGCTACACGACAATCAAAAATGCACTTGATTTGAATGCTCCTGCGGTTGTTATTTCAAGAAGACCCTGTGCTCTTCTTAAAACCGTTAAACACAATCCGCCCCTCAAGGTTAACAAAGATAAATGTAAATCCTGTAAAATGTGTATGAAAATCGGTTGCCCTGCAATCAGCATGAAGGACGGCAAGGCAGAAATTGATTTCACACAGTGCCTCGGTTGCAACGTTTGTTCACAGCTTTGCAAATTCGGTGCCATTGAATAAGAAAGGAGAGTGTCTGTTATGAATAAAGCTATAATGATAGTCGGCGTTGGCGGTCAGGGTACACTTCTTGCCAGCCGCATTTTGGGCAGTGCTCTTCTCTCACAAGGGTACGATGTCAAGGTTTCAGAGGTTCACGGAATGAGCCAGCGTGGCGGGTCTGTTGGTACTTATGTTAAATATGGCGAAAAGGTTTATTCACCCGTAGTTGGTGAGGGCGAGGCTGACCTTATTCTCGCTTTCGAACAGCTTGAGGCGGCAAGATGGCTTTCTTGCCTCAAGCCCGACGGTAAGGTTATTGTAAACACACAGAAAATTGACCCAATGTCGGTTGTTATCGGCGACAGCGTTTATCCCGATGGAGTGCTTGATGCAGTAAGAAAAGCGGGTGCGGCGGTTGTTGAGCTTGATGCTCTTCCTCTTGCTGTTGAGGCGGGCTCACCCAAGGCTACAAACGTTGTGCTTATCGGTGCAATGGCAAAAAATACCGATATTCCAAAGGAAATCTGGCTTGATGCTGTTAAATCCTGCGTTCCTGAGAAATTCCTTGAAATGAATATGAAGGCTTTCGAGCTTGGTTATTCAAAATAATATATATGTGGCAGACGATGGTTCCGTCTGCCACCTTTTTTTGTTATAAGAATATACCAATAATTTTTAATCAAAAGTGCTTATTTCTGTTAAAAATCATTGACAAAAACTTATTAATATACTAAAATAAATTCTGTAGTATTATATATGTATGAACACGCATATTGGTACTGTTGCATTTTTAATCGAAAGGGTGTTTTTTTTGAAGAGGTCAAAGATTTTATCAGTCCTCCTCGCCGTAATTATGATGCTCAGCTGCTTATCTTGTTTAACAGTTGTGTCATTTGCGGCAACTGTCGACGAAGGCGCAGAATATGACGAAGAAGGTAACTTGGTCAAACAGTTCTGGTCATTTACAGACGACGGAGTTCTTACAATTTTCTGTGATGTTGAGGGTACCCCTTGGGCTCCTTATGCAGCACAAATCAGAACAGTTGTTTTCAAATCTGAGGTTAAAAATATCGGCAACTCTGCTTTTGCAGGTTACCCTGTTCTTTCAAACCTTGTTTTTGAAGGTGTTCTTGACAGTATCGAAGCTGGAGCTTTCCAGAATTGTGATGCTCTCACAAGGCTTGCTCTTCCCGGAACAAGCGAAATCGGTGACTACGCTTTCTATGACTGCGACGGTTTAACAAACGTTGCTCTTTACGGCGGTCTTGCAAGCGGCAAGGTTGGTAAAAACATTTTCAAATCTTGCGATTCACTTGAAGTTCTCGATGTTAAAAACGGCGCTATTGAAATTGGCGAGGGTATGTTTGAGGATTGTACAGCTCTCAGAACTCTTTCTCTCCCCGACAGCGTTTGCAAAATCGGCAGACTTGCTTTCGAAAACTGCGGTGCTCTTGAAAACATCATTATCCCCGACAGCACACAGGTTGTCGGCGAGTATGCTTTCTATGATTGTGCATCTGTAAAAACAGCATATATCGGTCATAACGTTAACGAAATCGGCGAATATGCATTCGGTAATTGTACATCTCTTGAGGATGTAGAAATCAAGTGTGCAATGCCCGCTATCAGCGATGGTATGTTCTATGGCTGCTCTTCTCTCAAAGGTCTTGCAAATCTTCCCGAGGGTATCAAAACAATCGGCAAGAATGCATTTGCAGATTGCACAAGCTTCGCTGAAATCGACCTTCCAGAAACAGTAATCAGCATCGATGATTCTGCTTTCGATTCAACAGCAATTCAGACTATTGAAATCCCCGGTAGCGTTACAGCCATCGGCCAGGGCGTTTTCACAAACTGCAACGCTCTTACAGATATCAATGTTGACAGCAAAAACCGTGACTTTGCAAGTGTTAACGGTGCTCTTTATGACATCAATCTTGAAACTCTTCTCTGCTGTCCCGCAGGCAAGAGCGGCACATTTGCAATCTACAACGGTGCTAAAGAAATCGGCTCCGACGCATTTATCGGTTGCGAAAATCTTACAGTTGTTGAAATCCCTGATAGTGTTGTAACTATCGCCGGCAATGCATTTAACGGTTGCTCAGAAGACCTTGTAATAAAGGCTAACTGTGGCTCCGAAGCAGCAAAATTCGCTGTTAAACGCAATATGAAAACAGATTTCGCTCACGCCGGCGGCATAGAGTGGGTAACAACAGTTGAACCCACATGCACAACAACAGGTTCAAGAGAACAGCGTTGTGTTGGTTGCGGCTTCGTTTACGAAGCAGAGAATCTTGATGTTCTCGGTCATTCATACGACAACGGCACGGTTGTTACAAAGGCAACCTGTGAAGCAGACGGTGTTATGAAATACACCTGCACAAGAACAAATTGCGGTTACTCCTACACAGAAGCAATTCTTGCCTTGGGTCACGTAATGGACGAAGGCAAGGTTACAGTAAAACCCACCTGTGAAGCAGAGGGCACACTCGTTAGTAAGTGTACAAACGCTGGCTGCAACAAAACAGAAGTTTCTGCTATTCCTGCTTTAGACCACGCAATGGATAACGGTAATGTTACAAAAGAAGCAACCTGTGAAGAAGAAGGCGAGAAGGTGTTCACTTGCCTTAACGATGGTTGCACAAAGACCGAAACAGAGGTTATCCCCGCAACAGGTCACGATTATAAAGATGAAGTAATTAAAAATGCAACATGTGTCGAAGACGGCGTAATTAGATATACTTGTTCAAAGTGCGGTGACGCATATCAGGAAACATTCAAGGGTGATCACATTTGCTATTCAGCTCCCCAGAAGGTTGAGCCCACTTGCGATAAAGACGGCAAGGAAGGTGACTTCTGTTCAATCTGCCACCAGTTTGTTGGCGAAGTAAAAGTTCTTCCCGCAACAGGTCACAGCTTCAAAAATGGCAAATGCACAGAGTGTGGCAAATCAGATGGTAATGTTAAACCCGCAACTCCTGAGCTTGTTGAGGTTAAAAACACAATCAGAGGCCCCATCCTTTATTGGAATGCTGCAGATAATGCCGCAAGCTATAAGATTTATGTAAAAGCTGATGGTAAGTGGAAATATCTTGCAACTGTTCAGGGCAATGAAAACACAAGCTATGTTTACACAAAGGCAAAGAGTGGCACAAGCTACACATTCACGGTTAAAGCAATCGGTGCTAATGGTGTTGCAAGCGGATATGACAAAGACGGTATCAAAATACTCTTCCTTGCTTATCCTGAACTCAAATCAATTAAAAACACTCAGGACGGTGTTAAACTTAGCTGGAGCAAAATCAGCGGCGCAACACAGTACAATGTTTACCGCAGAACTGCTTCTTCAAGCTGGAAACGTATCGCCACTGTTAAAGGCACATCTTACGTAGACAAAACTGCAAAGAGCGGTAATGGCTACATTTACACAGTTCGTGCTAAAAACGGTAGCACACTCAGTAGCTATGACGCAAACGGAATCAGCATTAAGTTTGTCGGTGCCCCGGAAATTACAAAAGCAACCTCCACCAAAACAGGCATTACAATTAAATGGGGTAAGGTTGCAAATGCAGATGGTTACATTGTTTACCGTAAAACTTCAGGCGGTAGCTATGAAAGAGTAGCTAAGGTTAAAGGCAACGCTACTGTTTCCTATAAAGATAAGTCAGCTAAGAAGGGTGTTAAATACACATACGTAGTTAAGGCTTATGATGGAACAGTTCACAGTGCAAAGTCCGACCCTGTAACAATTACAGATAAATATTAATCAGATCAAAACTCCGCAGAGATTTTTCTCTGCGTAGTTTTTGTGTTCATAGAAAAGTTTTATCATATAATATATTGGTGAGGAATATGATAAAATTTTATTTTAAACCAAAAATAAAAATGAGTCCTGTGCTGAAAGCCAGAAGATTGGTCTTCAAAGGGCAGAAAACTGCTGCGGGTTTTTATTGCATTTGTGCATTTCTTATCGTTGTTATAATATTGATTTTGGGTGAAGTGAGGCTCAGACCCATCATAAAAAACGCAGGCGGGAATGCCTTAAAGAATGAATTGACCCTGCTTCTTAACCAATCGGTTGAGAAAAGTGTTTCGGATAAAAATGTAAAGTACGAGGATTTTGTAAGCCTTGTTTATGACAGCGACGGTAATATGTCCTCGGTGGTGACCAACACGGTTTTTGTAAATAAGTTTAAAGCACAGCTTTCAAACGACGTGGCAAAAACAGTTGAAGAATGCGGTGATTTTAATATCATTGTGCCGTGGGGCACACTTTTCGGTAGTGAAATTTTCAGTGATCAGGGGCTTGAGTTAACTGTTGAATCAAGTACCTACGGCTTTGTTGTAACCGATGTTTACAGTAGCTTCGAAAGTGTGGGGATTAACCAGACTCTTCACCGTGTTTACGTCAAAGCAAAGCTATATGCCACCGCATACATAGGCGATTATAGAATAGACGAAACAATAACGGGTAACGTTCCCGTTGCAGAAACTGTTATCATAGGTGAGGTGCCAAACGCATTTTACGGTAAAAAAACAGCAACTCTCGAAAATTGAGAGCTGCTGTCAAAGTTTTTATTCGTTAATAAAGCTGTCCATAAGTGTGTAGCCGATTTCGACATAGTTCCCTGCCGCTTTTGCGGTGCTTTCGGTGAAGCTTTCAATGCCGTTGTCAGCCGACTTTGATTTCTGATAAATCATATACGGAACAGCGTCGCCTGCATGGGTCATTGTAACGATTGGCGTGGGGTGGTCGGGCAGAACCATTACCTTGTAATCATCGTATTTGTCGAGCTCGGGAATAACCCTTGCAAGAACCTTTTCATCAATCATTTCGATTGCTTTAACCTTGTTTTCGGGCTCGTTTCTGTGGCCGCACTCGTCGGGTGCTTCAATGTGGATATAAACAAAATCCTTTGTTTTGAGCTCTTCAACGGCACAGTCAGCCTTGCCCTCAAAGTTTGTGTCTATGTAGCCTGTTGCACCCTCAACCTCGGGTGAAGCCATACCTGCACATTTTGCAATGCCCTTGAGAAGGTCAACGGCAGAAATAATTGAGCCGTCAACACCGTATTTTTCTTTGAAATCGGGGAGTGCGGGTTTTGTTCCCTCGCCCCAAAGCCATATAGAGTTTGCGGGGCGTTCGCCCTTTGCCATTCTTTCTTTGTTCACGGGGTGATCCATAAGAAAATCGTAGCTTTCCTTCATCATAGAAATAAGCTCTTTTGCGTTATCGCTCTTTGAAAGATGCTCACCGATAACCTTGCCGGAAATGTCGTGGGGAGGGGTCATTTTGCCAAGGTCAAGCGTGCCGTTGTTCCAAACAAGACAATGTCTGTAAGCAACACCGCTGTAAAAAGCAAATTTTTCGTTACCGAAATGCTCCTGTACACTTTTTATGATTTCTGCCGCTTCAGCCGTTGAAATGTCGCCGGCGCTGTAATCAACCATTGTTTTATCTTCGTAGTTTTCTTCGTCAGAAAGCGTAACGAGGTTTGTGCGGAAAATAATATCGCTGTCTTTCATATCAACACCGATGCTCACCGCTTCAAGGGGGGAACGACCTGTGTAGCATTCCTTGGGATTGTAGCCAAGAACACTCATATTTGCAATGTCGCTACCGGGCTTGAGACCATCTGCAACAGTCTTAACCGTACCAACCTTGCCGAAGCGGGCAAGCTTGTCAAGTATTGGCTTGTATGCAAGCTCCATTGGTGTTTTGCCGCCTAAAGCGGGGACCGGATAGTCTGCCATTCCGTCATATAAAACAACAAGATATTTCATCTTTGTACCTCATTTCTAAGTGAATATAATTATTCTACAACTAAAAGAGCGTTCTTGTCAACAAAATGGCGAAAAAACCTTGAAAAATAAAGGGGTTTGGAGTAATATAAAACTTGTAAATACCACAAAAAAGGAGTTTTTGTTTTATGAAATTACCTATCGCTATTCAGCTTTATTCCGTTCGTGACGATATGGAAAAGGATTTTTACGGCACAGTTAAAAAGGTGAAAGAGCTTGGCTACGATGGCGTTGAATTTGCGGGGCTTTTCGGCAAATCCGGTGCAGAGGTCAAAGCAATTTGCGACGAAATCGGCATTGTGCCCGTTTCTGCTCACGTACCTTATTATGATATGCTTGAAAACCCCGAAGCAGTTCTCAAGGATTATAAAGATATGGGCTGCAAGTATGTTGTTGTACCCTACCTCACTGAGGAGTGCCGCCCCGGTACAGATGGTTGGTCAGCAACTGTTGAGGGTATCGGCAAAATCGGTGCAGCCGCAAAGAAAATGGGACTTCAGCTTCTTTATCACAACCACGATTTTGAATTTCTTAAAATCGACGGCGACTATGCTCTTGATATTCTCTATAACACAGTTTCCGAGGATTTGCTCAAAACCGAGCTCGATACCTGTTGGGTAAACGTTGGCGGCGAGGAGCCCAGTGCATACGTTGAAAAATATTCAGGCAGAGCACCTATTGTTCACCTCAAGGATTTCAGCGGCTCAAAGGGCAACGGCCCTCTTTACAAGCTCATCGGTATTGAAGAGGAAGAAACTGACAAATCAGAAAACACATTTGAGTTCCGTCCCGTTGGTTACGGCGTTCAGGATTGGAAAAAGATTCTCGCTTCTGCAGAAAAAGCAGGCGCAGAATGGGTTGTTGTTGAGCAGGATGACCCCTCAATGGGTAAAACACCAATTGAGTGTGCTGAAATGAGCATAAACTATTTGAGAAATTTATAATATAACATCATTAACTAGCTTTAGCTTGCTTGATAAGAAAACAGATACTTTACAAGAAAGTAATTGTAAAGTATCTGTTGTTGTTTTCTTCTGCGCAAAATTACTCGTTTTTATCTGTTGAGGATGAGCTTTG
>JAZRPC010000149.1:0-9803 GCA_045649005.1 Acutalibacteraceae bacterium
CGGAACCCCACGACTTCTTACACCAATTATTGCAACGTTTTCAGTTCCGCGATTTCTTTCAATAATTTCGTGTGCAATTCGTGTCAATGAACGTTTAATCGCAGATTCATCCATTAAAACAGCTTTTAATTCCATAAAACCTCCGAATTAAATCATATAAACTCCGGAATCAAGTTCAACAATTTCACGGTCGTTTGTTCTGATATATTTATAAACAGGTTCTTCAAATTCTTTGTAATCAGCAACAGTAAAGTTTTTTAAATCAATTGTTCTGATTTTACAGGACTGATAATTACAAACATAGAGAATGTTATTGTAATTTGTAATAGAAACGGGATTCAAAAATGCAGTTGAAGAATCTCCGCCGATTCTTAAAACGATTTTTTCAGTTGTAGGGGAATAACGAATTACACAGTTATTGTCAGGAACAACACACCAAAGATACTTCTTTTCAGCGGCAACACCGCTTACAGGGCAGTCGCGATATTGTAAATCGCCTGTCCAATAAAGCGTTCCGTTTTCATCAAATAACCCTAATTCGCCCGTTTTGTAGGCGACAGCAACATGTTTATTAGGTAAAATTGTAGCGTCACAGGAGAGGTAATCACCAAGCTTTTCTGTGATTTTTTCATAGGCATCACCAAACTTATTAAACAAATACGCACCTTTAGTGCTTTGTGATGGCCTTTCTAATTTAACATCGTAGGTTATGAATGAAATTTTTGTTTCACCACTTTTGAGGGTATCTTTTCTTGCGACGATTATCCCTTTCGAAAAAGGGATAATATCTGCAATATCAATATCCATCAATTTTTTCATTTTTATTCCTCGTCTGTATTGTCAATATTATTAATTTGATAACATAATGTCATAAGAGAATCACCGAGATGGACGTTTTCAACGGCAACATCCTTGTAATTATTTGCGATGTCATATTGGGTGAAATTCCAGAAGCCTTTAATTCCCAATGAAACTAATTTTTGGGCAGTTGAATCTGCAAATTCACTCGGAATACAAAGTATGGCAACACTTGGCTTGTGTTCATTGCAGAAGCTTTCTAAATCTGCTTCATCTAAAACAATCTGGTTACCAATACTTTGCCCTATAACATTTGGATTATTATCGAAAACACCAATTAAATCAAAGCCTCTGTCTTCAAATCTTAAATGAGTTGCAACCGCGTGACCGAGGTTACCTGCACCAATAAGAACAGCCTTGAATTTACTGCTTAAACCAAGAATGTTACCAATTTCATTATAAAGTTGTTCAATGTTATAACCATAACCTTGCTGACCGAATCCGCCGAAGCAATTAAGGTCCTGACGAATCTGAGAAGCGGTAAGCCCCATTCTTGAAGATAATTCTTTGGAAGAAATTCTGACGACTCCCATATTTTTAAGTTCCTCAAGATATCTGTGGTAACGGGGTAAACGTTTAATGACAGGTATTGAAACCTGAGAGTAATCTTTCATTGCTTATCGCCTTTTCATTCAATAGTTTTTAATGTTTCCATAACATATTTACCGAATTCTTCGCAAGTGCAACCTGTATCACGACCTGTAATGGTAAGCTTCTTTTCGGTAATCATACAAATGTCGAGGGCTTTTTCAAGCTTGTCTGCTTCATCCTGTTTACCAATGTGTGAGAGAAGAAGTACAGCGGCTCTGAGCATTGAACATGGGTCTGCATACTGACCTCTGCCTCCCTTGACCATACGGGGAGCAGAGCCGTGAATTGCTTCAAACATAGCATACTGTTTACCGATGTTTGCGCTACCTGCTGTGCCTACGCCACCCTGGAATTCAGCAGCCTCATCAGTGATGATATCACCATAGAGGTTGGGGAGAACGAATACCTTGAAATCTGTTCTGCGTTTTTTGTCAATAAGCTTAGCTGTAGTGATGTCAATATACCATTCGTCTGTTGTGATTTCAGGGTAATCCTTAGCTATATCCTTGCAAAGGTTAAGGAATTTACCGTCAGTTGTTTTAATGATGTTAGCTTTTGTGATGATAGAAACTCTGTCTTTTTTGTTGTTTCTTGCGTATTCGTATGCGAGCTTTGCGATACGCTCTGTGCCTTCGGTTGTTGTTACAACAAAATCGAAAGCAAGCTCACCGTCAACATCAACACCCTTTGAACCGACTGCATATGCACCCTCTGTGTTTTCACGGAAGAATGTCCAGTCAATGCCCTCTTCGGGGATTTTAACAGGGCGAACGTTTGCAAAAAGGTCAAGCGCCTTTCTCATAGCAACGTTTGCACTCTCAATGTTGGGGTAGCCGTCACCCTGCTGGGGAGTTGTTGTGGGACCTTTGAGAATAACGTCACAAGCTTTGAGCTCTTCCATAACGTCATCAGGAATAGCTTTCATAACCTTGGCACGGTTTTCGATTGTGAGACCGTCAATGTATTTGAAAACAATCTTGCCGCTGTCAACATCATCCTTGAGGATGAATTTAAGAACGTTTGCAGCTTCGTTTGTAATAATCGGGCCAATGCCGTCGCCACCACAGACACCGATAACAATCTTGTCGAGTGATTTGAAGTCTTTAAAATCTTTAATGGATTTGATTTTCTGATTTCTTGCATCTTGCTCTATGAGAAGCTCTTTGAATTTTGCAAGAGCTTTTTCGATCTGTACTTCATTCATTATTTGTTTTCCTCCTTGGTGTAATCTAAAAGTCCGCCGGCACAAAGAATATCAACCTGTCTTTCAGATACGTCGCATATAAGCTTATATTCTTCGTTTTTGGTGATGTTTTTAAGAGTAATTTCTTTTCCTTCTTTGAGTTCAGATTTGATTTCGGGGAGAATAAGCTCGTCACCAACTGAAATCTTATCATAATCATCAGCGTTCACAAAGTTAAGGGGAAGAATGCTTGCGTTAACAAGGTTTGCTTTGTGGATGCGTGCAAAAGATTTCGTTATTACCGCCTTAACTCCGAGGTAAAGCGGAACAAGCGCAGCGTGTTCTCTTGATGAGCCCTGTCCGTAGTTGTTGCCGCCGATAATGATGCCTGAGCCGGCTTCTTTACAGTGCTCAGCAAATTTCTCATCGCACTGACGGAAGCAGAACTGAGAAAGATAGGGGATATTTGAACGGTAAGGAAGGATTTTTGCGCCTGCAGGCATAATGTGGTCTGTTGTGATATTGTCTTCAACCTTGAGAACAGCTTTTGCTGAAATAGAATCAGCAAGGGGAGCAGTCTTGGGGAAGGGTTTAATGTTGGGACCGTAATAAACTTCGACTGATGATGCTTCTTCTTTTGTTTGGGCAGGCATTTCAATCATATTATCGTTAATTATAAATGACTTGGGAAGAGTAACAGAAATGTCATCTGTTAAAGTTGTGGGGTCTGTGAAAACACCTGTAATTGCAGACGCAGCGGCTGTTTCAGGGCTTACAAGATAAACCTTGCCGTCTGCAGTACCGCTTCTGCCTTCGAAGTTTCTGTTGAATGTACGAAGAGAAACACCGGAGGTGCAGGGTGACTGACCCATACCGATACAGGGACCGCAAGCACTTTCAAGAATACGTGCACCTGCGTCTATCATATCGGCGAGTGCACCATTGAGTGCGAGCATATTAAGAACCTGCTTTGAACCGGGAGCAATACCGAGAGATACTGAGGGGTGAACCTTTTTACCTTTGAGGATTTTTGCTACCTTCATCATATCAAGAAGTGAAGAGTTTGTGCAAGAACCGATAAGAACCTGGTCAACCTTGATGTTGCCGATTTCTTCAACTGACTTAACGTTATCGGGCATATGAGGCATTGCGGCAAGAGGTTTAAGAGCACAGAGGTCAATATCAATAACTCTTGAATATTCAGCATCTTCATCGGGAAGAAGTTCAACCCAATCCTGCTCTCTGCTCTGAGCCTTCATAAATTCATATGTTATCTCGTCTGAGGGGAAGATTGAGGTTGTGGCGCCAAGCTCAGCACCCATGTTTGTAATTGTCGCTCTTTCGGGAACGGTGAGAGTTTTTACACCTTCACCACCGTATTCAACTACTTTTCCTACGCCACCCTTAACGCTGAGAATTCTCAAAACCTCAAGAATGATATCTTTAGCAGCTACGTAGGGAGAAAGTTTGCCTGTAAGGTTAACCTTGATAACCTCGGGAACTGTTATGTAATAAGCTCCGCCGCCCATAGCAACTGCGACGTCAAGACCGCCGGCACCCATTGCAAGCATACCAAGACCGCCACCTGTGGGAGTGTGGCTGTCGGAGCCGATAAGTGTTTTACCGGGGATACCGAATCTTTCGAGGTGAACCTGGTGACAAATACCATTACCGGGGCGAGAGAAACGAACGCCACGTTTTTTGCAAACGCTCTGAATGAATTTGTGGTCGTCTGCGTTTTCAAAACCTGTCTGCAGGGTGTTGTGGTCAATGTATGCAACAGAAAGCTCTGTTTTTACTCTGTCGATGTCCATAGCCTCAAGCTCAAGATATGCCATTGTACCGGTTGCATCCTGTGTAAGAGTCTGGTCAATTCTGATACCAACTTCGTTACCGGGAGCGTATTCGCCGTCAACGAGGTGGTTTCTAATGATTTTTTCACATAAAGTGAGACCCATAATTTAAACCTCCGAAACTTGTTCAAATTTTTAACAAAGATATTTTATTATTTTTTACGTCTTTTGTCAATCTATATATAAAAATATAAAATTAAATTAATTGCGACAAATCTTGAACTTTTTTGTTCATTGTGCTATTATATATTGGTTAAAGTGTCGCTATATGGAAACATTAATGTTAGGTGATGCTTTTGTATAACGATTTATATGGCTTTTGCTCATTTGATGATAGTGGGTATAACCCGGATAATCAAAATTGTATTTCAGAAAATTCCGATGAAAGCAACCTGTTTGATGGTAGTGTTACTGTAAATCACGGTGGTCGGTATTTTCATTGCCTGACGATAATTGGTCAGGTTGAGGGTCATTATTCCTTACCCGCTGACAATAAATCCACGAAATATGAGCATATAATCCCTCGTATCGTTGATGTTGAGGAAAATCCGGATATCTCGGGTTTGTTGTTGATACTCAACACTATTGGTGGCGATATTGAGGCGGGCCTTGCAATCTCTGAGTTAATAGCGGGAATGAGAAAGCCTACGGTTTCTTTAGTCTTGGGCGGTAGTCACTCTATTGGGATTCCGCTGGCTATTTCTACCAAATACTCTTTTATTGTTCCAACAGCTTCAATGACCGTTCACCCCGTCAGAATGAATGGTCTGATAATTGGTGTTCCTCAATCACTTCTCTATTTAAAAAAGATGGAGGAGCGTGTGGTTGATTTCGTTGTCAGAAATTGCCGTATTAGCGCCGAACGCTTTAAGGAGCTAATGCTTAACAATGAAGAACTGGTTACGGATTTCGGAACTGTTCTTAGCGGCGAGGATGCAGTAAATGAAGGGCTTATTAATCAAATTGGCGGGCTTGCGGATGCTATAAGTAAACTTGAAGAAATGTGCCGTAGTAACGGCGGAGGTATAAATGAAATTAATTGAAGCAATAATTATGGCTCTAATCCAATCTTTTGCTGAGTTTTTGCCCGTTTCAAGTTCGGGTTTAGTTTTTGGGTTAAGTGCTTTATTCAAAATTGATTGCGTTACTGTCGATTTACTTTCGGCGGTGTTACATATCGGTTCGCTTTTCGCTGTTGTTATATATTTCAGAAAAACATTTTATGATTTGCTTTTGGAAATAAAAGAAATCGTAAAAGACATAATTAATGGTAGGTTTTCTGTTGATGATGACAGCCTTTCAACCAACCGAAGGATGTTGTTTTCGTTAATAATTTCAACTTGTGTTTCTGTTATTGTTGTTTTGATGCTTAATTCTGTTTTTCCGTCAAAACCTAAAATGATTTTATTAATCAGCGGCATCTGCTTCCTTGTTACGGGATTTATAATATTTTTGGGTGCATCATTTAAAAAATCATTGCCAAACGGTTACTCCACGAAATTTTCGCTGGTATCCGGGCTTTTCCAGGGTTTATCAGTTGTCTTACCCGGGTTTTCTCGTTTTGCCACAGCTGTTTCAGCGGGTAGTTTTTTCGGTGTTTCTAAACAGAATGCAATCAGGTATTCGTTCGTCTTTAGTGTTCCGATGATGGTTGTTTCTTGCGTTGTATCAATCGTTAAGATTTCGTCATCAAACGTACTTATTCCTGTAATTCCGGTGTTAATCGCTTTCCTCATTTCGGTTTTTTCCGGTTTCTTTTTTATCAGGGTAATTTCAAAACTATTTAAAAGTAAGTTGTTCAATGCCTTTGGCTTCATAAACACGTTAGTTGGTATTGTTTTTATGATAGTTGGCGTTGTTGCGAATTTTAATTCGTAATAAGGGGGTATTATTTATGGCACAAAAAAAGAAAAATGCCACAAAAAAGAGTGCTGGCGGTGCTAAGGGTGGCAAAAAAGTCAACAAAAGAAATAATCAAAATTCTTTATTCAGACCCGAGCACAGAATGTTAGTTGATATTATCGCAATATTCTTTGCCGTGTTTATGTTGGCAGTTGTCTATATTGATGGTGGTAACATATGGGCAGCTTTGCGTAATTTCTTTTTTGGAATCTATGGTATTACTGCGTTTATTGCTCCGTTTTTCATTGGCTTTACCGCCGTTATGTCTTTAATAAAAAAAGATACAAGGACATATAAACAGAAAGTTATAGAGGGATTTGTAGTTTTTATCCTCGTATTGTCTCTCTGCCACGTTGTCAGGGTTGACTCAGGTCTTACATACGGCGAACAAATAGCAGATGCATATAACGTGTTTAAAAATTACAATGGTTCAGGTGAGCATTACGGATTTGGCGTGTTAGGTGCCCTCGTTGGTGGTATCCCGCTTTTGATAACCGGCGGAAGTAAGCTTGCCGCAGGTGTCGTTGTGGTTTTATTCCTTGTTGCTTTTGTCTTAATTTTTTACGGTACAACAGTATTTAGTATTATTGCCTCTCTCAAAAAACCGGCTAAAGCCGTAGGGGAATATGCTGAGGAAAAATACGACAGCTTAAAAGAAGCATACAACTCACATAATCAGTCGATTGAGGCTCAAGAAAAGGTTAAACCCGCTAAAAAGCTCAGACGTAAAAAGGTTGATGATGAAGAGGAAAATGAAGAAACCGTTTACCCTTCCGAGGAAACACAGGCAACCGAAAGCGAAGATGATTACGTAAATTATGACAGAGCTGCTACTTTATTGTATGAAAGCTTAGAGGAGCAGCGTATGAAGCAAGCCACCGGTAATAAGGTAGATACACCGGCTGATTACGTAATGCCTTTTGATGAGGTTGAGCCTGAGCCCGAACCGCCGGTTAATGAGAGTATTCTTTACTCCGATCCCGAAGAGGTTGCACAGGAGACATTCGACGAGCCTGTTTCAGACGATGTTGATGACTTCGATGTACCTGAAAATGATAAAGTTGTAAGAGAACCGCTTATTTATGAACTGCCGCCTCTTGATTGTCTTGAATTACCGAAAAACAGCGGTTCGCTCAACAATGAAGATGATTTAAAACGAAAAGGCGAAACCATCGTAAAAACCCTTCAGAGCTTTGGTGTCGGTACGAGAATTGTCGAAATCTGTCAGAGCCCATCTGTTACTCGCTTCGAGCTTCAGCCGGAGCCCGGTGTTAAAATCAGCAGAATTACCAATCTTGCTGATGATATTGCGATGAATCTTGCGGCTTCTGGTGTAAGAATTGAAGCACCTATACCGAATAAAAATGCAGTTGGTATTGAGGTGCCCAATGCCGTTAAAGCTATGGTTACTCTTAGAGAGATTGTTGAGAGCAGTGTTTATAAGGGTGCAAAATCCAAGCTGAACGTTGCATTAGGCAGAGATATTCAGGGTGTTGCTACCTGTGCTGACCTTGCAAAAATGCCCCACTTGCTTGTTGCGGGTACAACCGGCTCAGGTAAATCTGTTTGTCTCAATACAATGATTATGAGCTTGCTGTTCAACGCTACCCCGGAAGAAGTCAAGCTTATTATGATCGACCCTAAAAAGGTTGAATTTACCGTTTACAGAAATATTCCTCATTTGCTTGTTCCTGTTGTTTCAGATGCGAGAAAAGCTGCTGCTGCACTTTCGTGGGCTGTTGCTGAAATGGACAAGCGCTATGCTCTTTTTGCAGATAACGGTGTCAGAAACCTTCAAGGCTACAATAATTACGCCACAGATAATGGTGTTGAGAAAATGCCTCAGATAGTTATAATTATTGACGAGCTTGCTGATTTGATGATGGCGGCATCAAAAGAGGTTGAAGACTCCATTTGTCGTCTTGCACAGAAGGCACGTGCCGCAGGCATGCACCTTATCGTTGCCACACAAAGACCGTCTGTTGACGTTATCACAGGTCTTATTAAAGCTAATATTCCCAGCCGTATAGCTTTTGCGGTTAAATCACAGATTGACTCACGTACTATTATAGATACACAGGGAGCTGAACAGCTTCTTGGTAACGGAGATATGCTTTTCTGCCCTGTAGGGCTTTCAAAACCCGTCAGAGTTCAGGGTTGTTATGTTTCTGATGAGGAAATCGAGCGTGTAATTGACTTCGTAACTTCTCAGGGTGAGGTTAAGTACGATGACTCTGTTATGCAGGAAATCGAGCTTAAATCTGTTCAGGACAGCAAGAAAAAAGGGGGTGCGGGTGCCGAGGTTGCAGATACTAACGGCTCCGGCTATGATGATGAGCTTTTTCCCGAGGCTGTTGAATTGATTCTTGAGCTTGGTAACTGTTCTACAACCATGATTCAGAGAAAGCTTCGCCTCGGTTATTCAAGAGCGGGTAGAATTACTGATGAATTATATGAAAAAGGATTTATCGGTCCACCCGAGGGTGCAAAGCCCAGAAAAGTGCTTATAACAAAAGAGCAGTGGTATCAGATGCAAGCAAATTCAAGTGTATCTGCCCCTAAACAGTTATCAATAGAAGATGTGGCAAAGCCTGTTGATAGCACTGTTTCTGCTGTTGGTGAAAGCCCCAATTATTTTGGTTCGGCTATAAATATAGACAATTATGAAGTGGGAGGGGAATAATGAACATATTTGTTGAATATCTTGACGGTGATTACGCTGTTTGTCGTTTGCCCGACAGGAATAAAAATCTTATTCGTCTTCCGTTAAGAGATTTGCCTAAAGGAGCAAGAGAGTTGCAGGTTATTACTCTCAGAGACAACGGCTCGTTCTTTATTAACGATTATGCACGTGAAACAAGAATGAAGCAGATCTCAAGCTACCTTAATTTCAAATCATACAAGTTCAATCTTGGTGAATAAAAAACTGTGTTGGTATTGAAATATTTTACAAAAAACTATTGCTTTTTTTGTAAAATAGTGATATACTCCCATAGTAAAAAACTCACGCAGGGTAGATTATATGTGCCGTGTGCACCAAATGGTGTGGTGTATATGAGTCGAAACCTTGCGGCGGTTTAACAAAAAGGAGGCAATATTATGTCAGTCGTTTCAATGAAACAATTACTCGAAGCAGGTGTTCACTTCGGACACCAGACAAGAAGATGGAACCCCAAAATGGCTCAGTACATCTTTACTGAAAGAAATGGTATCTATATCATTGACCTTCAGAAGACTGTAAAGAAGCTTGAAGAGGCTTACACCTTCATCAACCAGATCGCTCAGGAGGGCGGCGAAGTTCTCTTTGTTGGTACAAAGAAGCAGGCTCAGGATTCTATTAAAGAAGAAGCAGAGCGTTGCGGTATGTCATACGTAAATGCACGTTGGCTCGGCGGTATGCTCACAAACTTCCAGAC
>JAZRPC010000150.1:0-24158 GCA_045649005.1 Acutalibacteraceae bacterium
TGAATCTGATCGAGACAACCAACTACAACATGACTCAAATCGCAGCTGCAGTTGGTTATGATAATTCTATGTACTTTAGTCGCATATTCAAAAAACATACCGGTATGACACCCACTGAATATAAAAGACGAAACGAAAAAAACGATAAGTAAACAAAACTTGTTATTACACTTCTAAAGGCTGAAGAATTTTACCTGCTGAAATATTACAGCAATTGTTTTCATCAATAAAATCATATAAAAATTTTCTCTAAAAATAAACATTCAAAAATTAAAAACTTTTTTACTAAATCGTAAACTTAAACATAAAAGCCGAGATACACACATCTGTGCATCTCAGCTTTTTACTGTTTTTTACAACATTGTAAATTTTTATAAATGCTTCCTTTTGGATTCGCACAATTCGATTATAAATTGTCTATCAAGCTTTGTAAGCTTATATCCCTTTTTATAAATCAGAACATCTTTATATACCTTTTTGTTATTTCCACATTTTTTCTGAACTAAATTATATCGCTCAAGAAGACTTTTAGGTGCAGGAGAAACCCACATAAATGTTTCAGGGTTCATTGATAACAAATCAAACTGACTTGCCCTTTCAAAAATAAATATTCTTCGATTAATGTTATCCGGAAGTTCCTCTTTAACAACTTTTGAAACAGGCATTGATGGCACATATGGGTCTGCGTGTGCAATTTCAATATAATCCTTCAAATCGTCAAATGTAACTACCTCTTTTTTTGCAAGAGGATTATCTACACTCATTATAAGTGAATATGTAAATTCAGTTACCAATTCATACTGAAAACCTTTTTCTTCGAGCATTGTTTTGAAATATCTATCATAGTTTTCGGCATAACGAATTATACCTAATTTATAGTCATGCTCAAGCATGTTGCGAATTGTACGCTGAGAATTTGTTTCCTTATAAAAAATCTCGGCAGCATCGTTAGAAAGCGATTTTGAAAATTCAGCAAAGGCTTCAGAAATATAACAAGCACGGGGCACCGAAATTGAAAACTCCTGCTTCTTCGCAGTCCCCTTTTTATAAAAATCCTCAACCTGCTCAATCTGACTTAAAATCGCTTTTGCATAGCTAATAAACTCCTGCCCTTCATGTGTAAGCTCCATACCTGTAGTAGTTCTCTCAAAAATAGAAATACCAAGGTCTGCTTCAAGTTCCTTAATTGAACGGCTTATATTGGGTGTCGCAATAAGCAATTTTTCGGATGCTTTACCCAAAGAACCAAGTCTTGCAACCTCAACGGCATACTTCATATGTAATAAATTCAAAACATATCACCACCGATATTTTTTATAATTATATCACCGTAAATTTCAAAAATCAACAATTCTCAAAAGACAACTCAGTGCCCTTTATATGATGACATAGATACTCTTTTATCTCCACACAGAATACCAAATAGATATTTTTGAAACATACATTAAAAAACACTTTATTCTTTGTATTATGCAGTAAAAAATTTTTCAATTATCCTGAGAAGAAAATTATCAAAAACAACTTTTTTGCAGAAAACCAATACACTTTTGCAAGAAGTTAACTTTTCTTAAATTGGAAATAAACGTGTTACTCGATTATGTAAATATTCTCAAAGACTTGGATGATTTAATATATCTAATATACATTAAATCATCCGACTTTTACTTGTATTTGACTTTGAAAAAACACTAAAAAACATTTGCTTAATTTCCATTTTAACGACAATATGTTTTCCACTTCCGCTTGGACTATGTGGAAATAATGAACTTATTGGACTAAATAATTGTGATTCTTTGGACACATTACCACTATATGTTGTGGCCGATGCTCACAGGTTACAATACCACGAATTTGGGAGCAGGATGTCGGGGGTTCGAATCCCTTCACTCCGACCAAAATGCATATAATCCGAACATTCTTTGGCTTGAAGATTAGTTCGGATTATGTGTTTTCTAGATATATAAAGAGGAGGATGTAAGGTGAAAATTTCAGTTGACAAAGAGCAACTGGAAACTTTGTTGAAAGACAAAAAATCCGTTATAAATAAGACTTTTAAAAAATGTACCCCTTATTTTTCTTTTGCTCTATCTCTCTTGCTTGCATCTTTTTGTTCAGATTTCAAAGATTGGGGGTTCCTTAAAGCTGACCATGCTGAAATTATATATTATTCAATTATGGCTATTTCAGTTTTAATAGGTTTATATTATTTGATTTTCGGAATTATAAAACCCTACACGTATAAAGAGTTATACGAAGAAATTATTGAATTGAGTAAACCACACTCTTTCGCCATTTTATTAATAAGAGATGATTCTAAATATAGATATCTTTTGTTTAATGATGTTAGATGGAATAGGTGTAGATTGTTTGTAAATATTAATATCGACAGCTTAAAAAAACCAAAGGATAATTCATCAACTATTTTAAATAGATTATCTGAGGATTTTGATATTCCCAAAAAAGAAATAAAAGTTAATTACTGTTCTTCAATAGAAAGCAGAAAATGGTCTTATAGCGATAAGACAACTAAAAATTATAAATTCCATTTTTTTGTGGTAAATATTAATACTATCCCCGATTATATGAAACCTAAAAAATTTTCATATAAGGATAATACATACTGTTGGGCATCTTTAGAAGAAATGGAAAAAGATAAAAAAATAATGAAAATGAATAAAGATGTTGTTGAAACAGTAAAAAAACTTAAAGTAAATCTATAAGTTTACTGCAACCCAAATTTTGAGGGCGCCTTACTCGGCGCCCTCTTTTTGTTTTGCTTTTTCTTTGATTGACACGGGCAGGTTGCAATATCATTGCATTTATGGTACAATGAATGCACGGTGAAAGCCGAATTTATTTTTGGAGAATGCTGTTTGAAAAGAAACAACACCTTGGAGATTGTATTGTAAACGAGAGGTTTGCAAATACATCTCGCAATCCTCTCGTATTCTGAGCGTCAACGATTTATGAAAGGATTTAAAAATGGAAAATTTGACGATCCGTTTAGAGACCGAAAAAGACTACAGAGTCGTAGAAGAAGTGACCCGTGAGGCGTTTTGGAACGTCTACAAGCCCGGTGCGGACGAGCACTACTTCGTACACATGATGCGAAATCATGCCGATTTCATACCCGAGCTTGCCTTTGTGCTCGAGAAGGACGGCGAGATCATCGGCAACATTATGTACACAAAGGCGTGGCTTGAGGATGAGCATGGTGAGCGCAAGGAGATCCTTTCCTTCGGGCCGCTTTGCGTTGCGCCGAAATATCAAAGGCAGAAGTTCGGAAAGCTTTTGATCGAGCATTCCTTTGAAGTTGCACGCAGTATGGGCTACGACGTGAACATCAACTTCGGCAATCCGGGCAACTATGTCAGCCGTGGGTTTGTGAGCTGCAAAAAGAAGAACGTGAGCTTTGTTGTGGACGGAAACTTCCCAACAGCACTTCTCGTTTGTGAGCTTGTTCCAAATGTGCTTGACGGCAAGAAGTGGATGTATATCCCCTCTACTGCCGCAGACTGCTGTGAGGACGTTGCCGCAGTTAATGCCTTCGACGCCACATTTCCGCCCAAGGAAAAGAAGTGGATGCCGAGCCAAGAGGAATTCTATATTTATAGTCATTCTTCGGTAGTCAGATAAACGTAAAAGCCGATGAGGAATCGCTTGATTCTTCATCGGCTCTTTTCTTTGTCTACTGCGGTGCAGAATTTGTTCTGCGAAAGGCCTTGACTTTTGGGGCGGACAGAGTTACCATACAGCAAAAACGAGCCGTTGAAATAAAAACAAACGTATGATATAATAATTCAAAAAGATTGTTAAAGGAGGTTCGGCCATGATTGAAATGAAAGAGTGTTGCAAGGTGCCGTTTCCCGAAAAGCTTTTTGAAGAGTACGAAGTAAAGGATACCGCCATTTATGCGAACGTCAACGTCTCAAAGGTCGTTGATATGATGAAGCGTTTTATTGAAATGCATGACGAACCTATGTTTTTTATTTTGGAGCTTCCTTGCAAAAACGAGGATGGGATCACATCAGAAAAAACCATTACGAACGCAAACAACGACTATGATGTTTATTTTATCGATGGTCTTAACGCCGAACAGGCAATCGATTGTCTGAATTCGCTAGGTAATTTTCTCGTCAAAGACGGTATGAACACGTTTGGAATCGGCGGTCACGAATCTCACGAGGAAATTCTTTTCGGTAAATACAACGTGATGACGATCTACACGAAAAATGCAGATACTTACCGTGATTTTCTAAACGGCTTCGGCATTCAGAAAACCGACAATCTTGTAACCGCTTGGGACACCTTTGACCCGGAGCATCCAGGAGAATGCGAGCGCGACATTTCAGAAGAAACCGGAAAAACGATCTATGATATTCCCGAAATGTATAAAGAATACGGCATGTATTTATACGAAGCACGCAAGGAATACAATGAAGAGGCCGAAAAAGAGATCACCTTCGATGAGTTGATCGGCAAAGTCCTTTTGGTCGGTATCACATATTACACGTATGACAATGAATATATCGAACAAAAGCAGTTTTACGGAACGGTAACGGAAGCAAACGAAAATTTGATTCGCGTTAAACAAAAAGACGGAACGGATTTCACTTTACCTCCCGATCTAAGCTCCACCAAAAGAGCGCGGCAAGGAGAATATAAGCTTCGTTCCACAGGAGAGATCGTTGTCAATCCTGATTATCTTGCAATGTGGAATTTGAACAAAGCCAAAGAAGAATAATACAAAAAACACCTCGGATGCGACGAGAATTGTAAATCCAGATTATATGTGATATAATCAGTTCGACAAACAAGAATTTGTAGGTGCGATAATGATTATTTTAATTACGGGAGCATCCCACACAGGCAAAACGTCACTTGCTCAAATGCTGCTTGAAAAATATAAATACCCATATCTTTCAATAGACCATCTGAAAATGGGCTTGATTCGTAGTGGCAACACAGCGCTTACCCCTTTGGATGATAATGAATTAACCGATTATTTGTGGCCGATTGTTCGTGAAATGATAAAAACTGCTATTGAGAACAAACAGAACTTAACTGTCGAAGGTTGCTACATTCCATTCGATTGGCAGAAGGACTTTGGCTCCGAATATCTTGAAAACATAAAATATTACTGCCTTATAATGAGTGAGGAATATGTCAGAAATCACTTTGCTGACATAAAGAAATATGCAAATACCATTGAAAGTCGTTTGGATGATGAATGGTGCACAATTGAGAATGTGTTGGCAGAAAACACAGAAATGTTAGAACTCGCACAGAAGCATAAGGCGAACTATATACTCATTAAAGACAAATACGAAATCAATATTGATTTATAAAGACAAACTCCAATTTATAAATAAAAGCAACAGTAATTCATGCTTTTGAATTACTGTTGCTTTTATTTTTCTTATTGGTCAAATCGAAGCTTAGGCTCAGCAAAAACTTTACCTTTTCTTCGTCGATGCTACCGTCAAGGCGCACGGTTATCCAATGGTTTTTGTTCATGTGGTATGCGGGGTGGATACCCTCATCAAGAAGCAACGAGCCAATGAGCAAAGGGTCACTTTTAAGGTTAACAACGTTAACACTTCCCTCATCTTCAATACCCAATTTATTTTTCGGTATCTCCATTATAACCGCAAACCATTTATTGTTGCTTTGGTGGCGGTAAACGCCGAAGGTGGGTGCGCTCAGCCACGGAAATTCTGCTGTGACACCGTAAATCTCAGCGATGTGTTTATCAAGCTGCTTCCTGTCCATTTTTAAATCTCCAACTCGCTGTAGTTGTTGATATACACATCTGCAATCTCTTTGAGTTCATCCTGTTTGGGCTCACTTTTGTCATAGATACCCACAACGTTGTAGCCGTTTTCTTTTGCAGTTGTTGCGGCATACAAGGCATCCTCAAAAACCCATGTCGTTTCTTTATCTGTTCCCAATTCGCTCAGAACAACGTCATAAACCTTAGGCACCCTTTTAGAAGCACCCACCGTATAGGTGGAGTAAATCGCAGAAAAATAATGAAGCATTCCGAATTTCTCCATAACCGCCTTGAGCGCAGGCTCGCCTGTTGCGGTGGCAATCCCCATTTTGACGCCCTTCGCTTTTAATTTTTCAAGAAACGGGATTATATCATTCTTGGGCTCGGTTTCAACCATATATCTGCCCTTGATATATTCAAAGAGCTCTGCTAAAAGCTCCTCGTATGTGCATTTCAGGTTAAAACGCTCTATTGCAACCAGAAACGTTTCACTAAGAAAAAGCCCCTTGAATGCAAGCTCGTCATCCGGAGTCAGCGTGATTCCGATGCTTTCAAAAAATTTATTTTTGTATCCACGCCACACGTGCATTGAATCAAAAAGTGTGCCGTCAAAATCAAATATTGCTCCTGTTATTTCCATTTTAATCCCCTGTATTTATTTTTACCATCTGTTTTCAACATATTCACAGAACGAAAAAAGGTCTTTTATTTCGATTTTTTTGCCGTCGTCAAGGGTAACATCACCATTCCAGACACCAAAAACCTGGTGGCAGTTCATTCTGCCAACCTTAAAATCAACGTCGCTGTGATTATCAAGTGTGGGCACCATTGTCATATTGAATCTGCCGTCCTCCGAAACGATTTTCCAAGGCTCAAGAAACCTGTCTTTCGGGAATTTTTCCACGTCAACCGCACCGATTTTATGCACCTTGCCATCATAAAAAATACAGGTTTCGGTAGCATAGCTTTCGTCACCGATTGCCCAGGTTATTTCAAAGCCCAAAAGGTGTTTTTCACCATTTTCATCTGTCACGTATTGATTACCGCTGCCCCAATACCAGACCATTTCGTGAGGAGTGTTCACCCTGCCCCAATCCACGGTGCAGAAAGCTTTTTCTTTTGAGAAGCTGTATGTATAATCCCCAACGGTGAACCTACCCTCACAGGGCATACACATCTGCTTTGTTGTCATAAAATATTTGGTGTCGTCACCTTTAAAGGGCAAAACTGTGGTGATATTTTCAAGACCCGCCATAATTTCCATTGAAACGTTGACTTCAACAGGTGAACCCTTGAAAGAACCTTTAAAATAAAGGGTTCTTTCGGTTTCCTTTGTGTGAAAATCGAATTCGGTTTTTCCGATTTTATCTTTAAAACGATTGGGGACGTCAATCACAGGCGGTGAAACGTGCTTGTTTGCACCGACAAAATATTGAATTGCGTCGCAGATAACCTCGCCCGTTTTAAGGTTAACAAGCTTTGCCGCCACATAGCCGCCGATGCTGATGTTTGCAAAGCTTATGAGCACCTGCATTTCATCGCCAACGTGAATGGTGTAAAAATCCCACTCCTTGCGGCTGATTATGCCTTTTTTTACATAATTTCTGTTATATTCAAAAACGTTTCTTCTCGCCCAGCCCTTTGCAAGAAGCTTGCCATCCGGCGAAAGAAGGGGCGTTTTCTCGGTGTATTCAACCTGTTTTGATTTTGCTTTCCACTGTGTGAAAGGCACGTAAGTGCGCTTCAATTCAGTACTCATAATATCAACCTTTTCCTTGTAGTGCTTTGAGTATATCACAAAAAACCATAATATACAACAAACCGTAAAATCCGTTTTAAAATTATAAAAAATGTATTTACATTTTTAGCCATATTGATATAATGAAGTCGATAATTGTTTTCAAATCCGAGGGGGAATTGAAAAATGAAATTAACAACAAACAAGCCCGTTCCAAAACAATATGAAAAGCTTCTGAAAAGTCTCATAAATGAAGATGATGCTCTTTTTATTGTGGTGGGCGACCTTAACCTCAAAGGGCGCTATGCCGAATCTATGATGGTGTTCACATCTGACAAAATCATAGCCTTTGATGAATGCTGTGACAACGGTAGCCTTTCAGTTAATTACGCTGATATTGAGGATGCCCGGGTAAAACGTCTATACGGCAATGCTGTTTTCAAAATCAAGCTAAAAAACGGCAAGAAAAAAATGCTTCTGCGGTTTTCTTATGCAGCGGCTGAGGTTGCAGATGCAGCAGCTGTTTTTGTCAACGCCGTTAACGAAGGGAAAGATTTAGCAGACGAGCTGGAAACTGTTAAATCCGTTTACCACAAGCAACGCTGTTTCTGTCCCAAATGCGGAAGAAAGCTCCCTAACCCCGAGGCTGAATGTATAAATTGCTCGGGCAAAAGCAAGCTAATTTCAAAATTCGGCAAATACGTTATCCCTGAAAAGAAAGCGTTGTTTATATGCATGCTCCTTTCTGTTGCGGCAACAGCTTTGTCGCTTGTGCCCCCATACATAACAAAAATAATGGTGGACGACGTTATCCCCGGCAAGGATTCCGCTATGCTCGTAAAGGTTCTTGGCGTGCTTCTCGGAATATACATTTTCCAATATGTAATGAACGGCTTCCGTTCCTACCGTCTGCGCCTTGCAGGTGACAGAATAACTCTTAATCTAAAAAAAGATATTTATGAAAAAGCCCAATATCTGCCACTTAGCTTTTATGACAAAATCTCAACAGGCTCCGTTATCAACCGTGTAAACTCCGATGCAGGCGTCATTCAGGCCTTCATTATGAAAATAACACAGGAAGCCGTTGTGCAGGCATTCACCCTTGTTGGGCTTGTTATTATAATGTTCGGTATGAGCTGGAAGCTTGCTTTGTTTTCTCTTATCCCCGTGCCTGTTGTAGTTGTTGCGGGCAGGCTTTTCGGTAAAATAATCGGCCCGAAATATATGCGACTCTGGAGAAGAAGCGCTTCAATTTCCACAGTTCTTGCAAACTCCATCCCCGGAGTTCGTGTAATCAAGGCATTCACCAACGAAAAAGAAACAATCGGGAAATTCGCCCGCTATTGCGACGAATGGTATAAGGAGGATAAAAAGGTTGCTGTGCCTGCGGCAATTTTCCCGTCGCTTATCACCTTCCTTGTCACCTGCGGTTCTATTGTAGTTTGGTTCCTGGGCGGTAATATGGTAATCAACGGAAGTGAAGAAATCTCACTTGGTCTTCTGGTTTCCTTTGTTTCGTATGCGAGTATGTTCTACACACCCATTAACTTTTTTGCAAATATGAGTGACACCTATCAGAACACTCTTGCATCTGCTGAAAAAATTCTTGATATTATTGATGCCGAGCCCGAACACAACTTTGGTGAGGGCAACACACTTCAAAGAATGGACGGCAAAATTGAATTTAAAAACGTGAATTTCGCTTTTGATCGTTCCAAAAAAGTTCTTTCCAACATAAATCTTACCATTGAGCCCGGTGACATTGTGGGTATCGTGGGCACAACGGGCTCGGGCAAATCAACCCTTATAAACCTGTTGATGAGATACTATGACGATTACGACGGTGAAATACTCATTGATGGCGAAAACATAAAAAATATTGATATGAAATACTACCGTGACTCAATCGGCTACGTTCAGCAAGAGCCCCTTATGTTCCGTGACACCATTTTCAACAATATCGCTTTCGGCAGCGGAAGGGTCCACGTTGAACAGGTTATTCACGCCGCAGAGGTTGCAAACGCACACGGCTTTATTTCAAAGCTCCCCGACGCCTATGACACAATGCTCGGTGAACGAGGGGTGGGTCTTTCGGGCGGTGAACGCCAGCGTGTTTCTATTGCCCGTGCAGTTCTTAAAAATCCCAGTATTCTTATTTTTGACGAAGCAACTGCGGCTGTTGACTCGGAAACAGAGCACCTTATTCAAGGCGCTATTGAAAGACTCATAAGCGGAAGAACAACGCTGATGATTGCCCACAGACTTTCCACTTTAAGAAAGGCAAATAAAATTGTTGTTGTGGACAAGGGCGAAATCATAGAATGCGGAACGCCCGAAGAGCTTCTCAAGCAAAAAGGAAAATACTATAAGCTTGTAGAAATCCAATCTATGGGTGAACAGCTTCAGAAACGAAAAGCTGAAGAAAATTTCGAGTGAGGTGATGTAAATGCCAAGATACATTGAAGGCCCTGAAATACGGCTCACAGAAAACGATAAAATTTTTGTTGATGCCGAGTTTTATTCGGGTGAAAAGTTTTACGAGCTTGAGCTCCACCGCATGTTTCCCATAACAGGTCTTACAAAATACATAGCCCTTATGGATTCTGAGGGCAACGAAATTGCTGTTATACGTGATATCAATGACCTTATGCCCGAATCACGTGAGGTTGTTGAAAATTGTCTGCGAGAATACTACATGATTCCCCGCATCACAAGGTTCATTAAAATGAGCGAAAAATTCAAAATTTGGATGTGGACAGCAGAAACCGACAAAGGCATTTGCACCTTTGAAATACGAAACCATCTCACAGCGATAAAGCCACTTTACGACGGCAGAGTTCTTATCAAGGACGCTAACGACAACCGTTATGAAATACCGGATGTGAACGTTCTTGACAAACACAGCAAAAAACTGATATTACCCAAGCTTTAAGAAAGGAATAAAATATATGAAACTTATAATTGCAATTGTTAATAACGATGACAGCGCTGTTGTTTCCTCTTCACTTACAAAAGAAGGCTTCACAGTTACAAAGCTTTCCACAACAGGTGGATTTTTAATGGTGGGAAACACCACGTTTCTCATCGGTGCCGAGGATGACACAGTTTCCAAGGCTAAAGAAATCATAAAATCCTGCTCACAGAAAAGAACAAGAGTTACAACCACAACAAGCGGCTTCGGAACAGGTCTCCGAGAGGATGATTTTGAAAAAGAAGTTTCTGTTGGCGGCGCAATCGTTTTCACGCTTAACGTTGAAGACGTTGATAAATATTAAAGCATAAAAATTACCCATCGGAAAATTCCGATGGGTAATTTTTATGAATTCTTTTCAGTTGCCGCTGTTGCCGCACGGGTACGCTCCAAATCAAGATACATTCTGTCTCTTGTTTTCTGGTCGATGTTATAGAAGAACATCGGAACAATGCTTATAAAGTCAAATATCATCTGCGGGCCGAAAGCTGCAATAAACATTTTCCACATTGTGTCCTCGGTTTGCACCGCCGTAAGACCCGATTCAAAACCTGCCCACCTTGAAAGAAGCATTGTGTTAATTTTTGTAAGAGCAATACCTCGCACTTTGTTAATGTAGCCTGTAAGAAGATTTACGGTTGCCTCAACTCTGTAACCGTTTTGCCACTCACAATAGTCAAGAACCTCATAGTTAATTTCGTTTTCTATGATTTTCTTTGTGCCGTAGAATACCATTTCAAGGCTGTTGCCCAACATCATAGCTATTGTCATAGGTAATTTTTTCTTATAAAAACCATTTTTCTTTCCGCCTATAAGACCCACAAGGAAGAACGACAATTCGGAAGTAATTATCGAACCTCGTTGGAATAACCACAATGTTTTAGTTGAGAAACGTTTTCTGAACTTTGTTGCCCAGGGATAGCTGGCGTATGAAATAGGCATACCGGGAATACCCGCAATAGTGGACATCATATTGAATTTCAACACGCTGTCATAATAGAGGGATTGGGATGTACCAACGTTGATACCGTCAACGAACCCGGACAATGTATAAATAAGCAAGGGCTTATTTCTGAAAACAGAAAACATACCCTTCATAACACGTGGTGGCTTTTCGGATTGGGGAACTCGCTCTCTGCTCACAAACACCCACATTACCGCAGGAACCGTTGCAATAACCCACCAAAAAGTCTTCATCCCGGAGAAAACTTTAGTAAGGTTTATATTTATTTTACCATTTGCAACAAGGTCAAATAAAACACCGGCTAATTGTTCTGGAAAACGTCTGAACAAATCACTTGCGAAACGGGAAGAAACCAACAATGCCGTTCGTTCATTGGGATTGGGGGTGAAAACATTATCAATATAACCGCCACCACCAAAAAACGCACCGACAGTTTCACTGATATATGAAATTATCATATAGAATATTAATCTTTGAACGGCATTCATACCGTTAGCATCAGCAATAAGCGGCATTATGCAGGTAATGAAACCAACCAATATGCTCGGAATCAGGGCTAAATATTGGAAGGGCTTGAATTTACCCCAACGTGTACGCATTTTATCAATAATAACCGCAGAAAGCGGGTCATTGATTAAATCATATATCCCCAAAGTAACTGCCGCATTGCCGTGAGCTTCTGCATTAAGTCCGAATATTTTATATAAAAACAACTCTGAATCTGTGTTGTATTTACCCAAGGTTAATTCTGCCGTAGCCGTTTTAAGTATGTAAGTAACTCTTTCTTTGGTGGAACAGAAGTTTCTGTTCATATAAGCGGGGAATTTGGTTTCGAGAACGTATTCACGTGTTGAAGTGTCAACATTCTTGTTCATTTCTTCACTCATACTTTAACCGCCTCCCCATTAAGTTCCGCTTCCTTCTGAAGCTGCATTTCTGTTAATCTTCGATACATTTCCTGTCGAATTTCTTCCTGAGGCACTCCGTCTTCCACCATCTTGAAATACTCCTCAATGGGTATGCCGCCTACAAAGCAAGGTGCGTGTTTAA
Source organism: Acutalibacteraceae bacterium (assembly GCA_045649005.1). Taxonomy (GTDB): domain Bacteria; phylum Bacillota; class Clostridia; order Oscillospirales; family Acutalibacteraceae; genus DTU089. The sequence goes on from JAZRPC010000150.1 coordinate 12,497, forward strand.
CTTCAACACCATTTTTGTAAATAGCAATATCCACAGCGAAGTTCACGCCAAGAAGCAACAAATATACAAAAGGCGCCATAACAAAATCAATTTCAAAATATGGATTTTGAGGCACGCACATTAACAGTACCGTCGCCACACCGCAAAAAAACAACATTATAATATCAAATGTGAAGTTCCTTGTTTTACCACGTTTTCCGCAAGCCATTGTTAAACAACCAAAACGCACCAACAATAAAACTGCGGACAAAACAAGCAAAATAAGAGAAGCCGCCAAAACAATTATCGCAGATTTACCGTCAGCGGTGTTTAAAAGAGCTAAAACTGAGTCGATATTAAGGCTGTCAAGCATATCTGTTAAGGAAGACAAAGTAAAAACGCCGTCAAATTCCTCAAAAGGAGCATTAAAAGTACCTTTAAGCCACGGAACAACAATAGCAACCAACGGAATCAAGCTTGTAAAAATACGGACTACCGCAAGCTTAGAACCCACAAAAGAAGCCTTCATTCTGTCAACTTTCTTTTGAAAATGATAATGCTGAACCTCTGCCTTATCTGCATCCTGCATAAGCCTTTCCTGAATATCATAAAGCACAATATTGCAGTTGCAATGAGGGCAATGCTGTTTCCAGTCCACAAGCCTCAGATGCTCGCCACATTTAGGGCAATTTGTCATTTTGCTCACTCCTAACAAATGGTTATATACTTATAATACAAACCACAAACATATAAGTCAATATTTTTGTTAAAACTCAACAAAAATACACAAAACTCATCAACATTCTCTTATATATATTCATTTTACTGTTTCATATTGCCAATCTATTATTCCGCCGAACTCTTTAACATTTGTGTAGCCCAGATCTGCTAGGGCTTGTGATGCTATTTTGCTTCGCCTGCCGCTTCGGCAATAAACAAGAATCAATTGGTCCTTGTCGGGCAATTCCTTTTCTGCCCTTTGCTCTATTTCATATTCGGGGATAAGGATTGCACCCTCAATGTGACCGTCTTCAAATTCCGACTCGGTTCTGGCATCAATAATAACGTAATCCTTTTCGGTATCCATCAGACGTTTTGCTTCTTCGCCGGATATCTGTTCGTAACCGACAGAATTGCTCGTTGTGGCAGGTGTGGTTGTTTCTTCCGTATTTTCATTAGCATAGCAACTGCTGAATAACGATAATGACACAATAAGCAAAAATATCAATCCCTTTAGTTTTTTAAAATCCATACAGCTCACCTGTTTCTTTGGTTCTGTATTCGTGCTTTTCATAATAACCGATTAATTCACCCGCTTCGTCACGCAAAGCAACCATATAAACGTCTTTATTTTCTTTTTCATTGTTATATGTGTAAACTATATTATTATCAGCACTTTCTTTGAACCAAGAAACAACCTTATCTATCAGTTCGTTGGATTTTGCATTATGGCAATTTTTAAGATTCTGACCCGTAAGGTCTTTGTGATAGCGTTCCACCGCAACAGGATTCATATACACTATGGTGTGTGTTAAGTCACAAATCACAATCGGTGCCCTGTCCTGCTCCATAACGCTTTTAAAAAGCTTATTTAGTAACATATTCACCTCAAATTATTTCAACCTGAATTTCATCGGTCTTTCGGTTGTTGACAAAAGAAGCTTGACCGCCTTTGCGACGACAGCTTTAATTGGCTTATGATTTTTTATGAAATCGGGCGAAAGCGCATTTTTCAGAATAAATTCTGTGAAGCTTGGTGTACAATTCATCTGTATTTTAACCGCATCACCTAAAAAATCGAAGGTCATATATTGAGTGGACAGGGTGTTCAAAGGCTTCACCACCGCTTTGATTTTGCCGTTTTCAGAATAAGCACACGCCCAGATTTTATAAGGGTAGCCTTTTATTTCACACTCGCTTAATCGGGGCTCGCCGTCAAGACCGCAGTTTATTGTTACCTCGTCGCCCTCTTCTTTCCATTTGACTGTAAAAACATCCTCTGTCAGGTCAAAGGAAACCTCGTTTAAATTCGTTTTTGGTCTTTTTGCAAAGCTTGAGGTCAAGGAGCGTGGTATAATGCTTGCCGGGAACATCAGCTTTGCAAGAGCATCTGAAAAAGCGGTCATATAAAAGGTTTTTCCTGTGGGTATATTGAGCTTTTCCTCACATTTTCGGGGGTAAACATTTCTGGCTTTAAGGTAATCCTCCAGCTTTTCGTCCCACTCCTCTGTGCTTTCGTTTTCAAAGGCCTTTGCAAGAACGTTTAATAAAGCCCTTTCATTTCCGCCCTCGTTAATGCAGGCGTTCATTGTGGCAACAACTGCATTGAATTTTGGTATATATGTAATAATTTGCCCGAACATACCGGTCATACAAAAAACGCCGCCGTTTTTAATCCAGAAAAGGTAGCCGTAGCCCTCATTTTCTCTGAAACCGACCTGTATTTTGGTGGCTTCCCTTGTCCAAAATTCGGGAATAACCTGCTCGCCGTTATATCTGCCGCCGTCTGCATAGCATTGGCATATTTTCGCAAGGTCACGAAGCTTCAGGTAACACCCCGTGCCGCCGATACACTCACCAATCTCATTGGTTTCCCAAAAGGGCACGTCAATCCCCAAGGGCTTGAAAAGTCGTGGTGTTAAATATTCCACAAGATTCTGCCCCGACAGCTTATGCACAATAGCCGCCGCAACGTGGGCATCGTTGTTGCTGTATAAAAAGCCCTTATCCTTTCTGAACGGGGCTTTCATAAACATCGCCATATAATTACCGGTCATATCCTGCAAAAAGCTGAATTTTTTGTTGCTGCTCATTGTCAGAACGGAGCGCACGGTGAGATTTTGCCACTCATCGCTTTGACAGGCTTCATATTCCGGGAACAAATCAATTATTTTGTCATCGAGAGAGAACAACCCCTCGCTGATTGCGAAGCCAACCGCCGTTGAGGCAACAGATTTTGTAACAGAAAACAGGGTGTGTGGCATATCGGCAGAATATGGGTAGGCATATTCCTCAAAAATCGTTTCGCCATTTTGCATTATTATAAGACCGTGGTTTTCAACACCGCAGTTTTCAAGCTCTTTATAGTATTTATAAATCCATTCGGAAGAGAGCTTTGATTTTGTGAGCATAATCATTCACCCTTATTATCAACAAATTTTTGCGACCCTTCAAAAAGAGCCTCCGTCATTTTTTCAGAAAACTCATCCGCCGTTAAGTCTTTTTCTACATCCGATGAACGAACAAAGTGCATTGTGGTTTCATCGAGCCTTACGTAGTTTTTCATAAAGTAATCGTATGCGTCATTATATCCTTCGAGAGTTGACTTTTCGCCGTTAACCCTGAACTCAACGCCCACTTCTTTTTCAACTAAATTCTCGCCGACAATATCGTTAGTTATGGCATAGGAACTATAAAACAAGGATTCATCTTCAAAACAACTCAACTCCTCGTCAAACTCAAGGCAACCGATGTTTTTGTATCTTGCATCGGAGCCGCCTCGGGTCATATAGATTCCTATATTTTTAAATTCATTTGTATCTCGTTTATAATAGGTGCACCAGCTACCATTCAAATCGCCATTGAAACCGCCGCCACCAAAATTCGCAACGAGCTCGCCGCTATAAATATCATAGCCCTCAAAGCTCAGGTTGCCTGCGGAGCCACCTGCCATTACACGAATTAATTCAGGCACACCGTCAACGTTCACGTCGAACAACGCAAACCCAAATGAGCTGGCAAAAAGTGAGCCGGGGTCATCTTGGCTTCTTATATCCGCTATCAATTTCTGAACAGGCTCTTTCCATCCATTTTGCTCTTTCTCTGTCACAAAAGTGACGGCATCATCCTTCGTGTTGTTTTTGCCCACAGAAACGCCAACAGAGAAAACGAGCGCACCGCAAGCAATAACGCATATTATACTGATAATACTAATTACAACCTTTTTCATATTCACACCCCATATAAAATCAGATTCTCGTCACAAGCTCGTCAATACTCTTTCTTTTCTTGTTTGGAATTTTCTCGGGTTCTTTTGCATAACCCAGCGTGATAACAAGCCTGACCTTTCCGTCAGCGTTGCATATTTTTCTGATTTTCTTTTCATCAAACCAACCAAGAATGCAGGTGCCCAGCCCCTGAGCCGTTGCCTCGGCGGTGATATAAGCGGTGGCGATACCGATATCTATTGAGCGGTAGTCGTTACCCTTTATTTTTGCCCCCGCCCCCGCAGAAGCATTATAGGGCTTTTCTGAAATAACAATCATAACAGGGGCGTCAACCGCAAATTTATTCATACCCATCCCCGCCGTTAGCTCCGCAACAAGGCGGGCTTTTTCACCAACGCACACCGTAAAATGGTATGGTTGACCGTTGCAGGCAGAGGGCGCAAGCCTTGCAGAAGCAAGAATTGCATTTATTTTTCCCTCCTCCACAGGCTTTGTGTTATCATATTTTCTGCAGGAATATCTGTTTTGTGAAATTTCTGAAAAATCCATAATACCCTCCGTTATTTACTCTTTTCTTTCATAACCATTGTAGCAAATTTGCAGGCTCTGCAATACGCCTCGGCAAGGTATTGCTCAATGGGTAATTTTGTGTATTTATCATTTTCAAAACGATTTGGCTTTGAGGTTTTGTTGAGTTCAAAGGTGATGATATCATCAAAGCCTGTTTTTGCAAGGCGTTTTGCGTTATGCTCCCAATCTGCTATGCCGTCAAAGGGCAAAAGGTGCAAATCGTCGTGCCAGAAAATTCTGCCACCAAAATCCTTAACACCGAGATTGTCGTTTATGTGGGTTGCAAAAAGCTGGTCGCCATGGCAAGCGAGCAAATCTGCAGAACCGTTGTAGCACATCTCGTGACCTGAATCCCAACAAAAGCCAACCGTTGATTCATTTTTATATTCTTTTAGAAGAGCTGCAAGACCGTTTTCGCCCTCCGTATTTTCAAATGCTATTTTCACGCCAAGCTCCTTTGCTCTTTCAATAACCCTGCCGTAGTTTTCAAGACCGAACTCACCTGGAACACAAGGCTCATCAAAGCCCACGTAAACATGCGAAACCATAATCGGTATTTCGAATTTTGCACAAAGCTCAACGAAATGTGTGAGATTTTCAACGCCTTTTTTTGCAAGCTCTCTTTCGTTTTCATTCCACATATCGTCAGTATAGTCCCACGGAGCGTGAAGAATGTTAAAAATCATTCCCTCTTCCTTTGCAACCTTTACGCAGGATTCTATTGAATCATCATGCCCCATAGCCCAATGCCCCGTAAATGCCTCGAAGCCTGTTTTTTTGAAAAGCTTTATCTGTTCTTCAAAGGGCACGCCGAAATCCCCACCCAGAGAAAGACTTAATTTTTGTCTGTGCATATTATTTACCTCGCTATTAAGCACTTTTTTCTTTAACTATAACACAAATCTTTTCTGATGTCACCTAAAATCAGCCACTAATAATTGACACACAAAAATTTTATTGCTATACTAATGTATATTTTTAGAAAGAGGTGTGCTTTATGGCAAAAAGCGTACAGGATATTATCGCTCTCATCAAAGAGAACGGTATAAAAATGGTTGACTTCAAAATGGTCGACATCAACGGTCAGTATCGCCACGTTACAATCCCCGCAGAAAATTTCTCTGAGGATACAATGAAAAGCGGTATCGGCTTTGACGCATCAAACTACGGTTATGCAGTTGTTGAAAAAAGTGATATGGTCTTCATCCCCGACCCCGACACAGCGGTGATTGACCCCTTCTGCAGCATCCCCACATTGTCTATGACAGGTAACGCAATGATCATTGACAACCCTGTTAACAGACCCCTTGCTCAGTACCCCAGAAACATTGTTCTTGCCGCTGAGCAGTATATGAAGGATTGCGGTGTTGCAGACACAATGCTCATTCTTCCCGAGTTTGAATTTTATCTTTTCGACCAGGTTGGCTGGAACGTTTCTCCCGATAACGTAAGCGCAAGCGTTGATGCACAGCAGTCATACTGGAACAGCGATATTTCCGGCAACGGCGTTATCGTTCCCAAGCAGAAAAACTACCATATAGCAAAGCCCTTTGACGTTACTTATGAATGCCGTAGCGAAATGTGTATGCACATGGCTGACGCAGGCATTGAAATCAACTACCACCACCCCGAGGTTGCCGCTTCAGGTCAGTTTGAAATCGAGCCCCAGCTCGGCAAAATGTCAAAAATGGCTGATAACACAATGTGGATAAAATACATAATCCGCAACACAGCCCTCAAATACGGCAAAACTGCAACCTTTATGCCCAAGCCCATCGCCGGTGAAGCAGGCAGCGGTATGCACGTTCACATGCTTCTTCTCAAAGATGGTAAGCCCGTTTTCTCTGATGACAACGGCTACGCTAACCTTAGCGAAACAGCCCACTACTTTATGGGTGGTCTTCTTAAACACATCGGTTCACTTTGCGCTTTGACAAACCCCAGCACAAACTCCTTCAAGCGTCTTATCCCCGGCTTTGAAGCACCTGTTACTGTTGGCTACGCAACATCAAACCGCAGTGCCGTTATCCGCATCCCCGCTTATGCAAAGGCTCCCGAGAAACGCCGTTTCGAGCTTCGCAACCCCGATGCAACCTGCAACCCCTATTTCTGCTTTGCAGCAATCCTTATGGCAGGTCTTGACGGTATCAAAAACAAAATCGACCCCCACGCAAACGGCTGGGGCCCCTACGATTTCAACCTTTTCAACCTCCCCGAGGAAGAAAAAGCAAAGCTTCAGGGCTTGCCCACATCTCTTGACTCTGCTCTTGATGCTCTTGAGGCTGACCACGACTACCTCACAGCAGGCGGCGTATTCCCCGAAGAGCTTCTCAAAAACTTCATCAAATCAAAACGTGCCGAGCTTGCAGAAATGGCAAAAATCCCCACTCCTGCAGAGTTTGACAAGTATTACAACCTTTAATACAAAAAAAGAAATGAGGTCTTTTCAGACCTCATTTTTTATTATTCACCAATAATCACCATTCCCGCCGTTGGAACAGAAATTTCCTGCAAATTGCTTTCAAATGCACCGGATGCCACCGCTTCGCCAATGCAATCAAGCACCTGGTAGCCTTTGCCCTTTGCATTTTTGATAACCAAAAATTCTCCATCGGTTGCGTTAACTGCAACACATTTTTTCGTGTTAACGGGTATAATCTTGTCAGAATACGCTGTAAAAACTGCTTTGTCGCCCAACGTTGCACAAACAAGGCTGTATTCGCACTCGGGATTTGTGGCAGTCAGCTTGCCGTCAAGAAGCACATCTCGCCACTCCTTCCAGAAGCCGAGGTAAAACGAAAGCATTTTGTAATGCTCCTCGGGGAGCTTGTCAACTCTCATTGAAATCTGCGGAATGCTGTAAAGTATACTTGTGAACTGCAAGGCCGCATTTTCAACGCTGTCCCTGGCATTCCACATTATCATATCTGAATGAACGGCAGTTTTGCCGGATGTCAGCCTGAGATTCACCACATTAAAGCGATTTTTGAGTATATCACAGGGGCAATCACCCACACGGAGCATGTTGCCGTATTTTCTGATAGACGGCCCCACGTATGACTGACGAAATTCAATGAGAATTTCAGGGTTAATCGCCGTTAATCTTTCTTTAACCTCGCCCATAAGTGCGTGGATAGCCTCCTCAAGGGATTGGTAATCTCTGTTTTCATCGTAACCGAGGGCTTTGCCCTTTAACACAAAGGAATCAATAAAATCAAGCTTTAAACCATCTAATTTCCACTCTTTGACGGCTTTTTCATAAACCGACACAAGATATTCACGCACCTTTTTGTAGCGTGGGTCAAGGGCGAAAAATGTTTTTTCGTCGCCACAGCCGTCAAGAAGCATTTCTTTAAACTCTTCGTATTTATCACAATATATGCCCATAAACGGCACAGAATACCAGAGCATAACCTTCATGCCGATGCTGTGGATATTTTCAACAAGCTCTGCCATATCACCCATTTTGCCGGGCGCAACAAGCCAGTCACCACAATAGGCATAGCCACGGTTATTGTCATCTGTCTGCCAGCCGTCATCAATTATAACAGTGCCCAGCCCAAGCTCCCTTGATGCTCTGCACTCCTTCAGAATTTCGTCCTTGTCTAAATTCTGGTGGAAGCTGTACCAAAGGGAATCCATTGGCATTTTTGCACTTTCGGGAACAAATGCGGGAGTGTAGCCGCAAGCATTCTCCCACCAATCGCCGGTGTCATAAATGCAGTCGTAATACTCAAGCGCCCTCGTATCAATGCGCACCGTTGCTGAATATTCTTTTTTTGGTGACGTGGGCAAGGTGAAAAACGCTATTTCACATTCAAGTGTTGCATCCTCTTCACGCACACCCGTGCCGATTTCCATTGGTGTGTCAACGTCGGAAACAGCAATAAGCAATTTATTTTTGCCTTTTCGTGAAATAATCTGTTGCAGGGGCATCCACGAGGCAAGGCGTGATTTCACCGTTTTTTTACCCCAATCAAAATAAAGGCCGTGAATGTCGCCCATTGAGGGGTTCCACGTGAAGGCACAGTCCGCTGCACTGAAATACCAACGCAAGATGAATTTCTCGGGCACAGCTTCTTTTTCAAGAATCATTTTAATATCAAGAAAAAGAATACCATTTTCTGTTCTTTGGTTCGTTTTAAATTCTGCGTTTTTATTGCCGCCGATTATTTCAAAATCCATATTGTCACCTATTTTACAAAATTCAACAAAAAAGGGCGGTTTTCAAACCGCCCAACAAATTCAGTATATCAAATATAACACACAAATGTCAATAGATTTCCCAAATTATTTTTGACTATATGCACAAATTCTCTGTTTTAAATAATGATTTTTAGTGAACTTTATACAACATTACATATTGAAAACCCTGTTTTTTCGTGATATGATATAGACAAAGAAAGGGTGAGTCCAATGTACAGGTAACAACCAAATCCTAAAAGAAAAAGGTGGGTCCGATGTACAACTAACTTTTCTTAGCTCTTAAAAGACGGATAGAGTTACTTCAACAAATGCCGGAAGTGTTAACTTCAGCAAAAGCTAAAATCAAACAAAAAAGATTTGATAGAGGCAAAGTTGAATACTAAACCCGCAGAGCAAAAACGCAAGGTTTCTGAAAAAGAAGATTATTCAAAGCAAAGTGTGTTCCCACTTGAGGGAATGAAAAAATAAAGTGAAGTTTATGAATGAATTTCAAGAAGCAGAAAATCTTGCAAGCCTATGAAAGAGAGGTATACAAAAAGATGTTAGATATCAAGAGTGAACAGAAATAGCCCTTGACCGGCAAACAGTGTGTAAAGAAACACTCGGTCAAGGGTTATTTCAATTTTATAGCATTTATATTTTAGTCTGTTCCGCAGGTTGCCTGTGGGATTTTTTGTTTTTTGTGGGGACGTTTTGTGTTCGCAAAGCGGAACGATGTTTGTGCAAGGACACAACCACAAAAAGAAAGACACTAAAATAGAATCGGTCTAAAAACCTGATTTTCTATTTGCTTTATAAAAATTTATTCTGTTTTTACTGAATACCAATTTGTTTCTACTTCTTCAACATCTATCCAAGCCTCAGTGCCTGTATATTTATCCTCTTTCACATAATCTTTGCAATCGATTTGGTCCGTAACATATACATATCCTCTCGACTCACCTAAAATGCCACGAAATTCAAAGAAATATATTGCACTTTGTTCTTGAAACTCTACTATTAAACATTCTCCCGTGTCAGAAAGGTCTTTCATTTCATCAGGTAGAGTAACCAAACCATTTTCTGCAATTTTAACACTTCCATCAAGTATAAGGTCAACAACTTTTTCTCTTTCTGCTTTACCTTCTTCAAAGGAAGAAACTCCGCAAGCCGAAAGTGTAAAAGTCAGAATCAAACAAAGCAGCAAAATTATTATTTTCTTCATTTAATCACCACCTTGATTATATCACACATTTGCACGAAGCGCAACATCGTTGGGCGTAAGCCCGCATCGTCATGCGAAAGCGTGTATTTGCGTCGAAGACGCAACCCCATTTCTCCGTAGGAGAACATCATTGATGCAAAGCATCACACCGTTTGCCGAAGGCAACATCGTTTACGGCTTTTGCCGTAACATCGTTTTGTGTGCGCCTCAGAAAATCAACGGCTTGCCGTTGTATATCATCAATTCCGTAAGGAATTGCATATCATCAAAACGAAGTTTTGTATATCATCAAGCCGGCAGAAATACACACCTGCGGTGTGATGATATACGCCTACGGCGATGATATACACGACTACGTCGTGATGATATACCAAGCCTGTCGGCTTGGATAAAAAAATCCTCGTTCCGAAGAACGAGGATTTTTTGGGCATTTTGAACTTAATGACACAAATGAAATATGCCTGAAAACTGAGAACTTTAAGACTCGTATTTATATAACTCAAAACTTGCGTCAATTATTTCAAATTCTGCAGTTGTCTCATTATATTTAAGCACTATTTTAGTGCATCCGATACCATCAGAATGACCAACCAAGGATGTATACTGTCGACAGAAAACCTCGTAAACACCATCAAAGTGAGTATCTATGGGCATAAACTCATAAAAACTGTCAACATAAAGCTCCCGTTCGACTACGCTACCATCGTCATTATACCACCATTTGAAATATTCGTCAGGTCTATCGCTCATACTAAAAGTTTGACTATAATTAGTAAATTCATTATCTATCCTGATTTCTTTATTTCCAAGGAAAGTACATGAGAATCCCATGTTTTGGGAATATTTATTAAAAATATTGTCGCTTGAGAAAATTTCAAGTATTTCTCCATCACGATAATCAAAAATTCTGGACAAATAACTGCCTGCTCCACCTGTCATACCCACAGTTTGTTGTAGTAAAATTTCGCAATCACCATCACCGTCAAAATCACATACGTCAATATTGCCAGCAAAATTAAACTGTCCTTCATATGCCGCCAGGTCCTTGCAAAATGTTTTCTCTTCCGTTACTATGGCAAGAAAATGATCCATCATAACATTATCATCACTTTTGTATTGACCCAAAAGAAAAACCTGACCGTAAACAGAGCCATCCAGCCTCACACCTCGTTCCGATGCTTCGCAAAGGACGACATTTTCAAGACCAACATCAGGTAAAGAGATATGAATATCTCCGTTTATATCAAATGACCGACTTTTTTCATTAGTACCACAAGCAACTAAAGATAAAAAAACCGTCAAACAGATTATTACATATAGTAATTTTTTCATATCCTCACCGCCTTGGGTGTATTATAGCATAAAAGCGGTAATAAATCAATGCGAAGCATTATATGTAATCCGTCGAAGACGGAATGTAATCACACCGCAGGTGTGGATGTAATCATTTCGCAGAAATGTATGTAATCAATCAGAAGGTGGAAAACATACAAGCCTTTCGGCTTGATGACATACCGTTTGCAAGGCAAACGGATTACATACGCCTGACGGCGATTACATACCAAGCCTTCGGATTGGATAAAAATAAAGGACTTCCGAAGAAGTCCTTTATTTTTGGGTGTTTTGAACTTAATGACACGAATTAAAAGTGCCTGAAAACTTGATTATCTTTAGTCTTTCTTTTCATATTCCCAACATTCACCATCGAGGGATATTTCTTGCCCTATTCATATCATCACCGCCTTGGGTATATTAT
>JAZRPC010000151.1:0-9381 GCA_045649005.1 Acutalibacteraceae bacterium
CATAGCCAAGTGGTAAGGCGTGGGTCTGCAACACCCTGATGCATCGGTTCAAATCCGATTGTCGCCTCCAAAAAATTAAGGACTTCATTAGAAGTCCTTAATTTTTTTATCCATTGCGAAAGCAATGGCATATCATCAACAATGGCAAAATTGCCATTGTTGTATCTCATCAGTCTGTCGGACTGTATATCATCACGCAATAGCTTGTATCAAAAAGCTTTCGCAATGATGATATACAAAACTTCGTTTTGATGATATGCAATTCCTGCGGAATTGATGATATACAATGCTTCGCATTGATTGCTTTGTGAGCAACACCCGATTGTAATTTCTTATAAGATGTGATAAAATTATCTCAACTAATAAAAATTTATCGCAAGGAGATTTTTTATGAGCAAATATTTTAAACATACCCCTGCAGTTTTTGCGGTTGACAAATACTATCAGATTATGATGCCCTGCGAAAAATCCTGCTTTTTCTTTGTTAAAGTTGGCGATAAATTTTATTATGACGAATCAAACGGAATTATGTGCTCAAGGAATAAAATGCATAAGGTTGAAGTGCCTGCCGATGAGCTTGATAAAGCCAAAGAATATACAGTTTGCATCCGACCTATTATCATAAGAAAAGCATATTTTTCAAAAACAAAAAAGGTTCTTGAAAAAACATATAAATTTCACCCCATCCCCGAAAACAACATCAGAGCATATCATATCGCCGATGCTCACAACAATATCAAAGAGCCGATAAAAGCCGCAAAAACTTTCGGTAACATTGATTTTCTGATTTTAAACGGCGATGTTATCGAGGACAGCAGTAACCCGACAAATTTTATGAACATATATTTAATTTGTTCCAGTTTAACAAAAGGCGAAAAACCTGCCATCTTCTCAAGAGGTAACCATGATTTAAGGGGGAATTTTGCCGAGAAGTTTGCAGACTATACACCCACTCATCTTGGCAACACGTATTACAGCTTTCGCCTTGGCAATATCTGGGGAATTTTGCTTGACTGCGGTGAAGACAAAAACGATGATCACGAAGAATACGGTCACAGTGTTGCCTGCCATGTTTTCAGGGAGCGTCAGTCAGATTTTCTCAAAAAGATAATTGAAAATAAAGAAAGTGAGTACGAGGCAGAAGGAGTTAAACACAAGCTTATTATCTCCCACAACGCTTTTGTTCACAGATATCAGTCTCCGTTTGACATTGAGCAGGATATTTTTGCCGAATGGTCAAAGCTTCTCAGAGAAAACGTAAAACCTGAAATTATGATTTGCGGTCATGCTCACGAGCTAAACATCTATTATCCTGAAAACAGCGCTTGGAACACCAACGGAAGCATTTGTCCCGTTGTGATCGGCAGTACAATTAAAAAGAAGAAGCCTGTTTATTTTGCGGGTTGTGGTTATGTTTTTAATGATGACAATATTGAAATTGTTTTCACAGACTGCAATGGTGAAACGTTAAGAAAAGAACAATTGCAATTTGCAGAGCTTGATAAATGAGAATTTTAAAAAAGTAAGTAATTGTATTTTTATCTGATATAATGAATTAGAAAATATGAATTTGCAGAGGAGAATTATTGTGTCTAATAAAAGCGTAGACAAGAAATCATTGGCTATCCTTGCTTTGCCTTTAGGAATATCATTAGGTATCAGCGTAGGCTTGGTGTTTGGTTCCGTTGCGGAAAATATTCCGATGGGATTGTGCTTTGGAATAATCGGCGGTTCGATAATTGGTATGCTTGTATTTGTTGTTTTACATTTACATTCAAATAAGAAAGACAAATAAATTCAATCTGTCGAACCATTATATATACTTCGTTTTTTGAGGATTTGGGATGAATAAATTTTTTGACACGGCTTTGAGCTTTGCTTTCCCGGTCAGGTGTAAATATTGCGGAAAGGTTATTAAGCTCAATGAAGAAATCTGCCCGGAGTGTGAGAAATCTCTTGAAAGGGTAGCCGGCAAGGTTTGTCTGAAATGCGGCTGTGAGAAAGAGCGCTGTAATTGCAAGAAAAAGCGGATTTTCTACAAGGCTGTTGTGGCACCCCATTATTATGACAGCTCTGCACGCTATGCTGTGTGGAATTTAAAATTCAACGGCTTCAGAGAATTTTCAAAAACACTTGCAGAAGATATGTTTTTGACATATAAAGAGCACTACCGTGACATTGATTTTGATTTTTGCACCTTTGTACCAATGGATAAAAAGAGTCTAAAGGGGCGTGATTTTAATCACGCCGAGGCGATTGCTTCTTCGCTTTCGGTTCTTGCGGGGCTTGAATGTGTGAGTGTTCTTGAGAAAATTTTTGAAACACGCTCACAGCACAAATTGTCTGAAACTGAGCGCTCAGGTAATTTGCTCGGTGCATTTTCTGTAATTGATAATTCTGTTGTTGACGGTAAACGTATTTTACTGTGCGACGACGTAAAAACGACGGGTGCTACACTTAACGAGTGCGCAAAAACCCTTCTGATTGCAGGTGCCGCCGAGGTGTATTGCATAACAGCACTCGTTACAGGCAAAAAGAGGTCGTCTGAAGAAAAAAATACTTTACAATAATAAAATGTGTGATAAAATAAAGTTATTAATTGTCGGAGGTTTTAATATGAGCGATATTAAACTCGGTGTTCAGCTTTATACTTTACGTGAACAATGCAAGGATGCAGCGAGCTTTGAAGAGACATTAAAGTTTTTGCAAAGCATCGGTTGCAATGTTATTCAGATTTCAGCAATCGGTGATATTCATCCCGAAATTGTTGCTGAGCTTGTTGACAAATACAAAATGGATGTTTGTGTTACCCACAAGCCCTATGACAGAATGAAAAACGACCTTGATGCTCTCATTCACGAGCATAACCTTATTCATTGTGACAATATTGGCATCGGTGCAATGCCCGGTAACATTCACGAGTCCTTTGAGGGGGTTACAGGCTTCATTGCTAAATGCAACGAGATTGCCTCGCTTATGAAAAAACAGGGTAAACAGCTTTGCTACCATAACCACGCTTTTGAGTTCGAGGTTTATGATGGCAAGAGAACCTTCGAAAGACTTATTGAAGAAGCACCCGAGCTCCACTTTATTCCCGATACATATTGGATGCAGGTCGGTGGTGTTAACCCCGCCGAATATCTGAAAAAGCTCAAAGGCAGAGTTGAAGTTTGTCACTTTAAAGATATGAGAATCGTCAATAGCGCACAGCGCTTTGCTGAGTGTGGCACGGGTAACATTGACTTTGACGCTTGCTACGCTTCTTGTAAAGAAATCGGCGTTCAGTATATTGTTATTGAACAAGACCTTTGTTATGATAAACATCCCTATGACAGTGTTAAAATCGGTTTTGAAGGTCTCAGACGCATTGCTGAAGCTAACAAATAAGGAGGAAACGTTATGTCAATGTTGAAAAAAATTATATTTACAGTTGTTTTTATCATTGCTACGCTTGTTGCTCCTGCGGTTTTGCTGTTGCTGTTTGTTGATGCGGGCACAACAAAAGGCTACGATACCTTTGTTATCGTTTTTGCGGTTATCATTTTCGGCATTCTTGGCTACATTGTTGCAAGCATTCGCAGTATGGAAGTTAAATTCAGAGACACAATGGATGAAATCAAACGCCAAAACGCTGCTATTGCATACAAAATTACTCAGACTCCCACAGAGCTTGATACAGCTGTTGTAAACGCTGATAAAACCGAAGTCGAGCCCGTAAAGCGTGACACAACCAAGGTTAATCTCAACCCCGAAGAGCCCCTTGCACCAAAGGCTAAGGCAAAAACACAGCAAAAGGTTGTTGACGACAATTTCGATGATTTTAAATAATTAAATATAACTCAAAAATCTCCGTAAGTTTAAACTTACGGAGATTTTTTTAGTTGATAACAAGTGTGAGGTTACTCATAGGGTAAGAGCAGCATGGGTGAATTATACCAAATTTTGAATCTGCGAGGCGTCTTGAGTCAATTCCCTTTGGAATAAACACGTTGCCGCTTGTGAGCCGTGAACGACAAAATCCGCATTCACCCGAGCGACAAGAGGATTTTGCAACAATGCCCGCCCTTTCAAGGGCTACAAGAACTGTTTCTTCTGCGGCGCAAGGGATAGTTTTAAGAACATTTCCGCCGCTTATTACCTTGCATTCAAAAACCTTGCCTTTAGCCGATTGTGGGAAATCGGGGAGTGAAGCAGGGGAGCTTATCTGACCGCTTAACCCGTATCTGATATATTTCTTTTCAAGCTTTAATTCAGCGATCTGGGGAGTAACTCTGTTATAAAGCTGTGTAGAACCGCAAACAAATACGCTGTATCTTGTTGAGGGAGCATATTTTTCAATCAGAGTTGAGGTGATAAATCCACGCTCACATCCCAGGATTCTTTCGTCACTGAAAACGTATATAACCCTGAATTTATCGGTTTGCTCTGATAATTCATCAAGCTTTTCTGACAGAATGAGTTCTTTTTTCTTTCTTGATGTATAAAGAAGTGTTAAATCAACATCAAGAATGCCATCTCGGATCGCTTCTGCCATTGAAATAAAAGCCGAAATTCCCTGGCTATCGGTTATGCCAATAACGTTTCTTGAGTCTCTGAGCTTCTGGTGGGTGAAGTTACCCATAGGAGCTGTGGCAATAACCTCTGTGCCCTTTTCCCAGTTGTTGTAGATATAATTAGAAACAAAACCGTGGGGGACTTTTTTCACAACAATGACATATTCATCCTTCAGCGCAAGTGCAGGTGAACAACAAAGCGTATATGGTCTTGTTACCACCGAGCCACCGATTTTAAGCGTAACGCTGATATATTGACCGGGCTTGAAATAAGCGAGCCTTGCTGTGCCGTATCTGGGGTTTGGCTCTAGTACGTATGCACGGGTGTCGTTTGAAACCTGTACTGAATGCTTAACTTTTAAAAACTGCTCCGACGGGTGCAGAAAGTTTGCTGTTGAATTAACGGCATAGGTAGCGTTAACAGGTTTGTTATCCGCCTCGGAAATAACGCCTTTTCGGTATTCGGGAATTTGTGTGAAATTACGTAAATCTTTAAAAGAGGAATTAACAACTACTTTATTTTTCATCATTATCCTCCTTGTCGCTTTCAATGTCGCCGAGCGTTGCAAATGCCGCATTTCTGCCCGATGCAACCGCACTGCTTACGCCCGAAAGCTGTGCACCCCAGCCACCGCAAAACCGCAAGCCCTTAATATCGCAATCAGTCGCTTCTGTCATTATTCTCGGGATAATACCGTCCCAATCATCACCGTAGTAGCCGTAAACGGCTCCCTGAGGCGAGTTAGTGTAACGGGCGAAGGTTATTGGCGTTGCGACTTCAAGCTCTTCTATGGCGTTGTGGATGATGATACCTGTAGCATTTTCAAAATTGGCAATCATCCTTGCAGCCAACAAGTCTTTTTCTTCAAAATACTTGTCCGGTTCAATGTCTGCCCAGCAGTTATCCGTGTAAAGAGTTGTCATGCACAAAATTGTTGTGCCCACGGGTGAACAGTTGGGGTTTGCTATATTCAAACAAACAGTTGCCTGTGCATTGTTTGTTGCAATCGTCTTCATCAAATCATATTGTTTTTTTGTGTCTGCGGTATCGGTTATGAAGTAAGAATAATTTTCTATTCCTAATTCTTTTGGGGACCTGTTAAGTCCCAGATAAACGCAGGCACCTCTTGCGCCAAATGAACGTGCGTTTGTTCTTTTGACAGCGGTTTCGGGTACGTCATCTTTTTTCATCATTTTTCCGAAAACCATATTTGGAGAGCAAGAACAGATTACATGCTTGCACTTGATTTTTTCGCCGTTTTTAAGGACAACACCCTGCACTTTGTTATCTTTATACAGGATTTTACTGACGTGGCAATTGTATCTAATATTGCCATTATAATCCTCGAGAACACCGGCAAGAGCCATACTCATAGCGTGGCTTCGCTCCTGTGGGATAACAGAGCCGTATTTTAAATAGGAGTTAACCATTGAAATGTAGTGCACAAAGCTGAGCTTGGTGCAGTCAACACCGAGATACAGCCAGTATGCGTTTATAATATCACGTGCTTTAAGTGGGACACCAATTGCGTTCAAGACAGCATTCACTGAATATGGTGCAGTTCTTATAAAATTACCGTGATCTTTTAAAATTGAGTGTATTGTTTTTAAATTGATTTTTGTGTCATTTCCTGCAAAGAAGGCTGACGAACGTTCAATCTCATCAGCAATCTGAAAGAGTTTTGTTAAAGCGGGTTTACTTCCGGGAACTTGGCTTTCAATGCAATCAATGAAGTTTTCGACACCGAAAGGCATTGTTATATCAACAGGTGAGTTATCCTGGTGCTTTGAGAGAAGTCTGAATGCTTCGGGAACGTTAATCCATTTGATTTTGTCGCTTATTTCAAGATATTCAAAAAGTTGACGCAATTCACCGAGCCCTGCTGAATTACCAAAGCCGCAGAGCTGGTGTAAAGAAACATCAAATTCAAATCTGCCCCGCACAAAGCTTGAAGAAAAGCCGCCGGGTGTGTTGTGTCGTTCAAGAAGCAAAACCTTTTTGCCCTCTTTAGCAGCAGAAACAGCGGCGGATAAACCGCCGCAACCTGCTCCGATAACTATAATATCATAGTTGTTTTGTGACATTTTAATTAATCTCCGAAAGTTTTACGGGTCTGCCCTCATTAGCTGATTTTTCAGCTGCGAGAGCAATCTTAACTGATTGAAGACCTGCGTGAATACCAACAGGCGTTTCCTTGTCATTTATACAGCAATCAACAAACTGTCTTACTTCTTCTGAGAATGAACCCATATATCTCTCAAGGAAGAAATAGAGGGGTTTCTCGCCTGTAACACCGTTAGCATCGGATACAACAGCAGTTGAAAGTGTGTCGTTAGTTGTAGCAACCATACCCTTTGAGCCGAAAAGCTCTGCTCTCTGATCGTAGCCGTACATTGCCTGACGTGAGTTGTCGATAACTGCGAGTGCTCCATTTTCCATTTTCATTGAAATGATAGCTGTGTCGAAATCACAGTATTCACGGATGCCGGGATTGATAAGAGCATCAGCATAAACGTAAAGCTCCTCAACGTCGCTGTTTGTGAGGAAGCAAGCCATATCAAAATCGTGAATTGTCATATCAAGGAAGATGCTTGCTGCACAATAGCCAACGGGGGGTGCCTGGGGGTCACGTGATGTGATTTTAAGAATCTGTGCTTCACCGATTTTGCCATCGTCATAAGCTTTTCTTACTGCGGCAAAGTTGTGGTCAAAACGGCGGTTAAAGCCAACCTGGAATTTAACCTCGGGGTGAGCCTTGAGTGCATCTGCAATTTCAAGAATCTTATCAACTGTGTTTGCAAGGGGTTTTTCACAGAAAACGTGCTTGCCTGCGTTGATTGCTTCGATTGAAATGGGAGCGTGTGTGTCTGTTGAAGAGCAGACAAGAACAGCGTCAATTGTTTCATCTTCAATGATTTTTTTGTAATCTGTGTAGATTTTTTCAACGCCGAAGCCTTCGCAGAAAGCCTTTGTTTCGTCATTCATGAAGGGGTCTGCGATTGCTGTTACAACAGCGTTTTTTACGTGATATGAAATTGATTCAAGGTGAACCTTGCCGATGCGGCCTGCACCGATAATACCGATATTAAGCATAGTTATTTTATCCTTTCTTATGTGTTTTAACAAAAGTTATCAGATAGTGCCGTCCCATGTGGAAACTTCTGTTTTCTTTATTTCATCCTCATCAAACCAACGTGTTGTTACACATTTGCTTTCTGTAAAGAAACGGTATGCATCTTTACCGAGACAGTGAAGGTCACCAAAGAAAGAATCTTTATGACCTGAGAAGGGGAAGAAGCCAATCGGAACAGGGATACCAACGTTTACACCAACCATACCGCCGTGAGTATGACGTGCAAATTCTCTTGCATAGTGACCGTTCTGAGTGAAGATAACAGAACCGTTAGCATAGGGGTTAGCGTTCATAACAGCGATACCTTCATGGAAATCCTTAACTCTCTTGACGCAAAGAACAGGTCCGAAAACTTCATCTCTGCCGATTGTCATATCTTCTGTAACATTATCAAAGATAGTAGGACCAACGAAGTAGCCATTTTTGATTTCTTCTGGAAGCTCGGGGTTTCTGCCATCAAGGACAAGTGTTGCACCTTCTTTAACACCTTTCTCAATGTCGGCAACAACCTCGTCATAATGCTTTTTGTATGTAAGCGGGCCAAGCTTTGATGTTTTGTCAATTGATTTGCCAACCTTGATGTTCATTGCCTGTTTTTTAAGCTCGGCAACGAATTTATCAGCGATTGATTCCTGAACAACACAAGCTGAGAGAGCCATACAACGCTGACCTGCACAACCGTATGCAGAGTTTATGATACCCGCAACAGTTCTTTCAATGGGAGCGTCCTCAAGAACAAGAGCGTGGTTTTTAGCCTGGCAAAGAGCCTGAACACGTTTGCCTGCTTTTGCTGCTCTTTCGTAAATAAGCTTGCCAACAGGTGTTGAGCCAACGAATGTTATACCCTTGATGTCGGGGTGATCAAGAAGTGTGTTGATTTCATTTCTTGAACAGGTAACAACGTTAACAACGCCATCAGGCATACCAGCTTCTTTGTAAAGCTCTGCAATTCTCAATGCTGTTTTGGGGGTGAGTGATGCAGCTTTAAGAACGATTGTATTACCACAAGCAACACAAGTTGGAACCATCCAACCAAAAGGAATCATAGCGGGGAAGTTAACGGGAACGATGCCTGCAAATACACCCATTGATTCACGGTAAAGAGTTGTATCAAAGCCTGTTGATGCATCCATAAGGCTTTCACCCATCATAAGTGAAGGAACCTGTGTTGCAAGCTCTGTGCCTTCCTTTGCTTTGAGAACGTCGCCTTCAGCCTCGCTCCATACCTTGCCGTTTTCCTCTGCAACAAGAGTAGTGAGTTCTTCCATGTGCTTGATGAGAAGGTCACGTACATTGTAAAGAATCTGCGCTCTCTTGATTGCGGGGGTTGAACTCCATGCGGGGTAGGCAGCTTTTGCAGCCTCAACAGCCTCAAGAACCTCGTCGTTTGTGCAGCAAGGTGCGTGGCCTGTTATTTCACCTGTGCTGGGGTTAAAAAGGTCGTACCATACGTCAGTTTTTGAATCCTTGAACTGACCGTTGCAAAAATATTTGATTTTTTCAGCCATTTTGTTTACCTCTTATAATCCTGCTTTTTCAGCAATGTATTTTCTTGCTTTTACAGCGTATTCAAAGGGATTTGCAATAGCGGGATCCTGCTCTGCTTCGACAAGAACATAACCCTCGTAATTGTTTTCTGCAAGAACCTCGAATATGGGCGCAAAGTCAATTACACCGTCACCGGGAACTGTGAA
>JAZRPC010000152.1:0-30428 GCA_045649005.1 Acutalibacteraceae bacterium
AGCTTCGCAACACATTGATAAAATGCCGTGCGCAGCACCCGAAACTTGCCACTTGCCATCTGCCACTTGCCACTTAAACAGGGATGATAGCTTCGCAACGCCGCAACACAAAAAAGCTCCGCAAGTTGCCTTGCGGAGCGATTTTAATTATTCAATTAGTTGAGTGCATCCCAGATAAAGCTGAAAATGTCAAGAGAACCGAGGAATCTTACAAGTGTATCGGGAATGATTGCGATAATCTTCCAGAAATCCTTGAATTCAGCGTCAACGTTTGATGAAACCTCACCGTCGTGGTCAAGAAGGAAAGCCTGTGTATAAACAATACCGCCTTCGCCGAAAACTTCAGCTCTTACGTAGCTACCGATTTCGCCGCTATAATCGTCGAGGTCAATTGTTTCGCCGTAAGCGAGAGTTCTGCCGTTTGTTATCCAACGAACACACATTCCATCGGTAACGTCGAGAGAAATTGTATCAGCGTCGTCGTCAACAGCAACCTCGTTGATGCGGGGAGCCTCAACGTCGAGGGGAGCTTCGTATTTTGCGTTGTAATCCTCAACCTGTCTGTCGAGAATATCCTGACCGATAGCAACAGCCTTTGAATCCCCGTTTTCGATAAGGTAGTTTGCATAAAGCTCAAGCTCCTCGTGGTTGCCGAGACACTTACTTGCGGCAAAGAACTGACCGTTGCTCATAGAATATTTAAGATTATCAACGGTGTTTTCGGGCATAAGCATCATTGTGTAGCCTGTGTAAGCGGCTGAAACACTATGAGCATCACTTGTTGCAATACCGAGAACGTTTCTTCCCTCGGGAGCGAGATTCATAAGAAGAGTATCCCAAAGCTTTCTGTCGAAACGTGTTCTGGAGTCACCCTTTGAGTTCATATCAATACCCATACATGAGGGGTATTTTGAAAGAATGCTTGTGAATTTGTCGATATAGTATTTGTAAACAGGGTCGTTGTAATCGTATGCGTCCTCTGTGCAATCCTCGTCACGAGCATTTGTGTATTCACCGGGGTGGTTGATAACAGAAAGTCCGCCCAATTCATCAACAGCCTTGATAGGTGTTTCATATTCGCTTGTGCCACCGAGGATACCGTGGCCGTAATCAACAAACCATGTGTTAACGTGGGCATTGTTGAGAGACGTGGGGTTCTGCTCGTTAGCGAAAGGTACTCGGAGCATTTTTTGACCCTCAGAGCCGTCTTCGTAGGTCTGGTAGTAATAATCGCTGCCGTTTTCGGTAACAACGTCATATCTGTCGCCA
Source organism: Acutalibacteraceae bacterium (assembly GCA_045649005.1). Taxonomy (GTDB): domain Bacteria; phylum Bacillota; class Clostridia; order Oscillospirales; family Acutalibacteraceae; genus DTU089. The sequence continues at coordinate 1,270 of JAZRPC010000152.1, forward strand.
TCGAAGGTATAGCCGCCATTGGGGTCAAGAGAAACGAGCTCTGTGCCGGGGTTTCTCATATCAAGGAAAACCTTGAGAGCCGGGATTACCTGCTGCTCTGTCCAACTGTAGCTTGTCATACCATGGTCTGAAACAGCATAAACATCAAAACCATATTTATAGTTGATTTCGAGCATCTCTTTAAGAGTGTTTCTTCCGTCGGATGCGGTTGTGTGTGAATGAAGGTCTGCTTTATACTGATCCCATGACCAGTCAACGCCATCATAGGGGTTTGTGATTGCGAAATCACGGTCGTATGCCGCCACGGCTGCTACTGAAAGGGCGCCGACAAGCATAGCGATTACGCAAATAACTGCAATGAGCTTTTTCATTTTTTTCATTGTCATCAACCTTTCTTTACAAAATCTTTTTTATTATCAAGCTGAGCAATAGCTTCTTCACGGGTGATTTTACCATTGTTTGCCTCAGTCATAAGCTGAACATCGTGGTCGCTCAAGCGGTAGAAGAACCAGCAGATTGAGGCGATGGCAACACCGATTGCGGGAACCATAATAAAGATGAACCAAAGACCCTTGAGAGTTTCGGGGGTCTGAGTAATACCAAGCTTTTCGAGCTGCTTAAAGTTTTCTGCTGCTGAAATATCCTTCCACTTGATAACCCCGAGAAGGAAGAGTGAAAGTGCAGAGGAAACAGCACCCGTGAGCTTAACCATAAAGGTCTGGATTGCGAAGGTGATACCCTTTGCCTCGATGCCTGTTTTGAATTTGCCGTATTCTGCGCAATCGGGTGTGAACATAAAGAGCATAACGCCCTGAATACCCTGAGGAATTGCACGAAGAACACAAAGTGCAACGAATATCCACATATTTGCGTAGCCGATGACCCACATAACAACGCTGAGAGCAACGGTGAGCACGGAGCAAGTGAGGAATATTTTGATTTTGTCGTATTTTTCAACCATCTTGGGAACAAGAAGTGCAAACACGAGCATGGGAAGTGCAGAAAGCACCATAACAACCATGCTGAATCTTGAATCGTGGAAGAGATAGAAGGATGCTGCAAGGTTAAGCGCCGACATAATGTTGAAAGCGCCATTGAAGAAATAGCCGAAATAATAAACAAGTAATTTCTTGTTTGAGAAAAGGTATTTGAACATTTTTCTCATAGTGAAGCTTTCGTCAATTTCGCCACCGCAACGCTCAACACCGTTTTTGCAGATGGGGAACATTGTGAGAAGGGCGCCAACAGCAACGATTATTGAAACAACGCTGTAGTTAAGGCCGACATCCTCACCAACGAGGATTGTTGCGATGATTGTCGAAAGACCCGAACCGATGCCGCCCCAGATGCTCTTGTAGGACTGGAGAGCTGTTCTTTCATCAACTCGCTCGGTCATTGCGGTAACCATACCGTAAATCGGAACGTCGCAAAGAGTATATGCGGTATCCCAAAGCATATATGTAATTGCATACCACGCTAATTTAAACATCTCGCTGCCGCTTTTGGGCATAGAGAAAAGAAGAACCGTTGTGAGAGGAATTGCAAAAAGAGAAATCTTCAACCAAGGGATAAATTTCTTGCCGCTTTTGAAACGAACCTTGTCAAAAATGCAACCGAAAACAGCATCATTTACGGCATCCCAGATTTTAATAGCAAGGGTGATGCCTGCCGCTTTGCTTACGTCAACACCCTGGAACAATAACGCCGTCATCAAAAAGGACGTTACAAGGGTATAAATCATATTCTGGCCGCAAAAATAAACGTAATAGCTCATACGCTCCTTTTTGCTTGTTTGCCAGAGTGGGTTTTTATTTGGTTTTGCCAAAAATATCACTCCATCCCGTGAAGATACCTGAACAGATACCTCCACACATAATAAGTTATTTTATATTGTAATACTCGCCGTAGGATATTTCAATTAACAACTTTGATGAATTTTACTAGATTTTTATGTGCAAAACACCATTAAAAAAGACGCTCCTCAAGAGGAGCGTCTAAAACCTTTATTTATTTCAGTCTTTCTTTTTGGGTGCGCCGGCTTTGTTAAGAATCACTACGCTGAGAATAATAACGCCGACTACTAAGAAAATGCCTATCATACCGGCGGCTGACATAGTAAGTGCCCTACCGATATTATCTTTTGTGAAACCAACCTCAACCGCTTCTTTAACGGTTTCTGATACTGCCACGGTGGTTTCGGGTGAAAGAGCCTTTGAAAGTAAACTAAACATAAACTAATCCTCCTGTTTCTGTAATAAGAAGTGTTTTTTCAGGTTATTATATGACGTCCTTGAAGAAATTCAAAATCATGCCACCGGCAATAACCGATGCAACCTGACCCGAAACGTTAACGCCTGTTGCGTGCATAAGAAGGAAGTTCTGATTATCCGCTTCAAGGCCGAGCTTATGAACAACACGTGAGCTCATGGGGAAGGCAGAGATACCTGCCGCACCAATCATGGGGTTGAACTTCTTGCCCTCGGGGAGGAAGATATTGAGGAATTTTGCGAAAAGCACACCGCCGGCTGTGTCGAAAATGAAAGCCACAAGACCAAGGCCGAGAATGAGCGCTGTTTCAAAAGTAAGGAACTGCTCAGCGTTCATATTTCTTGCAACGGTGATACCAAGAAGAATTGTGATAAGGTTTGCGAGAACCTTCTGTGCTGTTTCTGAGAGTGAATCAAGCACGCCGCATTCTCTGATAAGGTTACCGAACATAAGGAAACCGATAAGAACTGCAGACTGGGGTGAAACAACACCTGCGATAACAGAAACAACGATGGGGAAAAGAATCTTTGTTCTCTTAGAAACTGCCTTACCCTCGTATTTCATACGGATACGGCGTTCCTTCTTTGTTGTGAGAAGCTTGATAACGGGGGGCTGAACAATGGGAACAAGAGCCATATATGAATATGCGGCAACGATAATTGCACCGATATATGATGAATCAAGCTGTTCTGCAACGAAAATTGAAGTGGGGCCGTCTGCCGCACCGATAATAGCGATTGAAGCTGCCTCCTGCAGCGGGAAGAAAAGCGAAGCAACCGAGAGAGTAAAGAAAATACCAAACTGTGCCGCCGCACCGAAAATCATAAGTTTGGGGTTTGAAAGCAACGGACCGAAGTCAATCATCGCACCGATACCGATAAATAAAAGCAACGGGAACAACTCGTTTGCAACACCGGCATTATAAAGAATTTCTATTGCACCGTGTTCTGAAATAACACCAACATCAAATGCCTCGGGGAGGTTTACAAGAATTGTACCAAAGCCCATAGGCAAAAGGAGCGTAGGCTCCATATCCTTTGCGATTGCAAGGTAAATAAGCAAGCCGCCTATTGCCCACATAATAAGCATAGGAAGTATTTCTGATGTAAATCCCATTTCTGCTAAGCCGCTGAAAAGACCGGCAATTCTTGAGCCGATTTCTGTCAAGGTTTCCATATTTTTCCTTCTTTCTTATTTTCTGTTATTCTACCGCAAAATTGACAAGGTTTTTTTCTTGTGCTATTCTATGCGGGGTGAAAAATTTTGAATGACGCAAAACACAAAACTTCATTTTCGAACACAAAAATCAAAAACATTGTTCTGATATCTCTTTTTTCTGCAATTATTGCAGTTTGCGCCTTTATAAGTGTGCCCTTTGCCGTTCCGTTCACAATGCAGCTTTTCGGCGTTTTTTGCGCCCTTTATCTTTTGGGCGGCAAAAAAGGAACGCTGGCTGTTTTGCTGTATGTTTTTCTGGGGGCTGTGGGCTTGCCTGTTTTTTCAGGCTTCACCGGCGGAATCGGAAGACTTCTTGACGCCACCGGCGGTTTTATCTGGGGTTTTCTTCTTTCCGGCATCAGCTTCTGGGCTGTTACCCATTTTTTGAAGAACAAAAAGCATTCAAAGATAATCGCTTTGTTTGTTTCACTTTTCGTCTGCTATATATCGGGTGGCTTATGGTTTGCATTTTGGGGCGAGGCTCCGTTTTTTGAAAGTCTGAAAACAGCCGCTTTAACATGCATCGTGCCATTTATTGTTCCCGATATTTTAAAAATACTTTTGACTGTTCTTCTCTGTCGGAAGGTTGAAAAACACAAGATTTTTTAACAAGGCTTGCTCCCTTTCGGGAGCAGGCTTTTTTTATTTTACAATACCTTCAAGGAAGTTAACTTCCTTAACGTTTGTGTCACGGTCAACACGGAAGGTTTTTATCTCGTGCTTACCGATATCAAACCAGAAGCCGTTATCAAAGAGCTTTGACATAAGATAGCATCTTGTATTGTCCTCACCCTTTGTTTCATAAAGGCGGATGATAAGGTCGCCGCTGCCGTCCTCACAGCGTTTAAGGGCTGTGATAACAACATTGTCGGCATTTGTGTACATAAAGCAATCCTTCTCGGGAAGCTCGCCCTTGTGATAGCTTTCAGGAACTGCCACAACGTTATTGTTGAAAAGGTGCGCCTCTTTTACAATGTCGCTCTTTTCGGCTTCGCCCGAGTGAACGTAAATACCGTATGAGAAGCGGTTAAGACCCTCGTCTGTGAAATCGAAATCTGCCGCAGGTCTGTATGAATAATGGTCGGCAAAAATAACATTTCTGAGAGCTGTGAGTCTGAGCTCTGCACCGGGGCAATCGTAGCTGTATTTTGAATCGCTCATAACAGCAACGCCCATACGCTTGCCACCCTTTGTAACGGTAAGGTCTGCCCAGTTAAGCGCAGGCTCCTCATCACCGTCGCAAGGACGCTTAATGAAGCCGCAGGGAATTTCGTAGGTGGATATTTCTTCGTTACCACCAACGGGGAAAGCAAATTTAAGAAGCGAGAATTTTTCCTGCCAGAGTGCTTTGCAATCAACTCTTATGGTTTTTTGACCCTTTGCAAGAATGAAATCCTGTGTGAGATAGCTTTCGCCAAACCTGTGCTTTGTGCGGATTACGGAACGAAGAGCACCGTTTTCAACTCTTTCAATGCTCTGAAGCTCCATAAGACCTTTAATTTCATTGAATTTAAAGACATTGTGTGCCCACGTATCGGTTTTGTCGTCGTTGATAACCGTGGGGATTGCAAGGAAGTTTTCACCTGCAAGGTCGTCGCCCGTTTCTTTGTTTACAAGCTTTTTGATGAAGCCTGTCTGATTATCGATTTCAACACAGACAAATTCATTTTCCATAAGGAAATTTTCTTCGCCTGAAAGCTCTTTTTCTGCCTTAACATTTTCACACTCAAGCCAATAGGTTGCGTAACCGAAGGGCTCAACCTCTGCCATAAAGAGTGTGTCAAGATGCTCGTCATTTGAGCGTGATGAACGCACGTTCTGGAAAAGAACCTCGTTGCCCTCGGAATCGGTAACCGCCTTTGAAGGATGGTATGTTCTCACAGGCATATTTATTTTATATGAATGGGGGTTAAAAACAACAACAGGTCTTGGGAAGCCGTTATCTGCCCCTGTATAGTGGCGGGTGTGAAGCACAGCATCGCTGACACCCTCAACCCACGTATCAACTCTTCTTGCGATGCGAAGAAGGGCGTTGTTGTAGCTCTCGTTCGCTATTGTGGTTGCATAGCCCTGTGACTCAACAACATCGTCATAGGCTTCTCTTATAGAGCAGCCGCAAAGAATATCGTGGAACTGATTAAAGCAAACCTTTTTCCATGCAGCCTCAAACTCTTTTGTCTGTGGTGCGGAGTCTGTAACAACAGATGATATTGTATCCCACTTTTCTGCCGCCGCAAGAACGTTTTCAGCCTTGCGGTTAAGCTCCTTTACAAGTGACGTTGCGCTGTAGCAGCCGCTAGCGTGGTGCTGAAGCTCGTCATTCCACGAGGGAAGCTCAATAAACTGGTTGAGTATATCCTCAAAATAATCATCGGGAGAAGAGAACTCAAGCTCGTTGTAGCCCTCTCTTTCGAGCATTGTTTCGAGATATTCAATATCGCCCTTTGTGGGGCCGCCGCCATGGTTGCCCACGCCGTAGAACATCATCATTCCGTGGCCTGTCTGCTCAGCTCTCTCATTAGCATCCTCGATTTTTCTGTCGAGAGCCTCCTTGCCGTTTCCTGCATAGCTGTCGGGAAGACGGTATGTGAGAACTCTTGTGCCATCGGCACTGTCCCACCAGAAAAGGTTTTCGGGAATTTCGTCGTTTTCGTGCATGCCGGGACGCTGGAAAACATAGCTGTTCATTCCACCCTTTTTAAGAAGCTGGGGAAGAGAGGCAGCGTGACCGAAGGAGTCAACATTGTAGCCTGTTGAACAGATTTTGCCGAATTTTTCATAGTAATAAAGCTGGCTGTAAAGTGCCTGGCGGGCAAAGCTCTCGCCTGAGGGCATATTGCAATCGGGCTGAACCCACCAACCGTTGACGGGAACCCATCTGCCCCTTCTCACCATTGTTTTGATTTCTTCAAACATCTGAGGGTCGATTTTTTCAACCCACTCGTAATATGCGGCTGAAGAACAGGTGAAAACGAAGTCGTTATATTCTTTTAATCTGTCAAGAGCACTGCGGAACGTCTGAAGCACCTCGCCGCAGCCCTCCTGCCAGCGCCAGAGCCAAATGGGGTCAAGGTGAGCGTTGCCTATAAGTTTAATTGTTTTATCCATTATTCTTCGCCCTCCTCAATAAATCCGAAATATCTGCCTAACCAATAGGAGAAGGTGTAAACGTAGCAGCTTTCAACGCAGAAAAGTCCGCCGCTGTCTTCGTTTTTATATTCAAGGGGGTTTCTGTCAAGCTTTGCAATGAAGCGTTCATCATTGGGGGGAAGTGCAGAAACCTCACGGTAGTCACCCATAAACAATTTCACAGGGTAATCTCGTCTTGATGTGAGAGAAACCGCACTTGCAAGACGTGACACATTGAAGCGATAGAACCAGTTTCTTACCCTGTCTTCATCGGGCTGAGCCTCAGAATCGCTGAGGAAATAGGGGAAATCGTATGCAGGGGTATATTCGGGAGCAAGAGAATATCTCCAGCTTCTGAAGCCCTCTCTATACATCTCTCTGCGTTTTTCGTCTGGCTCGAGAGTAACGAGGCCCCAGAAGGAAAGAACGGCAAGGTTATGGTCGCCATACATAATATCCTCACGGTCATCTATGCCACCCTGCAGACAAACCTTGTGGAATCTGTCGAAATGACCCATTGTGAGCTTATCGTATCCTCTTTCGCAGAGCATATCGTAGGTTTCCTGCCATTTGCCCTTTTCACCTGTGATGTGCATTGTTACACGAAGGTACATAAGAAGCTCGGCGGCGTTAAGGCAGGCATCTGCCCAACCCATAGCGGAGTTGAAATAATCCTCATTCCACTTTGCCCATGTTGAGGGGTTGCCGTCTGCCTCACGAAGCTGGAAGCCGTTATCTATAATGTGGTTCATTGTATTTCTTGCGGCTGTTTTGAGAAGCTCGTCATATTCGGGGTCTTCACAGCCCAAAAACTCGTGGGCAACAAGAAGATGCATATAGTGGTGTGTAATTTCATCACTGCTTGTGTCGCCCTTGTAGGTGATGTCTGTATCCTCATAGCCCTCCTCGGTGTACATCTTGCGGAGTCTGTCGGGAATGGGGGCATCTGCCTTCACTTCAAGGCCCACAACCTTTTTGTGGCGAGCATCTGTTGTGTTGAGGCATGATGCTGTTGCACCGTTCTTTTTATAAAAAAGGCCATCATCCGGCACGGGCTCGTCTTTTGTAAGATATGTTCTTGCAACAAAGCCGTCGCCCCTGCCTGCAATATACATCAGAAGAAGGTTTGCTTCGCTGGCACGCATTGCAACCTCTCTTGCCCTGAGGGTTTCTTCATCATAGGCACCCTTTTCTTTTTTGAGAGTTGCGTAATGGAAGATTTCACCCATAGCATAAGCGGATGAAAAGCTGCCGTCGTTATCTGAATGGCCGTAGGGCAGAGCAGATTTAAGGTTGCCCGCCTCTGCAAGACGCTTCTGACTTACCATTCCGTGACGCTGAACGTATGTGAGCGTTTCGTCAAGGAGCCTGTATGCCTTTTCTTCCATTGACATTTTCACCATATCAATATGAGTAACACCGTTAGAGGTGAGAACCCAAACACCGTCGCCATCAGCAAAAAGTGACTGAACGTTGTTGTCGAGAAGGTCACGGCTTGCACCGAAATACATCACTATGTCATAAATGCTTTTTGCATTGGGGTCATAGCGTGTTACACCGCCGTTTGAGCCGTACCACATAACACCGTTTGCGCCCTCGCAAAAGCAGGTGTAATCCTTCTTTTTCTGGGGAAGCGGATAGGGGAAATCGGTCAAATCAGGCTTTTTGGCTTTTGCTTCAAGCAAAGCCTTGGGCACTTCAATATCGAACTTTTTGAAGTGACTTACAACCCTCGTTAACTGAGGAAAGAGTTTAATAGGTTGTGCCATCTCTTTTTCTCCTTTTCGGGATATTTTTTACAATGAAACCAAATTTTCACATTTTATATTTTATCAAAACGCAGTTCAAAGTTCAATATATATTTAAAATATTATTTAAAATTTACAGTTTAATATTGGCATACGCAAAACAAAGTGATATAATGTAGTTTAGTATTTTAATTTTTTCCATTTTGAAAGGGAAATGTCTATGAACACATCTATTTTTGACAAGTATGAATCCGAGGTTCGCTCATATTGCAGAAACTTCCCTGCTGTTTTCACAACAGCAAAGGATTCTTTCATTTTTGCCGAGGACGGTAAAAAATATATCGACTTTTTCTGTGGCGCAGGTGCACTCAACTACGGGCACAACAACAACTACATTAAAAAGCAGATTATAAATTACCTTGAGAACGACGGAATAATCCACTCTCTTGATATGTTCACCTCTGCAAAGAGAGATTTTATTGAATATTTCGAGAAAAATATTCTTGAACCCCGTGGCTTTGAATACAAAATCCAGTTCCCCGGCCCCACAGGCACAAACGCTGTTGAGGCAGCTTTAAAGCTTGCAAGAAAAGTTAAAAAAAGAAATAACATTTTCGCATTTATGGGTGCATTCCACGGTATGACTCTCGGCTCCCTTTCAATGACTACCGACCGTGACTCCCGTGAGGGTGCGGGCGTTGTGCTCACAGACGTTACACATATGCCCTCCCCCTATATGTTCCCCGAGCTTGACGTTATAAAATACATGCAAACTCTTATTGACGACGACCATTCCGGCATTTCAAAGCCTGCGGCTGTTTTCATTGAACCTGTTCAGGCTGACGGTGGCATACACGTTTTCAGCGTAGAATTTCTCAAGGGCTTGCGTGAATTCTGCACAAAGAACGATATTCTTCTTGTTTGCGACGATATTCAGGTCGGCTCCGCAAGAACAGGCACCTATTTCTCTTTTGAAAGAGCGGGTATCACCCCTGATATTGTTACACTTTCAAAATCTATCGGCGGCTACGGTATGCCCTTTGCCCTTGTTCTTTTCAAGCCCGAGCTTGACGTGTGGAAGCCCGGCGAGCATAACGGAACCTTCCGTGGAAGCCAGCTTTCAATAGTTGCGGCAAAGGCGGGTCTTGAAATAATGCTCAATGAAAATGTTGAAAAAGAAGTTCAGCGCAAGGGCGAAATCATTAAAGAATACCTGGCAAAGGTTAAAGAATTTAACGATAATTTCGATGTTCGAGGAATCGGATTTATGTGGGGTGTTGACTGCAACAAGGTCGCTCCCGACGTTGTTTCAAAAGCAATCGTGAAAGAATGCTTTGACAACGGACTTATCGTTGAAAGAGCAGGCAGAAACAACGACGTTGTTAAATTGATGCCTTGCCTTCTTGCAGATGACGAAACTCTCAAGCAAGGCCTTGAAATATTCGTGAACGCTGTGAAAACGGTTGTTGAAAAAATGTGAGCTTTGTTACAGCTTTAAAGGATGGTCTTACGGACCATCCTTTTTTGATATTTCTCTTTAATTTGTAATAAATATATGCTAAAATATATTCTGTATAAGTTTAATCTGTCATGAGAGGAGAAAAAATGAAAAATAAATCTGAAAACAAAATGACCACTCCTAAGCTCTTAAAGCGCTTTCTGCCCTATTATAAATTGCATATCAGAACGTTGGTTTTTGACCTTTTCTGTGCCTCCTTGACAACCGTTTGCGAGCTGGCGCTCCCCATGATTGTGCGCTACATTACAAATGCCGTTACAACTGATATTTCTCTTCTGACTCCCTCGATTATTCTCGGGGTTGGTGCGGCGTATCTTGTTATGAGGGTAATTGATGCGGTGGCGAACTACTACATGGCATCTGTGGGTCATATAATGGGCACAAAGATGGAAACAAAAATGCGAAAGGATTTATTTGAGCATTTACAGAAGCTCTCCAACAACTACTACGACAACACAAAGGTCGGCACAATTATGACCCGCATAACATCCGACCTTTTTGACGTCACCGAATTTGCCCACCATTGCCCCGAGGAATTTTTTATTGCGGGCATTAAAATTGCGGTTTCGTTCACAATTCTCAGCTTTATTAACCTGCCGCTGACACTTCTTCTTTTTGCGGTTATCCCCATTATGGCACTTTGCCTTAAAAAATTCAAAAAAAGAATGCACGAGGGCTTCCGTGAATCGAGAGTTGTTGTGGGCGAATTAAACTCACAGATTGAAGATTCACTACTCGGTGTGCGTGTTGTAAAATCCTTTGCAAACGAAAACCTTGAAGAGAAGAAATTCAAAAAAGGTAACGAGAAATTTCTCACTATAAAATCCAAGGTTTATAAATATATGGGCTCACACAGCTCTATTAACAGAGTTTTTGAGGGCGTGATGTATATTCTCATAGTTGTTGCAGGCGCCTTTGCCCTCACCGGCGGCAAAATCACTGCTGCAGACTACATCGCATATCTTCTTTATATCTCAACTCTTCTCACCTCCATCAGAAAAATCATCGACTTTGCCGAGCAATTTCAGCGTGGCATGACCGGTATCGAGCGATTTGCCGAGATTATGGACACCGAGCCCGACATAATCGACAAGCCGAATGCAGTTGAACTCAACGTTACAAGCGGTGCAATTACCTTCAACGATGTTTCTTTCAGGTATTCTGACAATTCAGATGATGTTCTTGACAACGTGAACATTGACATAAAAAGCGGCGAAAGCATTGCTCTTGTGGGCCCCTCGGGTGGCGGCAAAACCACAATATGTAACCTTATCCCCCGCTTTTATGAGCTGACCGACGGCAGTATTAAAATCGACGGAATGGATATCCGTGACGTTACCTTAAAAAGCCTTCGTGAAAACATCGGCATTGTTCAGCAGGACGTTTACCTTTTCTCGGGCACGGTGCGTGAAAACATTGAATACGGCAACCCCGGTGCAACGGATGAAGAAATTCTCGAAGCCGCCCGCCTTGCAGGTGCAGAGGAATTTATAGAAAAGCTCCCCAACGGCTTTGACACATACGTTGGTGAAAGGGGCGTCAAGCTTTCGGGCGGTCAAAAGCAACGCATAAGCATTGCCCGTGTATTTCTTAAAAATCCGAAAATACTTATTCTTGACGAGGCAACAAGTGCCCTAGACAACGAAAGCGAATACCTTGTTCAGCAATCCCTTGAAAGGCTGGCAAAGGGCAGAACAACAATAACCGTTGCCCACAGGCTCACAACCGTTAAAAATGCAGACAAAATCCTTGTTATCACAAAAGACGGCATCGCAGAAAGCGGCAACCACGAAGAGCTTGTTGAGAAAAACGGCTTGTATGCAACGATGTATAAGATGTACAGGGTTTAACTTCGGTATCAAGCCTCACAACATTTTTATATAAGGAGGAAACACTATGAACTACCCCACCCCACATATAAACGCAACACCTGAGGATTTTGCAAAAACCGTGCTTATGCCCGGTGACCCCCTCAGGGCGAAATTCATTGCAGAAAATTTCCTTGAAAACGCAAAACTTGTTAACAACGTGCGTGGGATTCACGGCTACACGGGAACGTACAAGAATGTGCCCGTTTCAGTTATGGCATCGGGTATGGGTATGCCCTCTATCGGCATTTACAGCCACGAGCTTTTCAACTTTTTCGGGGTTGAAAACATTATACGTGTGGGCTCTGCGGGCGGTATGTGTGAAAATGTAAAGGTGAGGGACATTATTATCGCTCAAGGTGCCTGCACCGACTCGAATTATGCACACACCTTTAATCTTCCCGGCACCTTTGCCCCCATTGCAGATTACACACTTCTTAAAACCTCTGCAAATATCGCAGAAGAACTGAAGCTTTCATACGTGGTGGGTAACATTGTTTCATCAGATGTATTTTACAACGACAACGAAAATCTCCCCGAGGGGCTGACATCTGCCGATTTGTGGCGAAAGATGGGCGTTCTCGGTGTTGAGATGGAGGCGGCGGCTCTTTATATGAATGCCGCAAGAAGCGGCAAGAGAGCCCTCGCAATTCTCACCGTTTCAGACCACCTTGTAACTGGTGAATCGCTCTCCTCAGACGAGAGGCAGAACTCCTTTACAGATATGATGACGCTTTCACTTGAAACGGCGGTACAATTAGCAAATGAATAATATCAAAAGAGTGTTTCTCATTGTTCTTGACAGTTGCGGTATCGGTGACGCACCCGATGCCGAACACTTCGGAGACTATGGCGCAAACACAATAAAATCAATTTTAGAGTCAAAAGAATTTAATATAAAAAATCTTCTCCCAATAGGCTTTTCTCACATCGACGGCCTTTCCTTCCTCGGCGAGGGAGAGCTGAAAGCCACCGTTGCAAGGCTTTGTGAAAAATCAAAGGGTAAGGACACAACAATCGGTCATTGGGAAATTGCGGGTGTGGTTTCAGAAAAGCCTCTGCCCACCTTCCCACAGGGATTTCCCGAAGATTTTCTCAGAGAATTTTCACAGAAAATCGGCAGAGGAGTTATCTGTAACAAGACTTATTCGGGCACAGAGGTTATCAAGGACTACGGCGAGGAGCATCTGAAAACAGGCGACCTCATCGTTTACACCTCCGCCGACAGCGTTTTTCAGATTGCCGCCCACGAAAGCCTTGTGCCCCCCGAAAAGCTGTATGAATATTGCAGAATTGCCCGTGAAATGCTGAATGGCGATTTGGGTGTTGGCAGAGTTATTGCAAGACCCTTTGAGGGCGACTATCCTTTTAAAAGAACGCCCCGCCGCCACGATTTTTCTATTGAGCCCCCGAAAAGCACCCTTCTTGACGAGCTTAAAGCTGAGGGCTTTGACGTTATCGGCGTTGGTAAAATCCACGACATTTTCGCAGGAAAGGGCATTACGGAACACGTTTTCACCCAAAATAATCTTGACGGAATGGCGAAAACAACAGAATACCAGAAAAAAGACTTCAACGGTCTTTGCTTTGTGAATCTTGTTGATTTTGATATGGTTTTCGGCCACAGAAGAGACGTTGACGGCTACGCAAAGGCTCTTTCAGCTTTTGACGAGTGGCTTGGTGGATTCATTAAGAATATGCGAGGCGACGACGCACTTATCATCACCGCCGACCACGGCTGTGACCCACTTTACAAGGGCACCGACCACACAAGAGAATGTGTTCCCTTTATTCTTTACGGTGATGGTATTTCTCCCGAAAATCTCGGCACAATAAAGGGCTTTGACTTCATTAGCAAAAAAATAAAACAAATACTTGTAAAAGAGTGATTTTATGACAGATAAAGAATTATTCGAACTTGCAAAGGATGCTATGGAAAGCTCCTACTCCCCTTATTCGGGCTGCAAGGTGGGGGCAGCTTTGCTCTCCACAAACGGCAAGGTTTTTACAGGCACAAATATTGAAAATGCCGCTTTCGGCCCCACGGTCTGCGCCGAAAGAGTTGCAGTTTTCAAAGCTGTTTCTGAGGGTGAGAGGAATTTCTCAAAAATTGCCGTTGTCGGCGGCAAGGGCGGTTCAATTGACGGCATTTTTGCCCCCTGCGGCGTGTGCCGACAGGTGCTAAGAGAATTTTGTGACGACGATTTCACGCTTCTTTTAGGCGAAACCACCGAAAGCTTTGAAACGGTAACGTTAAAGGATTTGTTGCCGTTATCCTTTAGCCCCGAAAACGTGAAATAAATCTTGAACAGAGGTAATTATGAGAATATACGATATTATAAAAAAGAAACGTGACGGTTTTGCTCTTTCAAAAGAAGAAATCGAATTTTTTATAAAGGGCTACGTTGACGGCTCAATTCACGACTATCAGGCATCTGCCTTTTGTATGGCAATCTTCTTCCGGGGTATGACCGAGCAGGAGACGGCAGACCTGACTCTTGCCATGGCGCATTCGGGCGACACGGTTGATTTGTCACGCTTCGGAAACCTCACCGTTGACAAGCACAGCACAGGCGGCGTAGGCGACAAAACCACCCTGATTGTTGCCCCCATTGTTGCCTCCCTCGGCTGTGTTATTGCAAAAATGAGTGGCAGAGGGCTTGGCCACACAGGAGGCACGGTTGACAAGCTGGAGTCTATCGAGGGCTTCAACACCGAGCTTTCAAATGAAGAATTTTTTGCACAGGCGGAGAGTATCGGCATTGCTGTTATCGGGCAAACGGGCAACCTGACCCCCGGTGACAAAAAGCTTTATGCTCTGCGTGACGTTACCGCCACGGTTGACAGTCTGCCCCTTATTGCATCAAGCATTATGAGCAAAAAGCTCGCCGCAGGCTCACACACCATTGTTCTTGACGTTAAATACGGCTCGGGGGCTTTTATGAAAACACCCGAGGCTGCAAGAGAGCTTGCAGAGGCTATGGTGAAAATCGGTAATAGCTGCGGCAGAAAAACGGCGGCTGTTATCACTAATATGGACATCCCCCTTGGCGCCAACATCGGCAACGCTTCAGAGGTTAAAGAGGCAATAGAGGTGCTTCGTGGCAACGGTGCAAACGACCTCAGGGAGGTTTGCCTCACCCTTGCAACACAGATTGTTTCACTTTCAAAAAACATCCCCGAAAACGAAGCGAGAAAGCTCACGGAGGATGCGCTTTATTCGGGCAAGGCTTTCCTGAAATTCAAAACATGGATTGCCACCCAGGGCGGAAACCCGAAAATGATTGAAAACCCCGAGCTTCTTCCCTCACCCACATTCAGCCGTGAGGTGAAAGCCCCCGCAGACGGTTACATTGAAAAAATTGATACAGAAGCTGTGGGAATAGCCTCGGTTATTCTCGGTGCGGGCAGGCAGACTAAAGAAGACAGCATTGATATGAGTGCGGGTATTGTCCTTTCCAAAAAAACAGGCGACAAGGTAAATGCGGGCGACACCCTCGCCACACTTTACACATCAACCGAAAGCACCCTTGATTCAGCAGAAGAAAAATTCCTTTCCGCCCTCAGCTTTTGTGAAAACCCACCGGAAATTTCACCCCTTATTTATGAGGTGTTAAAATAATGAAAATTACCGTTGACGCAAATAAAAAATATCAAAAATTTTACGGCTTCGGTGCAAGCGGTGCCTGGTGGGCACAGCTTGTGGGCGGTTGGCAAAGCATTGAGTGTGACGGCACCCCCACAAAAGACAAAATATCACGTTTACTTTTCAATAAAGAAGACGGCATCGGTCTTTGCACCTATCGCTACAACGTGGGCTCGGATTCTGCGTTTTCAAAAAAAGGTGATTATTCAGACGTTGCACGACGCACCGAGGGCTTTGACAATTTTCAAGGCGGTTACGATTTCAACAAAGATAAAAATGCTGTTTATATGATGGAGCAAGCCGTAAAGGACGGTGCCGACGAAGTGATTTTCTTCGTTAACTCCCCCCTTGAAAAATTCACACGAAACGGCATGGCGCACCACAGCAAAATGGATTTTTTCACAACAAATCTGCGCCGTGAGTGTGAGGCAGATTTTTGCAGATATTGTCTTGACGTTACAGAGCATTTTATAAAAAAGGGCATACCTGTCAAATACCTTTCACCCGTTAACGAGCCCCTTTGGAAATGGGACGGCGGGCAGGAGGGCTGCCACTACAACCCAGGTGAAGTCAAGCGGATAATGTCTTTATTTGCAGAAGAAATCAAAAAACGCCCGACCTTGAAAAATCTCAGACTTTCGGGGGCGGAAAATGGTGACATCCGTTGGTTCAACAAAGCCTACACCAACGCTATGCTGAAAAACAAGGCTGTGCGTGACCTTTGCGACGGCATTGATTTTCACTCGTATTTCATAGTGCCGAAAGTACAAGGTATTGAAATCCCCTTTATCAGAAAACGTGTGCCCTACCTTAAACGTTTCAGAAAATGGATGGACAGGCACTACCCCGACGTGCCTTTGAAAATGAGCGAATGGACCCACATGCAGGGCGGCAAGGATGCTTCTATGAGCTCTGCCCTTGAAATGGCGAGAGTAATGTATGAGGATATCTCAATCCTCGGCGTTGCTTCGTGGCAGCATTGGATAGCCTGCTCACACTATGATTATTGTGACGGACTTATTTACATTGATCCCGAAAAAGAAACCTATGAATTAACAAAAAGGTTTTATGCAACGGGCAATTTTTCGAAATACATACCAAAAAACGCAACAAGAATCGGTTGCGAATGTGACGACGATAACGTTCTCTGCCTCGCCTTTGAAAAGGAGGCGGGCGAAACCGTTGTAATTGTCATCAACCCCACAAACATCGAAAAGTCATTTACCGCCCCCTGTGACGGCAGTTTGGTTGAAACAAACGACGAGAAAAACCTTTTTGAAACACAGATTAAAAAGGATTCACAGATAACCGTTACCCCAAGAAGCGTTAACACAATAATTTATCACGGGTGATTTTATGAACGTATTAAACACAGCAAGAGCCTTACCCTCAAAGCTCAAACAAAACTGGCATACCCCTCCCGAGGGCAGATATATGCCATATAAAGAAATCGCCTCCCTTTCGGGTGGCGGCATCGGTGTGCGGTTTATTTCATACTGTATCGGTCAGATGATTATTTCAACCACCAACACACTCATCGGTAACACTATCGGTATTGACCCAACACCGCTTTACGTTATCTACATACTGAGCCTTTTGTCATCCTTCCCCCTGACGGCACTCAGGGCAAAAATGATTGACAACACCCGCAGTATGAAGGGTAAATACCGCCCATACCTTATTACTATGGGTATACCAACGGTTATTCTTGGTGCGTTGTTCCCCTGGATGCCTTATGAGAGTATGTCGATCTTTGCAAAATGTGTTACAGTTCTTCTTTTCAACGTGGGCTTCCAGTTTTTCTACAACTTCTATTTTGACGCTTATGACAGCCTTATAAACGTGCTTTCACCCAACAGCATTGAGCGAAGCGACGTTCTCTCCATAAGATGCATTATAGAAAACCTTTCGCCCTCCATAGTGGGCATACTTTTCCCCATTCTTGCAAAGCTGATAACAGGCAAGGATACCCTTTTCGACCTTAAAATTTACCGAATACTTTTCCCTCCCCTTATTTTTGTGGGATTCCTGATTTCTCTTATTGTTTACAAAAACACCGAGGAGAAAATAATTCATGCAAAATCCCACTTTATACAGGTTAACTTCTTGGATGCGTTCAAGGCTATTGCACGAAACAAATATTTCTGGATTATATCCCTTGCAGGCTGGCTTGGCTTCCTTGAGGGCTCCTTTGCAAACATTATGCAATGGATGTACAACTACCAGAACGCCTGCTCGGCGGGTCAGTTTTCAATAATAACCGCCATTGCAGGCAACGCCTCGCTCTGGCCCAACATTATTGCCCCGTTCTTTATAAGAAAATACGGAAAAAAACGCATTCTTCTGTTCACAAACATTATGAATATCGGGTTTATTGCGGTTATGCTACCCGTTGTTCGTATGTCGGGCACACCCGGTATTATCTGGATTCTTCTTATATGCACCTTTATAAACACCCTTATTTCCGCACTCGGTCACCTTCTCACACCAAGCATCAATGCAGATATACGTGACTATCAGCAGTACATCTCCGGCGAGAGAATCGACGGTATGTTTGCCGCTGTTGGTCTTATCGGCAACGTTATAACAATGGCAACGGGGCTTGTGCTCCCCGCTATTTACGAGCGCTCGGGTCTTAACAGAGAAGTCGCTCTTTCTCTTGGGTATGACGGAAGCAACGTTTACGACGTGCTTTATGACCCGGATTATTTTGTGAGCATTTCCTCTGTTCTTGTCATTGCCTCAATTGTGGGTGCGGTGATGAACGTTATCCCATATTTCTTCTTTGATTTCACCGAAACAAAACAGAAATCCGTTGTGCGTGTTCTTAAAATCAGAGCACTCTTTGAAGACACCGCAAACGGTCTTAGCTCCCCCGAAAAAGAAGCCGAGGTATTTGAAATTCTCGAAAAAACAAAAAAATATGCCGTCGCTGTTCCATATAATCTTAAAACCGAGCATGCCTCTCTCAGAACAAAGAAAAACAGCCTTTCACCCGAGGATTATAAAAAAGAAAAAGCCCTTTTCAAAGAAAAAAGGCTTGTTAATGAAGAAATTGAAATTGCAAAATTTATTAAAAATGAGCTTGAAAAATACAACACCGAGGCTGGGTGCAGGGAGCTTTTCACCGCCGAAAGAATTGTTGAAGCGGGTCTTAATGGCTTCCTTTCCCTCTCTTTGGGAACAAAAAAAGAGCTGAAGGCTCTGCCCCGCTCCACCGAGCAGGAAAAGCTGGTCAGACAAAATGCCCTGCGACTTCTTTCCGATTTTAATCTGGCAAAGAAAACTGCAAAAAAATATTACCCAAACGGCATTGTGCCCTTTGACAGCGACTCCCTTTATGAGCTTTTTGATCTTGAGGATGATGCAGAAATTCGACTTAACGAATGCCTCAAAGAAATTAAGCGAGCCAACGAAAAGAAAGAGGACACAGCCGCCCTCAGGGAAGAATACAAAAATCTTCAGAAAGACAAAGAAAAAATCAAAAAGGCAATCAAGGCTGCTACCGCCGAAAACGCACGTTACCAGCGAGCCGCAAAGCCTTATATTGATTCGCTCAGAATAGTTTCGCAAAAAGAAAATTATTCAACTGTTGTTTTATCATAAATAGAAACTCAAAAATAATAAAGCAGTAGGTTTTGCCTGCTGCTTTATTATTTTCTTTTCTTATACGGTCTTTTTTCATGGGTTGTTTTTGCAATATAGTCTATTGACGTATTGTAATATTCGGCAAATAATTTAATGGTATCTAAAGGTGGTGTTCTTTCGCCGCTTTCATATCGTATATATGAGTTTTTTAGAATAAATGCAATTTTTGCACAAAATTTCTGTGTCAGGTCATTATCTTCACGTAATTCTCTTAATCGTGTTTCCATTCGTATCCTCAATAATTGTTATTATTTGATCGATGGGTTATCTGTGAGCCCTAAAATATAATCCGAACTTACCTGGTAATATTTACACAATTTAATAAGATGGTGTATCTTTAACTCCCTTTTACCACTTTCGTATAAATGGTACTGAGGTCGGGTGATATTTAATATATCTGCTACGTCCTGTTGTGTTAAGTCTCGGTCTTCTCTGATATCTCTTAATCTTTGTGTGAAATGCATAATCTTCCCTCCATAAGAAAATTATAACAAGTATTCAAATAAATACTTGACAAAGTATTCGTTTGGATACTATAATTAACTCACCAAACAAAACCAACTGCGATGCGAATCAAAATTACGGAAACCGGAGAGGGAGTATGAAATAGTAAACCGAGAGTATCAAAAATACTCTCGGTTTGCTTTTTTATTTAAAATATTCATAAACGGCATTTCTCAGCCTTGGTTGATAATATTCCTTTTTGGGGACAACGCTTCCGTTTTCATAATCAGAATATTCCTTTGTTATATTTGAACTGACCGTAGAATATCACACCCAGACCCACAACAAGGCAAACTATTGTGAGAATAAAGGTCTCGTTGAAAAACGAGATTACGCCGTCGGCAAGCATTCCTACACCGATAATCCCGGTGCCGAGACCAACTGTTCTGCCGTAGGGAATGCGTGTTTCCTCGGTTATTCTCTTTCTGTGGTAAGAGTGCATCAGCTCGATGTGTCCTTTGGAAAGAACAATGCCCATAATTACAAAAACAACACCTAAAAAAATAACAAGAATGTTTTTCTCCATAGCTATAAACTCCAAAAAACGCCCGAATCTGCAGATTCGGGCGCACAATCAATTAAAATGCGATTTTTTCTTCAATGTAGCTTTCAAGCTCATTTATAGAAATGCGAACCTGCTCCATTGTATCTCTGTCACGTACTGTTACGCAACCGTCTTCAACGCTTTCAAAGTCGTATGTGATGCAGAAGGGTGTACCGATTTCATCCTGACGGCGATATCTTTTACCGATTGAGCCTGCGTCATCATAATCAACATTGAACTTTTTGGAAAGAGAGGTGAACACCTCTGTTGCCTGCTCGTTAAGCTTCTTTGAAAGGGGAAGAATTGCACATTTGAAGGGTGCAAGTGTGGGATGAAGACGAAGAACAACTCTTGTGTCGTTCTTTTCAGCGTCAACAACCTCTTCATCATAAGCCTCTGTAAGTATTGTGAGGAAAAGTCTTTCAACACCGAGCGAGGGCTCGATAACATAGGGGATGTATCTCTCGTTTGTTTCGGGGTCAAAATAGTCAAGGCTCTTGCCTGAGGTGTTGATGTGCTGAGTGAGGTCATAGTCTGTTCTGTCGGCAACGCCCCAAAGCTCGCCCCAACCGAAGGGGAAGAGATATTCAAAGTCTGTTGTAGCCTTTGAATAGAAGCAAAGCTCCTCGGGGTCGTGGTCACGAAGACGAAGGTTTTCTTCTTTGATGCCGAGAGAATAGAGCCAATCACGGCAGAAGCCACGCCAATATTCAAACCATTCAAGGTCTGTGCCGGGCTTGCAGAAAAATTCAAGCTCCATCTGCTCAAACTCACGCACACGGAAAATGAAGTTACCGGGAGTGATTTCGTTACGGAATGATTTACCGATCTGAGCAACACCGAAGGGAACTTTCTTTCTTGTTGTTCGCTGAATATTTGCAAAGTTTACAAAAATACCCTGTGCAGTTTCGGGGCGAAGATAAAGCTCGTTTTTGCTGTCCTCAGTAACACCCTGGAAGGTTTTGAACATAAGGTTAAACTGACGGATATCTGTAAAGTTATGCTTACCGCACTGGGGACAAGCAATTTCTTTTTCTTTGATGTAATCCATCATCTGTTCATTTGACCAGCCTGCAACATTTGTGCCGTCGAAATCCTCAATGAGGTTATCTGCTCTGTGGCGTGTTTTACACTCACGGCAATCCATAAGCGGGTCAGAGAAGCCGCCAAGGTGACCTGAAGCAACCCATGTCTGGGGATTCATAAGAATTGCGCTGTCAAGACCGACGTTGTAGGGATTCTCCTGAATAAATTTCTTTCTCCATGCGTTTTTGATGTTTGTTTTGAGCTCAACACCAAGGGGGCCGTAGTCCCAAGTGTTTGCAAGACCGCCGTAGATTTCACTACCGGCATACACAAAACCCCTGCCCTTGCAAAGAGCAACGAGTTTTTCCATAGACTTTTCTGTGTTTTTCATAATGTTTATCCTTTCAGATTAAATAGTTGCAAGTGGCAAGTTTCAACTTATTATCAGTTGTCTGTATCAAGCTTTTTATCCGATACCTTGCCGCCGAATTGACTGTAATACATATCTGCATAAAGGCCGTCTGCTGCCATAAGCTCGTCGTGAGTGCCCCTTTCTTTTACGGCGCCGCCGTCAATAAAAAGGATTTCGTCAGCCTTTCTGATGGTTGAAAGGCGGTGGGCAATAACAAAGTTTGTTCTGCCCTTCATAATTTCGCTCATAGCCGCCTGAACAAGAAGCTCTGTTCTTGTGTCAACGGAGCTTGTAGCTTCGTCAAGAATAAGAATCTGCGGGTCCTTGAGAAGCGCCCTTGCTATTGTAAGAAGCTGTCGCTGACCCTGTGAAAGGTTGGCGCCGTTTTCTTCAAGAATTGTTTCATAGCCGTCGGGCAATTCTTTAATGAATTCCTCAGCCCTTGCCGCCTTTGCCGCCGCAATAACCTCTTCATCTGTTGCACCGAGTCTGCTGTAACGGATATTGTCCTTTATTGAGCCGTTGAAGAGCCACGTATCCTGAAGAACCATACCGTAAAGAGACCTGAGCTCATCTCTCGGAACGTCTCTTATATCTGTTCCGTCAATGGTGATTTTGCCGCCGTTGACATCATAAAAACGCATTAACAAGTTAACGAAGGTTGTTTTGCCTGCACCCGTGGGACCCACAAGAGCAACAAGACCGCCTCTTTTAACGGTGATGTCAAGGTGCTCCATAAGGGGCTTTTCGGGGTTGTATGAGAATGATACATCCTCAAATTTCAATTCTTTTGTAAACGTGAGCTTTGCTTTATCGCTGTCTGCAACCTCTTCGGGCTCGTCTAAAAGAGCAAAAACTCTTTCGGATGAAGCCATGCTTGATTGAAGATTGTTTGCAATCTGTGCAAGCTGTGAAATGGGGGATGTAAATAATTTTGAGTAGGTGATAAAGGTAAGAATACCGCCGATGGTGAAGCTTTCACCCATATCGTAAATAACCGTTCCGCCAATGGCGAAAACACCGTTGTTGACAATAAGGAAACCGCCCAACACCGCAATAATAATATAGCCGATGTTATCAACAAGGTTAATAAACGGGGCTATTATGCCCGAAATAAACTGTGCTCTGCGTGAAACATCGGTGAGCTCGTCGTTTATGTCGTTAAATTCGTCAACCGCCAACTGCTCCTGCCCGAAAAGGCGAACTATTTTGTGGCCTGTGTACATTTCTTCAACGTGGCCGTTAAGCTCACCCATTCTGTCCCATTGCTTTTTAAACAGCTTCTTGGACACCTTCATAATGCTCAGCGCTATTGCCGCCGCAGGGGGCACAACAGCCACAACCGCAAGGGTAAGGAACCAGTTTGTTGCAAGCATCATTCCGAAAACGCCGACAATGGTTACTATCGAGCTGATAATCGAAACCATATTGTGCTGAAGGGTGTTGCTGATATTATCAATATCGTTGATTATTCTAGAAAGAATATCACCCTTTGCGTTTGAATCGAAATATTTAAGCGGAAGGTGTGAGAGCTTGTGGTTAATATCCTCTCGCAGACGGCGGACTATTCTCGCCGTCACGCCTGCCATTGTGTATTGCTGAATAAACGAGAAAACAGCCATACCGCCATAAGCCACAAGAATCAGCACTAAATACGGCACAAGCGCCTCAGCGGAAATTTGCTGACCCTGAATTTTGAGCTCAACCTGTTCATTTAGAACGTCAAGTGCTTCACCGATATAGGTGGGGCCAACAACGTTGCCCACTGTGCTGAGAATGCAGGTAACAAGAACAATTACCATAGCTGCCCTGTGCTCAAGCAGATATTTTAAAAGCCTTTTTGCCGTTGGCACAAAGCTTTGGGGCTTTTCGCCCGTTTCCTTGTTGCTTCTGTAAGAAGAATATCTCTGTTGGCGGGTCTTTCGCCTGTTCTCAAGAATCTTCTGCCTTTTTTCGTCAAGATTTCGTGCTTGGGGTTTCATTGGCTCACCTCCTGACTGCTTAACTGCGAGGTCACAATTTCTTTATAAACATCGCAGCTTTCAAGGAGTTCCCCGTGCTTGCCGATGCCGGCAACCTGCCCCTTATCAAGAACAATTATTTTATCTGCGTCAATTATGGTGCCAACACGCTGGGCAACGATAAGAATTGATGCACCTTTGAGATTTTCCTTCAAGGCTCTTCTCAGCCTTGCATCTGTTGCAAAGTCAAGAGCCGAGAAGCTGTCGTCAAAAATATAGAATTCTGCCTTTTTAACAATGGCACGGGCTATGCAAAGACGTTGCTTCTGACCGCCGGAGAAGTTTGTTCCGTTTTGGGCAACGATACTGTCGAGCCCCTCGGGAAGCCTTGCAACAAAATCTTTTGCCTGAGCAATTTCAAGTGCTTGCCACAGCTCCTCGTCGGTGGCATCCTCCTTACCATAGCGCAGATTGTCTGCAATAGTGCCGCTGAAAAGGAAAGCCTGCTGAGGGATATAGCCCAATTTTTTATAAAGTGATGCAAAATCCATCTGACGGACGTCGTAGCCGTCGATTCTGACAGCACCCGACGTTACGTCGTAAAAGCGTGGAATAAGGTTAAGAATAGTTGATTTACCCGAGCCCGTTGAGCCGATAATTGCTGTAACCTCACCAGGATTCGCTTTGAAGGTAACGTTTTTAAGAACCTCTGCTACATCACCCTCCGGTGTTTTGTATGAGAAGCAGACGTCGTCAAACTCAATAACTCCGTCGCCCTCGTAAACAGAATCGCCATCAACAACCTCCATTTCGCTCTCAAGCTCAAGAACGGCGTTGATACGCTTTGCGGAAATCTTCGCTCTGGGGAGCATAATGAACATTGCCGCCGCATTTGAAAGAGCGATAACAACGAAAACAAGGTAGATGATAAATGCCTGTAAATCACCGATTGTGTTCTGAATTTCAACAGGGTCGGTGAGCCTGTTTATCTGCACGTAGCCAACACCAACAAGCAACGCAATAAGCAAAAATGCAAGGAGTGTTATTATGGGGATAAGCCCGGCGAAAATTCGCTGAACCTTAACGTTCATTTGTGTCAAATCGTCATTTGCATCCTTGAAGCGGGCATCCTCGTGCTTTGTTCTGTTGAATGCACGAATAACTCTTATTCCGCTGATTTTTTCACGGATGATGAGATTGAGCTTGTCCACCCTTTTCTGGATTCTGTCAAAGAACGGTACAACCTTTTTTGCAACGATGAGAGCGATTACCGCAATCACCGGCAAAACAACAAGAAGAACAAGTGAAAGACCCGGATCCATCGCCACAGCCATAATCGTGCCGCCCACAAGCATAATGGGCACGGAGATTATTGTTCGGAGCGTCATCAGAATAAAATCCTGAATCTGACGAATATCGTTTGTTGTTCTTGTAATAAGAGAAGGTACACCGATTTTATCAATATCGGTCTGTGAGAAGCCCTCAACCTTGTTGAAAATGTCTGCCCTCAATTCGCCTGCAAAGCCTGTTGAAACCTTGCTGGAGCAATAGCTGTTTGCAATGGAAACGAACATTGCAATAACACAACAAACAAAGAGAATAAGACCATCGCTTTTGATGGATTCAAGGTCACCCCTGTTTATACCGTCGTTTATTATATTTGAAAGCAATAGCGGGAACGCAAGAGTAAGCACGTTGTTCACAGCAGCTAAAAACAGCGTAAACGTCGCAAAATACTTATGCGGTTTCAGATATCGCAGCATCTTTAACATAATTTCCTCCAAAATGAAATCTTGCCTTACGGCACATAGAAATACATATTAACTATACCAAAAATCCCCTTTTTTAGCAACACTTTTTTCTTCATTTTTAAAGTTTTTTATTGATATTCTATTTTTAACTATATTAAGCATCTCGATTTTCACGACTTTACTTGACAGAAAAGCGTAATTATTGTAAAATGCTAAACTGTTATATTATGTATTCTTATAATTTTTGAAATGAGAGTGATGTTATGCATTGGTCAGAAATGATCGCAGACCGTATTATCAAGCGTAACCCCGACAAGGAGGAGTACGTTTGCGCCGCAGGTATCAGCCCCTCGGGCTCTATCCACATCGGCAACTTCCGTGATATCGCAACAAGCTATTTTGTTGTGCGTGCACTTATCAAAAAGGGTAAAAAGGCAAAGCTTCTTTTCTCTTGGGACGAATTTGACCGTATGAGAAAGGTGCCTGTTAACGTTGCAGCTATTGACGACGATATGGAAAAATTCATCGGCTGTCCCTACGTTGACGTAAGAAACCCCTTTGACACAGAAGAAAAAACATATGCTGAATATTTCGAGCACGAATTTGAGCGCTCAATCGTTAAATTCGGCATTGATATGGATTATCGCCACCAAGCAGAGATGTACAGAAGTGGTAAATACACCGAGCACATTCTCCACTCACTTCGTAAACGTGGCGAGATTTTCGACATTCTTGCTTCTCACCGCACACAGCCCGTTCAGGAGGGTGAGCGTGAAAACTACTACCCCGTGAGCATCTATTGCTCCGAATGCGGCAAGGATACAACAAAAATCCTTTCCTTGAGCGATGACTGCACAAAGGCTGAATACACCTGTGAATGCGGTCACAAGGGTTCTTTTGATTTCACAACAGATTTCAACTGCAAGCTCGCCTGGAAGATTGACTGGCCTATGCGCTGGATGTATGAGGGCGTTGACTTCGAGCCCGGCGGAAAGGACCATGCAAGCCCCCACGGCAGCTACGACACAAGTAAGGATATTGCAAAGAAAATCTTTGGCTATGAGCCTCCCCTTTTCCAGGGATATGAGTTCATCGGCATCAAGGGCACAACAGGCAAAATGTCAGGCTCATCGGGTCTTAACCTCACTCCCGAGACCCTTCTCAAGATTTATGAGCCCGAGGTTATTCTCTGGCTTTATTCAAAAACAGAGCCCTTCAAGGCATTCGACTTCTGCTTCGACGACGGCATTCTCAGACAGTATTTTGAGTTTGACAAAATGTACAATGCTATCAAGGACGGCACCGCAAACGATGCCCAGAAAGATATTATGTACAACACAACCGTTGGCGACAGAGTGCTTGACACAGTTCCCATGAGCCTTCTTGTTCAGCTCGGCAGCGTTGTTGACTTCAACGTTCCCATGCTTGAAACAGTTTTCGAAAAAATCGGCACTCCCTACAAGCACGAGCAGTTCGGCGCAAGACTTGACAAGGCAAAATACTGGCTTGAAAACTGCGCTCCCGAGCAGGTTAACCGCCTCAGAGAGCACCGCAACTGGGAGGTTTATGAAACTCTCGGCGAAACACAGAAGGCAGAAATCAAGGCTCTCTTTGAATACATCTCAAAGGGTGGCTACGACCTTGACGAGCTCAACAAAAAGCTCTATGCTATCCCGAAGGAAATTAACGGTGGCGAGCTTGACGAAAAAGAGCTCAAAACAATTCAGGGTGCATTCTTCAAAAACGTTTACAAGCTTCTCATAGACAAAGAAAAGGGTCCCCGCCTTTACCTTTTCCTGTATGCTATTGACCCCCAGAGATACGTTGGTCTTCTTGACTTCTCATACGAAAAAACAGCGGAAGAAAAAGCCGCTGAAGAAGCTGCAAAGGCTGCAGTCGAAGAGGTTAACGAGGATAAACACGTTTACGGCGAGGCTGACGAGTTCGTTCCCCTCAAAGAGAACACCGTTTCAATCGAAGATTTTGAA
Source organism: Acutalibacteraceae bacterium (assembly GCA_045649005.1). GTDB lineage: Bacteria > Bacillota > Clostridia > Oscillospirales > Acutalibacteraceae > DTU089. The sequence goes on from JAZRPC010000152.1 coordinate 28,500, forward strand.
AAGCTCGACCTCAGAGTCTGCGAAATCCTCAAAGCACAGGAAATCAGAAAATCTCACAGTTGCTTAAAGCTCACTCTTGACGACGGCAGCGGCGAAAACAGAGTTATTGTTTCTTCAATCAAGAGCGAATACACCTGTGAACAGCTTGTGGGCAAAAAGATTATCGTTATTGCAAACCTTGAGCCTGCAAGATTTGCCGGTGTGCAGAGCAACGGTATGCTTCTTGCGGCAACAAACGGCGCTTGCGGTTGCCAGGTAGTTTTCCTCCCCGATTGCGTCCCCACAGGTACACAGATTAAATAATTATGATTAGATTCGAGAATGTAACAGAAAAAACATTCCCCACAGTCTATGAAAAAATGGAAGCGGCGTTCCCCTTAGAGGAACGCCGCAGCTATATTCATCAGCTGGAATGTTTAAAGAAAAATCACTTCAGTTTCTTTGAAGTTATGGACAACGATGCCGCTGTTGGCTTTGTATCGTTGTGGGTTTTTGAAGAATTCGTTTTTGTGGAGCACCTTGCCATTGATGAAGACAAGCGAAGCGGTGGCTACGGCTCAAAAACAGTTAAAAAAATCCAAGACACCTATAAACTCCCGGTAATTCTGGAGGCAGAAGCCCCCGAAACCGAACAACGAATAAAGCGAATCCGCTTTTATGAGCGCTTGGGCTTTTTTGTAAACGATTTTTATTATGAACAGCCCTCATACCACGGCGGCGAGGGTGTTCCGCTGAAAATTCTCAGCTTCCCCAAAGCCATTTCACAAAATGAGTTTGAAAATTTTGTGCGGGTTACACGGGAGTGGGTGTATAAATAAGCAAAAAGAGAGTGGAAGCTTCCACTCTCTTTTTTTGGTGCAGAGAATGGGACTTGAACCCACATGAACTTGCATTCACTAGAACCTGATGGTAACAAGACCTGGATGAGAAGCCGTAAACCTAATAGAATCAAGGATTCTCGGCTTTTTCAATTTTCAGGTTTTCCAACTATCTGCATAATAATACATAAAAATTGCTTTGTCAAGACAGATTTGGTGTTCCATATTTAACCTAAGAATACTTACTTATTATCTTACTTGTTATCTTGAATAAGGTTTTTAAACACATTTAATATTTCAGTTTGATTTAGTTGAATCTGTTGCCCTTTAGTGATATAATTATTTTGGCGAATCTCGTTTGTGCGAGGAGGTTTATTTAATGAATAATGAATTTGAGTTTATGCTTTATAAGGTGGATGATGAAGATGTCAGCGTTAATGCACTTGTAAGAGATGAAACTATATGGCTTACTCAGAAATCAATGGCAGAACTGTTTGGTGTTGAGGTACCGGCAATTTCAAAGCATCTTACAAATATTTATGACGAGGGTGAATTGATACAGGATTCAACTGTTTCCAAAATGGAAACAGTTCAAAATGAAGGAACAAGAATTGTTAAAAGAAATCTTGTCTTCTATAACCTTGATGCAATTATCTCTGTTGGATACAGAGTTAATTCTCTTCGTGCCACACATTTTAGAATCTGGGCAACATCGGTCTTAAAGGAATACATAACCAAAGGCTTTGCTATGGATGATGAGAGATTGAAGCAGGGCAAAACAGCCTTTGGCAAGGATTATTTCCGTGAGCTTCTTGAAAGAGTACGCTCCATCCGAGCAAGCGAAAGACGAATTTGGCAACAAATTACAGACATTTATGCCGAATGTAGCATTGACTATGACCGAACTGCACCTACTACAAAAGATTTCTACGCAATGGTGCAGAATAAGTTCCATTATGCAATTACTGGCAAAACAGGTGCAGAAATCGTATATAGTTCAGCCGACCATACCAAAGAAAATATGGGGCTTATCACTTGGAAAAATGCTCCGGATGGCAGAATATTGAAATCTGATGTCACCATAGCCAAGAATTACCTTGATGAAAAACAA
>JAZRPC010000153.1:0-11649 GCA_045649005.1 Acutalibacteraceae bacterium
CCTCCGACTTCCAATTATAAATTTTGACCCAGTTTGACATGGGACCGGGGAATGAAACCATAAGCACGATTCTGCCCATAAGGGCGGGGTTTACAAAGTTTTGACCGATACCGCCAAAGAACTGTTTAACAACAACTATTGCAACGAATGCACCAATGGGAATCATCCATATAGGAAGAGTTGAGGGCAGGTTGAATGCCAGCAACAGACCCGTTACAACAGCGCTGAGGTCGCCGATTGTGTTTTTTCTTTTAAGTGCCTTTCGTGTGAGGTACTCGAACAGCACGCAGCACAAAACGCTGACAGCGTTGACTATCAATGCTCGGGGCCCGAAAAGCCAGATTGAAGCACAAAGGGCGGGGATAAGAGCGATTATAACGTCAAGCATCATACCCTTTGAGGTTTCGTGGGATTTCATATGGGGGGATGCTGTAACGGTTGGTTTGACTTTTACAATAAGGGCGTTTTCACTCATTTTTTAGCACCGTCCTCTCTGAGCATATCTTTAGCAAGAACAAGGTATTGAACAAGGGGTCTGCCTGCGGGGCAAGCGTAGGCACAGCTGCCGCATTGCATACAGGCGATAACGGAGCTTTCCTTGAGACCGTCAATATCCTTGGCTTTTACGGAACGCATAATATTTGTGGGCATAAGACCCATTGGGCAGACCTGACTGCAACGTCCGCAACGGATACAGTCGTTATCCTCTTTTTCAGAAATTGAGCCCTTTGTAAAGGCGAGGACAGCGTTGTAGCTTTTGAGAATGGGGACGTTGGTGTTTACAAGTGAGGTGCCCATCATGGGGCCACCTGCGATAACCTTATTGACATTACCTGTAAATCCGCCGCAAAATTCAACAAGCTCGTTGATGTTTGTGCCGATGGGCACACGCACGTTTTGAGGCTTGGTGATTGCCGAGCCATCAACGGTAAGAGAACGGCTGACAAGGGGTTTACCTGTTTCAAGATATTTGCCGATGAATGCTGTGCTGGTGACATTCATAACAATGCAACCGATATCTGCGGGGAGCTTGCCAAATGGAATTTTTCTGCCTGTTGCAGAATAAACAATCATTTTTTCGGCACCCTGAGGGTAGCGTGATTTAAGAGCCATCACCTTAATTGAGCCGTCGCCCACTTCATCTGCCGCCTTCTGAAGCATTTCAATAGCCTTGGGCTTGTTGTCTTCAACAGCTATAACGGCGTGTGGGATTTTCATATATTCTTTTATGATCATCAGACTTTTGATGATATAAAGGGTGTTATCCACGCATTCACGGTAATCCACCGTGATAAAGGGCTCGCACTCTGCGGCATTGACAACTATTGTGTCTATGGGCTTGTTGGGGTCAAGGGCGAATTTAACGTGGCTGGGGAAGCCGGCGCCGCCAAGACCAACAAGACCCGAATCACGTATAGCCTGCCTGAAATCCTCTGTTGATTTTATAACAGGTGGAGCGATTTCTTCAAAAAGCTCCATTTTGCCGTCGGATTCAAGGGTAACGGCGGGGGCAACCTTGCCGTTAGCAAGAACTGTGTCTGAAACGGCGGTAACCGTGCCGGAAACCGAGGCGTGAATTGGTGCTGAAATAAATTTATCGGTGTCGCCGATAACCTGACCCACCTTTACTGTGTCGCCGACCTTGACGATGGGCACACAGGGTGCGCCGATGTGCTGCTGCATCGGCAGAACAACCTGTTTGGGAACAGGCATTCTGATAATTTTGCAATCCTGGGTGTTTTTAAAGTGTGGAACCTTGACTCCACCCCTGCCCCTTGCGGCAGGAGAGAGAACACCTGCAATGTGTTTGAGCATTATATTATCTTCCCCTTACTTACACTTGCTTTCGCAAGCTGTTTTGTTAAAGTTAATTCGCTTTCTTAGGGTAGGCAATGTATAACAGAAAACCGTGCCCGTCACCACGCCCGAAGCAAGGGCGCTCAAAAGAAGCGTTGGTGCAATGCCGAGAATGGCGTTGCCTAATATTACAACGGCGGCGCAAAGCTGACCAATATTGTGGAAAATGGCGCATATTACACCTGTGCCGATATAACCGAAGAAATTTGTGAGCCTTAAAAGAAATGCCATAGCGAGAAGGCTCAGAAGACCGCCGCAAAGGCTGAGGATTGAAGCGGTTGCCCCACGGGTGAGCAGGGCAAAAAATGATTTGAAGAGAGTTACCGCCAAGCCGTAGGGCACCCCGAGGGTGCTGACACAGAACATTGTGACAATGTTTGAAAAGCCCGGCTTTATGCCCGGAATGGGGACTATTGGCGGCAAAAGTGATTCAAGGTATGAAATCGTCATTGCCAGCGCACAAAAAAGCCCCATCAAGGCCACGGTGTTTGCTTTTGTTTTTTTCAGAATATCACACCTTTGTTTTGTAGCTGTCATATACGTTGTTCGTTTCATCGGCGAAGAGTGTCCGTCAGGGGGCGACCCACCACCCCGCAATTTGATTTTAATGCACGCTTGAAACTTTATTCTTGCAGAAAACAATGTTGCGTGTCCTCTTGCGGTGCCCAAAATTCTTTGTTCGCTTTTCGCTTCACAGAATTTTGACCGCTACGCCAACTCACACTCCCTTCATCCGCCACAGGCGGCGGTCGTGTTCCTTGCCCCCACCCTATTTTGCTACGCAAAACAGGGATGATAGGGTTTGCAAAGCCGTCAGATATAAATGGAGCGGTTGAAATTATCCCGCTATTGCATCAATGTCGGAATCTTCTGTTCCGCTGATGGTGACAACTGTTTTGGCGGGGATGCAGGCGGCGGTGTCGCCGTTTTTTTCTAAAAATCCGCTTTTTTCACAAGTGCCGTCGGGACAATGGGAGTCAATAAAACGGATTTTGCCGTCTTTGATTTCAAGAGTTACCTCTGGGTTGGTGGGGAGAGTGAAAATCATATCCTCGCTCTCTTTGAGATTGATTTTTTTAACCTGTTTACCGTCCACGGTGACGGTGGCAACGAGGGTGTCTGACCCCGATTTGAGAGGAATGGTAAAAAAAAGAAAAATTGTGAAAAGTGTTAAAAAAATAACAAAAACGTCAGGCGCTTTTATTAATTTTTGCTCACTTTTAGACTTCAAGCAACATTCCTCCAAATTATACTTTAATCTTGATAATTATACTATATTACGCTTGTTTTTTCAATTGGAATTTGTTATATAATATGGTATAATGTTGTATAAAATTAAGGAGCTGTTTTTATGGATTTTAACATTTATATGCCCGCAAGAATAATCTGCGGTGAAAACTGCGTTGTGAAAAATGCCGATATTTTCAGCGGTTTCGGCAAAAGGTGCCTTATTGTAACTGGTGGTAGCAGTGCCGAAAAATGCGGCGCACTTGGGGATGTGAAAACAGCTTTGGAAAATTGTGGTATTGAATACCGTGTTTTTAGCAAAATAACAGCGAACCCCCTCGTTTCTTCTGCTATTGAGGGCGGAAGGTGTGCGAGAGAGTTCGGTGCGGATTTTATAATCGGTATAGGCGGCGGCTCGCCTCTTGACGCTTCAAAGGCGGTGGCCATATGCGCCGAAAACCCGCAATTTGATATTGACGGGCTTTATAACAGAAAAATCCCCGCAAAGGCATTGCCCCTTGTGCTTGTGGGCACAACAGCGGGAACGGGTAGCGAGGTTACAGGCGTTTCTGTTCTCACAAATGACAAAAATATGATGAAAAAGAGTATTTCGGGTGCGGATTGCTACGGTGCGGTGTCTTTTCTTGATTACCGCTACACCTGTTCTATGGGCTATGACACCACCGTTTCAACGGCACTCGATGCTTTTGCCCACGCTGTTGAGGGCTGGTTTTCAAAAAAATGCACAGACTTGCCAAAGGCATACGCAAAAATGGCATTACCCTTAATTTTTGAAGGGTTAAGATACCTTGATAAAACTAAGACTTTGCCACCAAATGAGCTTCGTGAAAGGCTGTATCTCGGCTCGATTTATGCGGGGCTTGAGCTTAACGTGTGCGGCGCCGCATTTCCTCATACAGTTGGTTATGTTTTGACCGAGAATTTCGGCGTTCCCCATGGCAAAGCCTGTACGGCGTTTATGCCGCTGTTTCTCGAAAGGGGAAAGGCGTTTATGCCTGAACGTTTCAACGAGCTTTTGAACGTTCTTGGCTGCGACGAAAAAACACTTATTGACACCGTGAAAAGGCTCACTTCGGTTGAAATCAAAGCCGAAAAAGATGAGATTGCCCATTGGTGCTCACGTTGGGCACAGGGCAACAAGAATTTTGACAACAGCCCCGGCGGGTTTGATGAAAAGCTTGCGTTTGAGGGAATGTTGGAATTGAATGCGTAATACGAAATGAGGCTTCGCAACACATTAATAAAATCGGCGCTTGCGCCCCGATACTTGCAACTTGCAACTTGCAACTAAAAAAGTAGGGGACGGTCTTGACCGTCCCGCAAAAATCGAACACACAAACGGGCGGGTCAAGACCCGCCCCTACATTATCTATCCCACCAACAAATCAATATAATCGGCACGCAGTGCCCCAAAACTTGCCACTTGCCACTCTCAACTTGCAACTAAAAAATCCCCCTCATCGAGGGGGATTTTTTTACTTTGTTTTCTTCTCAAGCAAAAATGCCATTATGAGGGCGGCGGCGCCTGCGGTGAGCTTGCCCACGATAACGGGGATGATGTGGGCATCGTCAAAGGAGAGGGTGAATGCCAGATGGTCGCCAAAAACGAAAGCGGCTGAAACGGCAAAGGCGAGGTTCATAACTCTGCCACGGCGGTTCATTTTGTCGGCACTTTCCATTGTGGCGATGGAGTTTGCAAGGGTGGCAATGAGCCCCACAACAGAAACGTCGTCAAGCGAGAGCTTCTTTCCGAGAGCGGAGAGGGGCTTTTTTAACACCTTCGAAATGATTGCAATAAGTGGGAATGTGCCCGCAAGGGTTATACAGATTGTGAAAACGGTTGCCGCACTTTCCATAAGCGGGGCGGTGTTTTTGAGAAGCGTTTTGCCTGTAAGTGTCTGGAAAATGCCAAGTGCAAGACCTGCGGTTATGAGAATTGCAATGAATTTGCCGAAAATTGAAAATGCCTTGATTGTTATTTTGGGGAATTTTAAAAGACCGATTACGATGATTACAGAAATCACGATGGCGGGCAGAAGGTTTATGAGCACGGTGAGGGGCTTGATGCCCATTACAAGACCCGAAATGAAACAGCCCACGGGGATTGTGGAGATGCCGCAAAGAAGACCGAGAAGAACGTCGTCGTGGTTTTCTTTTTTTGAGGAGCGAAGAGCAACGGGGATTGTAAAGGAAACCGTTGCGCCCAGCATTGATGCCACACAAAGACCGTGAAATGCGGCAAGAAGCTCGTTTTCGGCGATAGATTTTGCAAGAGATGCACCGCCCATATCGTTGGCTATCAGAATGCCCGCAAGGGCGCTTGGGTCAAAGCCCACAAGATTTGCCACGGGGGTTATAACAGGCACAAGAAAATCTGCGAGGGCGGGGGCAATGGTCATCATACCCAGCATCGAAAGGGACAGAGGCCCAAGGGTCATTATGCCTTTTTCGAACTCGTCGCCCAGCTTCAGGCGGTTGCCAAGAATTTTATCAACAGCACCGATTACGGCGAAAACAGCCATAACGGTTGCAAGAATTTCTGCCAAAATATCACATCCATAGATTTTTTGCTTTCTTCATTATACAAGTATAGGGGAGAGAATGCAAGCAAAAAATAGCTACCAGTCGCTAGTCGCCAGCCTCCAGCCGCTTCGCACACATATATATTTCCAACACCGGTAGGGGACGGTCTTGACCCGCCCGTTTTTATATTCGATTTTTGCGGGACGGTCAAGACCGTCCCCTACTTTTTAGTTGGAAGTGGCGAGTGGTAGGTGCCAAGATAAACAACTTTATTCATCTGAATACAAAGCTTTATATTTAGATAAAATAAAATCGAAGGAACAAAATGGTAGTCATAATTCCGGGGGCTAATGACCGGTGACCGGTAGCAAAAAAAGAAACTCCCCGCAGGGAGTTTCTCTTATTTTTTCTTCTTTATTTTGTTGAGCATTGAGTTCACTTCGAGAATTTGCTCTTTTGTGAATTTGTTGCCCATCATCATAAATGCACGTTTGATTGTGAAGCCCTTTACCATACCAAGCAAGGACTGAAGCATGCTTTTGTTGACCTTGCCCAAGCTGAAGCCCATAACCTCGGGCTTTCCGTCCTTTGAGCCCTGTGACATAACGTTTTTGACGAGCATAAGAACCTTTAAGAGAGCTATTTTGCCCTTGAGGGTGCTCATGATGTCGCCGATTGTGTCGTTGATTGAGTAGTAGCCAACGGGGGTGGTGATTTCAAACCAGTTGATTACCTGGTTTTCTTCTTTCATTATGTAGTCCTCGTTGGGGGTGTCAACCTTGTTGATTGTGGCGGTGTCTGAAAGGTCGCCGGCTTTTGCCTCAAGTGTTGAGGTGCCTTCGTTTTTAACGTCGAAATAGAAGAATGGGAATTTGCCTTTTTTCTGTTTGCCCACGCTTTCGCCGTTTCTGAAAAGCTCCACCTCGTCGCAGTTTGAGTAAACGGTGACTTTTGTTATATCCTCAACACGGTCAACGTATCTCTTTGAGCAGATATGCACCATAGGCTCGGGATTAAGCCATGCCTTGTATGCATAGAAGGAGTCTTTTTTATATTTTCTGTCAAAGGTGACAAGACCCTTGTGGTTCATTCCGTTTTCGCCACCCTCTGCACGGGCATCGGCGGCAAAGTCGAACATATTCCAGACGTGGGTTGCCCAGATATAGGGGCGTTCTGCAATCTGTTTAATGAGCTCCTCGTGGTAGTATGACTGATATTCTTCGGTATAGTCACCCTGTGTGGGCTCTGAGGTGTGCCAGTTAAGAGCCTCGCAGCCGTATTCGCTCAAGCCGATTGCTTTGTTGGGGTATTTCTTGTGGAAATCGTCAAACCATTTGCCGTTCATTTCCGTTGTGCCGCCGTACCAGCCGAAATAGTGGTTGTAGGAAAGCACGTCGCTGATGTGAACATACTCGTTATCCATTGAGCACATTGTAACAGTTGCAATGGTGGTGAGACGTGTGGAGTCCATTTTATGAACAAGGTCGTTTAAATCCTTGTGGTTTTTGATAAGGTGGGGGTCGTCTGCGCCCGCAATGGTGATTTCGTTTGAAAGACCCCAGAAGCAGATTGAAGCGTGATTGTAGTTCTGGGCTACGAGCTCTGTCATCTGGCTTATTGTGTTGTCGTAGCCGCCGTGCATATGGCGGGAGATGTAGGGGATTTCTGCCCAGATAACAAGACCCTTTTCGTCGCAAAGGTCATAGAACTCCTGTGCGTGCTGGTAGTGGGCAAGGCGGATTGTTGTTGCGCCAACCTCGAGAATCAAATCAATATCACGCTTGTGGTCCTGGGGGGTGAGTGCGTTACCCTTTTCGGGGTAGTCCTGGTGGCGGGAAACACCACGAAGGGGATATTCCTCGCCGTTGAGAATGAAGCCCTTTTCGGGGTCAACACTGAAGCTTCTGCAGCCAAAGCGTGTTGAAAGTGAATCTATGATTTCCCCGTTTACAAGAAGCTCCGCTGTGGCGGTGTAAAGGAAGGGATCCTTTCTGCCGTTCCAAAGGTGAACGTTTTCGATTGTGAGAACTGCTTTTGTGTCTTGTGAGGTTAACTCTGCAACAACATTTTCACCGTCAAGGATTTTATATGTAACGGTTGCGCCGTCTGCATTTTTTGTGAACACCTGAATTTCAACCTCTGCGCCCGAGCCTTTTATAGCGGGCGTAACCATAATGCCGGGGGCACCATAATAGTCAAGGTCAAAGTGAGCGGCGGGTACGCTTATGATTTTGACGTCTCTGTAAATACCGCCGTAGAAGGTGAAGTCGGCAACCTGGGGGTAAATTTCCTCGTTGGGGGTGTTGTCTGCCGAAACGGCGAGAACGTTTGATTCGTTTATTTTATCTGACGGGATTTTTGCTCTGAAGCGTGAATAACCGCCGTGGTGGATTTTCAGGCTTTCGCCGTTCCAGAAAACCTCGGCTGATGAATTGACACCGTCAAATTCAAGGTAGTTTTCTTCGCCGACAAGCTCTGATTTTGTGATTTCTTTAAAATAAAAGCATTTCTGACGCTTGTAGTCGTTGCCGCCGTCCTGACCGTCCCTGCCATTCCAGGTGTGGGGCAGGTCAAGTGCTTCTGCATTCTCGGGCAGGGTGGCGGGGTTTGCTTTTTCATCCATTGTGAAAAGCCAGTTTTTGGAGATTGAGTTGATTGTTCTCATATATTTTTCCTTTCGGTATTATAATCTGTTTTTTATTTTGCTGAATATTTTCACCTTTTGCTTTGATGGGGCAAAAAGGAAAAGAAGCGGGAAAATTTCAAGCCTGCCAAGAAGCATATCTGTAATCAAAACAAGCTTTGAAAGAATGCTGAACTCGGAGAAGTTACCGGTTGCACCGACCATATTAAGACCGGGGCCGATGTTGTTGAGGGTTGCCACGACAGACGTTGTTGTTGTGGCAAAATCGAAATTATCAAGTGACACAACAAGCACCGAGGCGCCGAAAATCATAGCATAGATAAAGAAATATGCGAAGGTATTGCGTATTGTTTCGTCGCTGACACGGTTGCCGTCAAAGGTGATTATTTTAACGCTTCTCGGGTGAGAAATCTTTCGAAATTCACGGCGTGAGGCTTTGAGAAGAATTATAAGTCTTGAAACCTTGAGACCGCCACCGGTGCTGCCCGCACAAGCACCGATACACATAACTGCCAGCATAATTATTTTGCTCAGCTCCGGCCATTGGTTGAAGTCGGTTGTGGCATAGCCGGTTGTGGTCATAACCGAGCTTATCTGGAATGCAGAGTGGTGCAACGCCTCGCCGAAGGAGTCAAACATATTGCTTATGTTTATTGCCACAACAGTTATTGCAGAGAGCATTATTGCGAAATATGTCCAGACCTCTTCACTTCTGATGGCATCCTTGAATTTTTTGCAAAGCAGCAGGAAATAGAAGTTGAAGTTTACACCGAAAAGAGCCATAAATACGGTTATGACTCCCTGGCAGAAGGGGGAGTAGCTTGCAATGCTTGTGTTGAGAACACCGAAGCCGCCGGTACCCGCTGTGCCGAAGGTTAGTGTCAGGCTTTCGAAAAGAGACATTCCGCCGGCAAAGAGAAGTAATATTTCGGCAACGGTCATAGCAAGATATATTCCGTAAAGAATACGAGCTGTTTTGCTGGATTTCGGCACAAGCTTTGAAACGTTGGGGCCGGGGCTTTCGGCTTTCATCAGGTGGAGGTCACCGCCGCCGCCCGCAAGGGGCAGAACAGCCATAACGAAAACAAGAACGCCCATACCGCCTATCCAATGGGTGAAGCTGCGCCAGAATAACATTGATTTTGACAGCGCTTCAACATTTGTCAGTATGCTGGAGCCTGTTGTTGTGAAGCCCGAGACTGCCTCGAAAAGTGCATCGAGATAGTTGGGGATTTCACCGCTCAGCCTGAATGGAAGAGCACCGAAAAGACTCATTAAAATCCAGCCCAGGGCAACGATTATGAGCCCGTGTCGGGCATAGATTGTTTTATCCTTAGGCTTGAGAGCCACAAGAAGCATGCCGAAAAGGGCAAGGGCACCGATGGTGAGAAGAAAGCTGAAGAGAACAGCCTCCTTGTAGATCAGAGCCACAATGGCGGGAAAGATAAGCAGCCCCGCCTCGCACAGAAGCAAAATGCCAAGGATGTATGCTATCATTCGTTTGTTCATTTTATTGTTCCTTATTTCAGAATATCGTCAAGGCGTGAAAGGCGCTCTGTGGTGGTTACAACTACAACGGAGTCGCCCTCTTTTAAAACGTCGGTGCCTCGGGGGATGATTACTTCTTTATTGCGGGTGATGGAACCGAGAAGAATGTTTTCCCTCAAATCAAGCTCCTGAATTTCACGGTTTACAAGGCTGCTTTCGGCAGTAACACGGAACTCAATGGCTTCAACCTTGTTGTTGATGATTTTTGTGAGCTTGTGAACGTCACTTACACCACCACGTGCCGCTTTGCCTCGTACATATTTCAGAATTATGTTTGCGGTTGTAAATTTGGGGTAAACAACACTGTCGATATCAAGAGTTTTAATAACCTCACGGAAAAGAGTGTGGTTGACCTTTGTGATTGTTTTGATTTTTGGCGCCACGCTTTTTGCAAAAAGAGAAAGAACGATGTTTTCTTCATCAATGCCCGTGAGGCAACAGAAGGCGTCGGCATCCTCAAGCCCCTCTTCAAGAAGAAGCGAGCGGTTTGTTCCGTCACCGTGTACAATGTTTGTGTTGGTGAGGGTGCCGCTGAGGTTGAGGGCGGTATCAAGGTCTTTTTCAATGATTGTTGTGCAGACGTTGATGTGGCTGAGAGCCTTTGCAAGATAAAGGGCAATTTTACCTCCGCCGATAATCATAATGTTTTTGATGTCGTTGGTGCGGTAGCCGATTTGCTTGAAAAACTCGGGCGCTGTTTTTGACGGGGTGAGAACGGCGACTGTGTCGTTTTCTTCAATGACAAAATCACCTGTGGGTATGAAAACCTCCTTGCCCCTTTCGACGGCGCACACAAGAGCCTTTGTTTTGAGCTTTGAAAATGAATCCTTAACGGCTTTGTTTGTCAGGGTGCAGTTGTCGTGTGCAACAAAGCTGAGAAGCTCAACCTTGCCGTGACCGAAAATGTCAACGTTTCTGGCTGTGGGGAATTTGAGAATACGCTGAATCTCCGCCGCAGCTTCACGCTCAGGGTTGATTGCCATTGCAAGACCGAGACTGTCTTTTATTATGCGCATATCGTCGTTGTATTCGGGGTTGCGAACACGGGCGATTGTATCTTTTACGCCAAGCTTTTTTGCAAGAAGACAGCTGAGAATGTTTAGCTCGTCGCTACCCGTGACAGCGATTAAAAGGTCGCATTCCTCGGCGCCCGCCTCGATAAGTGTTTTGCTGACTGCGCCGTTGCCCACTACGGCATTGACGTCGATATCCTGCAAGGTGTCGCTGACAACGTCTTCGTTTGTGTCAACAACGGTGATGTCGTGCATCTCCTGTGAAAGCTGTTCGGCAACGGTGTAGCCAACCTTGCCCAAGCCGACAACAATAATGTTCAAAATAATCCGCCTTTCGACAATGATAATTATTCAAAGATATTATATATTAATAGTGGATTTTAAGCAATATATTTTACATTAATGATTATTGGAATAAATGCACAAAATACCCTTGACTTTTCGGTCACTTGTGCTAAAATATCAACCGCAATGATAAACTATTATTAAAAGTATCCATATTAATTTTTAAAGAAAGAAGCGTCCGATATGCACGGAACAACAGAAATTTTATTAACACTTTCAATCGCACTTTTGTCGGGTCTTTTGCTTTCACGAGTTGCAAAAAAATTCGGTCTGCCTGCAGTTACGGCTTACCTTGTGGCGGGCGTTCTTATTGGTCCCTTCTGCCTTGGTAGGGTGGGTTTCGGCTTTAACAGTAGCGACAATAACCCGGAGTTTTATTCAATACTTTGCGACCTTGCACTGGGCTTTATCGCCTTTGCAATCGGTAATGAGTTTCGTCTGGCACAGCTCAAAAAGGTTGGCAGGCAAGCT